>JBFICQ010000222.1:0-6123 GCA_041581895.1 Polyangiales bacterium | reverse complement strand
GGTTGGACACGAGGCACGAGGCGAGCTTGCGTCGGCCTTAGCCCACCAGTGAACCGCGCCGACAAGTGCAAGCGAGCCGTCCGGCCGATGGCCGTGTCCCGCGTCGTGCCGGGCGCGGACCGGGATACGAGCGACGCAGAGGCGAGGGCGTGCCTGGGCCGCGGACCGATCGGGGAACGACGAAGCCCCCATTGGTGGCGGCGCGAACGCGGGGCACCGATCGACGCAGAGTTAGCGAGTCTTGGTCGTCGCTCCAGCCATTTTCAGCACCCGCCGAAAGTGGGCCTTGTCGACGGGCTGCACCGAGAGCCGTGAGCCTTTCTGCGTGACCCGCATCCCCTCTAGCTTCGGGTCGCTCTTGAGGGCGTGAAGCGGGACGAGCTCCTCGAACTTCTCGACGAATGAAACGTCGACCATCGACCATCGCGGATCGTCTTTCTTCGACTCCTGGTCGTAGTACTCGCTCTTCTCGTCGAACTGGCTGTCGTCCGGATAGGCCTCTCGCGAGATTTTGCCGACGCCGGCAGCGCCCGAAGGTTTGGCACTAGAATGGTAAAAGATCGCGAGGTCTCCAACGGCCATCTCTCGCATGAAGTTGCGCGCCTGGTAGTTGCGGACCCCATCCCAGCTTTCGGTGCCGTCACGCTCGAGATCATCGATTGAATAGACGTCGGGCTCGCTCTTCATGAGCCAGTACCTCGTCGGACGCTGCGGCACGCGCGCACTATCGCACACTTCACCGCTCGCTCGACGCAGATTTGACCCCGCAACCGATGTCGTTCGATCATCGCAACGTGTTGAGCCGAAATCTCATCAAGGGGCTGCTCGCTGGGGGGCTACCGCTGGTCGTATACCTGCATACCGCATCGGGCTACGGCCATTGGCTCGACAGCGGAGAGCTCGTCGCTGCCGCGGCCGACTTCGGGATCTCTCATCCCCCGGGGCATCCCTTGGCATCGCTCGTCCTCGGTTCGGCGAACCTGCTGCCCGTGGGCGCGCTTTCGTTTCGGGTGGCGTTGGTCTGCGCTCTTCTCGCTGCAATCGCGACCGTGGCCCTGTTCTTCGCGTTCGAACAGACACTCCGCGCGAGCGGCGTGATTCGCGACGCCTTGATCGCTCCGCTTTGCCTGACCGGCACGTGGTGGGTAGCAGGTAGCCAGGCGTGGTGGTTTCAGGCAGTCCGCCCCGAAGTTTATGTCCTCGAAGCGGCACTCCTGTGCATTGCCATCGAGCGCTTGCTGCGCGTGGCGACTTCGATCCGGGACGGGGATGTGCGGCCTCTTTATCACGCGGCGCTGGCGATTGGATTGGCCCTAGCCAACCATCACTACGTGGCGCTTTTGGCGCTTGTACCTGCCGCATGGCTGCTGATCGGGATTTGGTCTTCGTGGGGATGGCGTCCGTTTGCTTGGTCCACCGGATTCGTCGGTGCCGGGCTGCTCACCTACCTCGTCTTGCCGCTTCGAGCTTTGTCGGATCCGTTTCTCAACTTGGGTGACCCGTCGACCCCCTCTCGGTTCTTCTGGGTCGTCAGCGCACAAGCTTTTCAGAAAAGTCTCGGACCGGAGCGCATCGCGCCGTTTCGCGAGCACCTCGCAGACGTGATCGTTGCCATGGGTCAGGATCTGCACTTGGCATCGCTGCTCCTCGCGCTGCTCGGCGCCTATTTCATGCTGCGCATCCGCGCCGTTCGAAAGCTCGGTCTCTTTTGGCTTACGCTCTGGCTCGTCTACACGATCGGTCGTGCCTTGCTCGGTTTCGTGCATGGCAATCCCGATGCATTGGCCTACTTCATGTTGGCCTACGCCTCGGTAGGTGTCTTCGGTGCTCTTGCGTTGGGGGTCGTTCTCTCGGCCTTGGCGGAGGCAGCTCCTGGTCGCCCGAAGTTGGCGCCAGTGCTTGGGGCGCTCGTCGCGATCGCGTCCCTGTTCGAGTTCGTGCGGTCGCACGAAGACGCCTCGCTCGGGCCCTTCGCCGATACCGATGTCTTCGACGACGGCCTTCGGCGAGCGCTTCCGGCCCGTGCCGTCGTGCTCGCCCACAATCCGAGCACGATCTTTCGCTTCTGGGGTGGAGAAGCGGAGGAGCTGAATCGTCCCGACGTCACGATGATCCCGCTCCCGCTCCTGGGCTACCCAAAGCTGGTGGATCGGCTCGTCTCCGAGGAACCCGAGCTGAAATCGCTACTAGGTAACTACATCCTCGACGGCCAGCTCAACGCACCCGACCTGCAAAGCCTTGCAGCGCTGCGGCCCGTCCTCGTCGAGATGGACATCCGAGTCGACGCGGAGTTGTTCGACATGTTGGTCCCGGATCAGCTCTATCACCGCGTTTTGACCGCCGACATCACCGAAGCGGACGAAGGAGAGGCGATGCAGAGGCACGGTGCACTTTGGGATGACATCTATGCGCGCATCGATGAGCCCCGCGATGCCCAAACCGAGGTTCAGCTCCTATGGCGTCACTACAACGACGCCGTGTATTTTGCCGGTGTCGGGGATCTCCACGGGGCCCGGCGGAGCGTCGGAGCAGGGCTCGCGTTGAACCCCCACGCGCAGGAGCTCCTCCTGATGCAGGAGGCCCTCAAGCACGCCCCGCCTGGAGAACGCATCGACATCACTCCCTTTCGAATCGAATGAAGGAGTCGGGTTGCTAGCCCGTCCATGCAGCCCCGACGCTCTAGACCATCACCTACGCTCGACCCGGCGAGCGTGACGATAGACCTCGTAGAGACGCTGGCGGATGTCCGGCGGGATGCTCTTTCGAAGGTCGATCTTCCAGCCAGCGTCTTGTCTGACCAGCACGACGGGCGCGCTGTCTGGCGCGGAAGACGACGCCCTTACGTGAGCGATGTTGCCTTGAATGTCGATCGTGAGCTCGTCCTTGGCCGCGACCAGCTGCCCAAAGACGAAGCCGCCGAGCCCCTGATCGTGCTCGCCTTGCCAATCGGAAAAGCAGCTCCGAAAGAGGCCCTCATCGAGCAGCTCGAACCGCTCGCGTGCCTGCAGCCGGCGACGGATTTCGGCTTGTGGCACGTCTCCGACATCGTATGCGCGAAACAGCGTGTCGATGGTTGACTTGGGGGACTCGAAGCCAGGGGATACGGATTCCGACTTGCACGAGGACAACGCGAGCATGAAGGCCGCGGCGATGGTGAAGGCTCGCACACCGCTGTTATTGCTTCGTTTTTGTGGGCTGTCCACCCATTGACGGTTCGCGCGATATGCTTAACTTGCCGCGAACCCAGGAAAAGCGATGCGATTGGATCGACTCACCACCAAAACACGCGAGGCTCTGGTAGCGGCTCAACAGAACGCGACCGACCGCGGAAATCCCGAGGTGTACCCCGAGCATCTGATGCTCGAGTTGTTGGCGCAGGCCGATGGCCTGGGGCCGGCGATTCTCGAAAAGGCGGGCGCGGATCTACAGGGGTTGATTCGCGCCGAGGGCGCCATCCTGGACAAGATGCCCAAAGTCGCCGGCGGGTCGGAGCCCGGCATCTCCCGGCGGCTCCGTAACCTGTTGACCGCAGCCTGGAAGGAGACCGAAGGGCTCAAAGACGAATACACGTCGGCGGAGCACGTGCTCCTCGCTGCGTATACCGATTCGCAACTCAAACAGACGCTCGAAGCGCAGGGGCTCAATCGCAAGAAGCTACTCGAAGCGCTTAAAGAGGTGCGCGGAACCCAACGGGTGACCGATCCAGATCCGGAGGGGAAGTTCCAGGCTCTCGAGAAGTACACGCGCGACCTCACCGAAGCGGCGCGCCAAGGCAAGACCGACCCGGTGATCGGGCGCGACGAAGAGATCCGCCGCGTCATGCAGGTGCTTTCGCGTCGCACCAAGAACAACCCCGTGTTGATCGGCGAGCCAGGTGTCGGTAAGACCGCGATCGCCGAGGGCATTGCGCACCGTATCGCACAGGGGGACGTCCCCGAAGGGCTCAAAAACAAACGCTTGTTGGCGCTCGACCTAGCGGCAATCGTCGCGGGCTCGAAGTACCGCGGTGAGTTCGAAGAGCGGCTCAAGGCGGTGCTGACCGAAATCGAGGCCGCCAAAGGCGACATCGTCCTCTTCATCGACGAGCTTCATACCTTGGTTGGCGCGGGTGCTGCCGAGGGCTCGATGGATGCGAGCAACATGCTCAAGCCGGCTCTCGCGCGAGGCGAGCTACGCTGTATCGGCGCGACCACCCTCGACGAGTACCGAAAGCACATCGAGAAGGACGCCGCGCTCGCCCGGCGGTTTCAGCCCGTGTTTGCCGGGGAACCCTCGGTCTCAGACACGATCGGGATCTTGCGCGGCCTGAAGGAGCGCTACGAGATTCACCATGGAATTCGCATTCAAGACTCGGCAATCGTAGCCGCGGCGACACTCAGTCATCGGTACATCACCGACCGGTTCCTACCAGACAAGGCGATCGACTTGATGGATGAAGCTGCGTCACGGCTGAAGATGGAGATCGACTCGCTACCTGCACCGATCGACACGCTCGAGCGCAAAGTGGTGCAGCTCGAGATCGAGCGACAAGCCCTCAAGCAAGAGAAAGACGATGCCAGCAAGAAGCGCCTGGGAGAGCTCGAAAGGGAGCTTTCGGAGCTGCAAGAACAGCGCGACGCGATGCGCGCTCAATGGCTCCGCGAAAAGGAGCTGATCACCGAGATTCGCGAAAAGAAGGAGCTCGTCGAGAGCCTCCGGCTCGACCTCGAGAGGGCCCAGCGCACGGCGGACTTCGATACGGCGGCACGCCTGCAATACGGCGAAATTCCCGCCGCCGAGGCCGCGGTAACCCAGGCTCAGCAAAAGCTCGCCGAGGTCCAGGCGACCGCGTCTTTCCTCAAGGAAGAGGTGACCGACGAAGATATCGCCGAAGTCGTCTCGAAGTGGACCGGCATCCCGGTCAGCAAGATGCTCGAGGGCGAAAAAGAGAAACTTCTGCACATGGAGGACCGGCTGCGCGATCGCGTGATCGGTCAAGAGGAAGCGGTCGTCGCGGTTTCAAACGCGGTTCGCCGCTCACGCGCAGGATTGAGCGAGCCCAATCGGCCGATCGGCTCGTTCTTGTTCTTGGGTCCAACCGGCGTCGGCAAGACCGAGCTTGCGCGCGCCTTGGCCGAGTTTTTGTTCGACGACGAAAAGGCGATGATTCGACTCGACATGAGCGAATACATGGAAAAGCACGCCGTGGCTCGCTTGATCGGCGCCCCGCCAGGCTATGTCGGGTACGAGGAAGGCGGCCAGCTAACCGAGCCGGTTCGGCGTCGCCCGTACTCGGTCGTTCTCTTCGACGAGGTCGAAAAGGCGCACCCAGAAGTGTGGAACGTGCTGTTGCAGGTGCTCGACGACGGGCGCCTCACCGACGGCCAGGGTCGCACGGTCGACTTCAAGAACGTAGTCGTGATTCTGACCTCGAACGTCGGCTCGCATCACATCATGGCGCTCGACGACGACGAGGCGATGCGCAAGGCGGTCATGGAAGACCTCCGCGACTCGTTCCGGCCGGAGTTTCTCAACCGACTCGACGAGACGATCATCTTCCACCGGCTCGACCGTGCTCAGCTTCGAACCATCGTTGACGTGCAGCTTCGTCACTTCGAGAAGCGACTCGCCGACCGTGAGCTGAGGCTCGAGGTCTCCGACGAGGCGAAGGACTTTCTCGCCAACGTCGGGTACGACCCCGCTTACGGCGCCCGCCCGCTCAAGCGCGCGATCCAGCGCTACCTCGAAAACGGATTGGCCGAAGACATTTTGGCGGGGCGTTTCACCGCGGGCGATGTGGTTCGCGTCACTGCGGGCGACGGGAAGCTCGCCTTCGAAAAGGCTGGGGAAATCAGCCCCGAAGAGGCCCGAGCGACGGCCGAATGAGACCGCGATCGCAGGAGCCGAGGAGGGCTTTCCCCGGCAAAACTGGGCCTCCTTGCGCCCGCGTGTACACTGTGTAAGCCTCCCGCGCTCCTGCGGAGGAGCAAACGCATCCATGGTCGAGACCGTACAAGTCAAACCTATCGAAGTTCACGTCGGTGAGCGCGGGCTCGAGCGTGCGGTCAAGCACCTGAAGCGCAAGATGGCGACCGAGGGTATCCTACGTGAGCTCAAGCGCCGCCGTCACTACATGAAGCCGTC
>JBFICQ010000221.1:0-6151 GCA_041581895.1 Polyangiales bacterium | reverse complement strand
GCTGTGCGAGAGCTCGAAGGCGAAGAGGTCGACTATGCGGGGCTCGTGATTCACTCCGCGACGCACGACCGAGCCTCGATGGAAGTAGTCGAGTTCTTCACGCGCAACGAGAGTCTGCCGACGATCATTTTGCCGGACCCGGACGGGGCTCTGAGCGACATGGCCAAGCGATTGGAGCCCCTACCCCACGTAAGCGTCCCGAGAATCTGGAGCAGGTCGGAGCTCCGGCGCGCGATCCGCTGTTAAGGCTGGCGATACGGGACTACCTCCACCGACTTGACCCCGGGGAGCTTGGCGAAGGCGTCTTCGACGTCTTTCGCCGTCGCGACGACCACGATCACGAGATCGCCGTGCGAGATCCGTGCTTTCGTCGCCTCCTTGGCTTGCTTGGGGGTCACGTCTGCCACGAGCTCGTCGTGGCGTTCGACGTAACGTCGCGGCACTCCGAGGAGCTCGATGTCGATGCGAGACTCGAGCCGCTTGGATGGGGTGTCACGATCAAAGCAGTGGCTGTTGATCAGATATTGCTGGGCGAACTTGACCGAGGCTTGGGGAAGACCTTTATCGACCCAGCGGTCCAGAAGCTCGAGCTGGAGCGCGGCGCAGTCGGCCGAGTACTCGGCGCTTGGAGCGGTCCACATGTACCACGCGTCTCGTTGGTCGGAGTGCATCAAGCGACTGTAAGCGCCATAGCTCCATCCTCGCACTGCTCGCACCTCTTGCATCAATGGCCCCGTGAAGGTTCCGCCAAACGCTGTGTTCGAAACGATGAGCGGAAAGAGGTTCCGGTCATGGGTGCGCGCACCGAGCGTGCCGATGTACAACTGGGTTTGCGTTCTTTCGGGCTTGTCGACGACGATGACGTGGCGGCCGCGCCGAATGTGCGTCGCGGGCACGTCGCGCTTGCCGTTCATCTTGCCCGGGGGCGCCGGAAAGTGGGCGCGCACTAGCGATTTGGCCTCCGAGTCGCTGATGTCCCCGGACATGCCGACGATGAAGGGCTCTTTTTGGAGGTAACGCGCGTAGAATCGCTTGGCATCTTGAAGCCTGATCCGTCGAAGGCTGGCGGAGGAACCGCTCGACGACCGGCCGTAGGGGTGCCCGGCAAAGAGCCTCTGTCGAAGATGGACCGCGCCCAGGGTTTGGTCGTCGTCCAGGCGCGCCAATAGAGAGGCCTGGGCATGGCGCTTCAGCTTCGCGAAGTCGCGCGCACGCAGGGCGGGCTGCCAGATCAAGTCGGCGACGAGCTCGAGCACTGGCTCGAGGTTGCGGCGAAGCGTGGTTGCACGGATGCGGGTCGATCGCATCGCGGCGTCGACCGTGAGTCGGGCGCCGAGATTTGCGAGTCGCTCTTCGAAGCCGTCAGCGGATATGCCGGCTGGGCCGCGTCGCATGAGCTGGCCGGTGAGCTGCGCGATCCCCTCTTTGCCGATCGGATCTTGCAGGCTGCCAACGCGAAACGCGATCTCGACGTCGACGAGCGGAAGGACATCGCTCGATTCGACGAGGATCTTGGGCTTGATGCTTTTCCTCATGCCGCGATCCCGGAGATCTCCACGCGCGAGCGGCGTGAAGGGCGAAGATACTTGGCCACCGCGCGTTTCACTTGAGTTGGAGTCACCCGTCGATACGCATTCAAGCGGTCGAACGGCGTTCCTCCGTCATCGACGACGGTCTCATAGAACCCCACCTGCTCGGCCTTGCCCCCGGCGGTTTCCATGCTGTGCAGGAACGAAAGCTCGATCTGATTGATCGCCTTTTCGAGCTCGAGATCGGTCGGCCCTTCCGCCGCTAACCGCCTGACCTCTTTGTCGAGCAATGCGATCGCGTCTCGACGACGCTTCCCCTCCCGAAGCGAGATCCAAATCTCGAAGAGCCCTGGGTCGACGAAAGGCGAAATCGCACCGCGGACCGACAGGGCGAGCTCCTCGTCGAGGCACAACAGGCGGTGGACCCTGGCGCTTCGACCCCCGAACAACAGCTCGTTGGCGACGCTCAGCGCCGGGGTATGCGGGTTCGCGAAAGACGGCGCTCGGTACCCGATGAGCACTTTGTCGCTCGGTGTCGGCGCCGCGATGCGCAAGACCCGCTCTCGCCGTTGCAACGGCTCCTTTGAGTGAGGCCCAGGGTCGATCGGGCGCGCCGGAGAAAGGCGTCCGTAGCGCTCTTGAATTTTCGAAAGGGCCTGCCGCTCGTCGAAGTCGCCTGCGATGATGACGGTTGCATTGTTGGGGGCATAATGGGTGCGATAGAATCGTCGGCAATCTTCGACGGTGAAACCGCGGATGTCTTTCATCCACCCGATCGTCGGCCAGCGATAGGGGTGGCGACGAAACGCAGTAGCGTAGAGCTCCTCGAGCGCCCGGCCCTCGATGTCGTCCTCGACGCGGAGCTTTCGCTCGTTGGCGACGACCTCTTTTTCGGATCGTACCTGCGGCGCGCGAAGAACGAGATTCGACATCCGATCCGCTTCGAGCTCAATGACGAGGGCTAGCGCGTTCTTTGGGGCGTTTTCGTAGTAGTAGGTCCAGTCGGTCCACGTCGCCGCGTTCACCTCGGCGCCGGCGCGCTCCATCAATCGGTCGAACTCGCCGCGACCACGCCTTTTGGTCTCGTTGAACATCAAGTGCTCGAATAGATGCGCGAGTCCGGTCTTCCCGGGGCGCTCGTGTCGTGACCCGACGCGAAACCAAGTGTGATAGCTGATCGTCGGTGCCGATCGGTCGACCAGCGAGACGACGGTCAACCCATTGCCGAGGCGAAAGCGCCGAAGCTCGAGCGCGACGCCAAACCGCTGCGCATTCACGAACGACCAGCGCGCGTTGCGCCTCGTGACACCGCGGTTGAGACGCTCGATGAGACTGGTCGGGGAACCCATGAAGGCGCCAGCCTGCGCATCGCACCTCTTAGGGTCAAGCCGGCCAACCCCTGGAAAGAGCGCATTGTCTCCCTTTTTTCAACGAGGGGCCCCGCGGAGTTGTAGGCTCATCAATGAACACCGCTATGCTCAGTGCCATCACAGGCCCGATGACGGCGATTCACTAGAAACTTGCCGCCGCCTCACGAGAGGAGCTCAGGATGAATTTTGCAATCATAGGTGCTCGGTTGATTTTGGGTTTGATCTTCGTGGTCTTTGGCCTGAACGGGTTCTTCCATTTCATTCCCAACCCCGAGGCGAATGCGCCGATGACTGCTTTCATGACGGCGCTCAGTGAGACGGGCTATTTCATGATCGTCGTAAAGCTGGTCGAGGTGGCTTCGGGCTTGATGATTCTGACCGGCCGCTTCCTTCCACTCGGGCTCATCCTTCTTGCGCCGGTGTCGGTGAACATTCTTCTGGTTCACGTGTTCCTCGACCAGACTGGGCTACCGATGGCGATCGTGATCATCTTGCTGCAGGTGTTCTTGGCCTGGGCGCATCGAGACTCTTATCGCGACATCCTTCAGGCCAACGCAAAGCCCACTGGAGGCTGAGTCGGCTTCGCTTGACCCTACCGTGGAGGCCGGGTAGCCCTCGGCCATGGCCGAAGTTCGCGTTCGGTTTGCTCCATCGCCGACGGGCTATCTGCACATCGGTGGGGTGCGAACGGCACTCTATAGCTGGTTGTGGGCGCGGCAAAACAGCGGCACGTTCATCCTCCGGATCGAAGACACGGACCGGGAGCGAAGCACCGCGGAGAGCATTCAGATCGTGCTCGATTCGATGCGTTGGCTCGGTCTTGACTGGGATGAAGGCCCCGAAACGGGCGGCCCTCACGGCCCGTACTTCCAAAGCGAGCGCCTCGACATCTACGCGGACTACGCCGAGAAGTTGCTTGCGTCAGGGCATGCGTATCGATGCTACGCCACCAAACAAGAGATCGCCGACGCCCGCGATGCTTTCCACAAGACCCATGCAAAAGGGGGGTTTCGGTTTCAAAGCCCGTGGCGCGACCGCACCGACCCCCCAAAAGACCCAAACGCAAAGTTCGTAATCCGCTTCCGAGCGCCTGATGAAGCAACGACGGGCTGGGACGACGCGGTCAAAGGCCGGATCGACGTACCAAACGACACTCAGCAGGACTTCATTTTACTGCGTCCAAATGGGATGCCGCTCTACAACTTCGGCTGCGTCGTCGACGACTTGACGATGGAGGTGACTCTCGTTGCCCGAGGAGATGACCACCTCATCAATACCGCACCGCAGATCCTGCTCTATGAAGCGCTCGGCGCCGAGCCCCCGAAGTTCGCGCACATGCCGATGGTGCTTGCTCCCAATGGCGAAAAGCTCTCGAAGCGCCATGCAGCAGTCGGCGTGCTCGAATACCGGGATATGGGATATTTGCCCGATGCGGTTCTGAACTATCTCGCTCGGCTCGGGTGGTCGCATGGCGATCAAGAGATCTTCACGCGCCAGGAGCTGATCGACAATTTCAGTTGGGAACGCGTGGGTTCGACCGCAGGACGCTACGACTCGAAAAAGTTCTTGTACGTCCAAGAGGAACACCTGCGGATGCTGCCGGACGCTGAGATCGCTCGACTCGTCGTGCCTTTCTTGGCCAAGATCGGGATTGCTGTTCAGGGCGACGATCCGGTCTTGCTCAAGGCCATCCCTCACGTGAAGCCGAGGTCTGCCACGCTGGCAGACGTGGCAGACGCAGTGCGCTACTTCGTCAGCGAGGTCGAGTTCGAAGAGAAGGGCAAGCGGAAGTTCCTCGTTCCGGAGAATGCCCCTCGCCTCTCGCAGCTCGCCGATCTCATCGAGCAAGTCGAGCCCTTCGAGCAGGAGACACTCGACGAAGTGGTCAAGGGCTGGCTCGAAGCCAACGAGCTTTCGATGAAGCAGGTTGCGCAACCCGCACGCGTCGCGATGACTGGCCGAACCCGAAGCCCCGGGCTCTTCGAGGTGATGGAGGTGCTCGGCAAGGACAAGACGATCACTAGGCTGCGGACCGCCGCCGAGCTTGCAGCATCTACAACGACGCACTAGGAACGGGACGGGTTTTTCGGGGCGGCTGTGCATACTTTCGTCATCATCCTTTACTTGCTCACGCTCGGAGCGCTGGCGCTATATGGGGTTCACCGAAGCGCCTTGCTGGCCCTCTACCTGCGCCATCGGCGCGAGCGAACGGAACCCCCTGCACGGTTCGACGAGGCCGACCTGCCTTCGGTCACCGTGCAGCTGCCGATGTTCAACGAGATGTATGTTGCCGAACGCTTGATCCGAGCGGCGGCAGACATCGACTACCCTCGGGACCGGCTCCAGATCCAGGTGCTCGACGACTCCAACGACGCAACGTCCGCCATCGCACGCGCGACCTGCGCTTCGATTCGCCGAGAAGGAATCGACATCGCGTACCTGCACCGCCAAGACCGAATCGGTTACAAGGCCGGTGCTTTGGCCGAAGGAGCCGAGCGCGCGAAGGGCACGCTCTTGATCGTGTTTGACGCCGATTTCCTGCCCCGTCGCAGCATCCTCCGAGACCTCGTTCACTTCTTCGCCGAGCCGGAGGTCGGCATGGTGCAGGCGCGCTGGTCCCATCTCAATCGGTCGACCTCGCTCTTTACGCGGTGCCAAGCGATGCTCCTCGACGGGCATTTCGTGATCGAACATCTGGCGCGACACCGCTCCGGCCGCTTCTTCAATTTCAACGGAACGGCCGGAATGTGGCGAAAGTCTGCGATCGAAGACGCCGGGGGCTGGCAGCACGACACGATCACCGAAGACATGGACCTCAGCTACCGGGCACAGCTTCGCGGTTGGAGATTCGTCTACGTGCCCCAAGCAAGCGCCCCCGCGGAGCTCCCTTGCGACCTGACGAGCTTCAAGAGCCAGCAATATCGATGGGCCAAGGGATCGCTGCAAACCGCCACGAAGCTGCTCGGCCCGATCATGCGCGCGCCGGTTTCGGGAAAGGTGAAGCGGGAGGCCTTCTTCCACCTCACCAACAACGCCGCCTACGTGTTTCTTCTCGTGCTCGCGCTGTTGCAGCTGCCGAACATGCTCCTTCGACGGCAAATGCAGCACCCCGAGCTCCTGATGCTCGACGTTCCGATGTTTTTCGCGACTTGCGGGTCGGTGGCGCTCTTCTACATCACCGCGCATCGCGATCTGTACGGGAGTCGTTGGGAGGCGTTCAAGCAGCTGCCGGTGATGATGGCGCTCGGGATC
>JBFICQ010000220.1:0-6176 GCA_041581895.1 Polyangiales bacterium | reverse complement strand
GCCCGAGCCAAAGTTGAACCGACTGATCAAGTCTTGGTCCTGAATGCGCTTGAGGCGGTCGCGGCTGAGCTGCATCTGGTCCTCGGGAAGCCTGCCGGCGTACTCGGGCGACACGCAGGAACGAGCCGCGTCGAGGGAGGTCCGTACGAGATTCTCGAGGTAGTCGGGGAGCCGGTCGCGGTTGAGGCCGATGAGCTGCCCGATTTCGTCGGGGTCGTTCATCTGGAACGCCGTCACGCGGTTGTCGAAGCTCTTGTTGAAGTTCGCGACGTCGATGGCCGCGTTTGGGATGAGCTTGCCGTCGTCGAAGGTGGCCGCCGCAATGGTGCTGAGCGAGTCGCCCTTGGCCAGGGTGTTGTCGGGCTCGATGCCGGTATGGCTGTAGAGCCTCGCGCTCTCGTGCGAGACCGTGTTCATGTTCATGCCCCGGAAGATGGTCACCAGATCGGCGTGGGGGACCAGGGCCGCCATCGTCGAGCCCCAAAGGACCTCGCTCCCGCCGCTCATGACCGGAATCGGGTCTTGGTATTGTCCGGGTAGCCGGTTGATGTCGAGGTCGATGCCGTCGTACGTCCTGAGTGGGTCACGCGTGTCGGGCCCGAGCAAGACATCCCAACCGCCCTGAAGGTAACAGGCGACGAGACGGCGTCCGCCCAGTTGCTGACCGAGCACCCGCGTGATGGGGGCCAGCGTGAGCATGCCAACCCCGGCCAAAGCACCCCGGAAGAGGTACCTGCGACTGAATTCGAATTTGTTGTCGTTGCACATGGTCACACCTCAGTACGTGAGAAAGTCGGGGTGGGTGATGAGACCGACGCAGACCGCTTTCCAGCGATCGCGGGCCTGGGATTCGCGCTCGCCCACATCGGCAGGCAGGTCGGTCCGCATGATGGCCGCCCACGGGTCGAGCCGAGAGTCCAGGTCGTCGGTCATGTGAATCCCGTGAAAACGAAGAACGAGGTAGCGCAGGTTCGTCAGGACGGAGTCGTCTTCGGGATCGAGGCCGTTGAGATGCTTGAGGATGATGCGATCGTCGGGGTTACCCAGCGCGAGGTCGGCGTCGACCGCCTCTCCGCACACTTCGCGCGCCGCATCCCCGGCCAGCTTGACGAAGCTCACCGAGATATCCTGCGACTCCTCGGTGGCCTGGTTGAAGTCAGGCTTGCCGAGCGTCGGCGCGTACTGATCCTCGCGCGACCAGGTTTGGCCCGTCGTCACCTCGATCGAGCGAAACAACTGATCGGCGGTGAGCCGTACGATTCGCTTCGTCTCAGGGACGGCGTTGGGATCGTTTGGGTTTCTTGGTTCTGAACCGCTGAGGTCGCCAGTACACCCTACGAGCAACCCTCCGATCAGAACGCCAATGATTGTCCACTTGGGCGTCATGGCGCCATTCCTTCCTGGATCCACGTTTCGATGAGGCCTATCTCCCCCTGGCTGGGACCGGGCAGCGGAGGAGGCGGCATTTCACGACTCTTGATGAGCTCGAGCGCGCTCGGAGCGGTCACGACGAACGACTCGTAGTCACCAAAAAAGCGCTGCGCCCCGTTCGGGCCGTGGCACTGCGCGCAATACATGTCGAAGATGGGCTTGATGTCGGCCTCGTAGAAGACCGTCGGGTCGCCCCCGATGACGATTTCGCCATCTACCCGGAACGGAACGGTACGCGCGACGGGGCCGAGCGGGCTCGAGAGCTCGAGGTTGAGCTCGTGCCAACCCGCGCCGAGCGAGCCGAGGTCGCCGAGTGTCCACATGCCCGACACACCCGTCACGGGAATGCCCCGCCCGTCGATGCTCGCGTAAAGCGACATCGAGTCACTTGGGTCGGCCATGATCATGAGGCGCTCGGGCGGATTGTCTTGGTCGAGTCGCTCGAAGGGGCGCACACCTTCGACGATGACCGCCTCGCGATGGCCGAAGTGACACATCCGCGAGCCCTCGACGACCCAGGCGCCCCCGGCCGGATAGGCCAACACTTGGTCGATGAATTGGAAGGTCGTATCGGGCTCGATCTCCTGCCAGCGCGCGAAGCGATCACGACGGAAAATCTTCTCGCGCACGGTTGCCCAGACGACCCCGCCCGCAGCATCGGTGTGCATCACGAAGCCGCCATCGAAGGGGATGTGCTCCCAATCGCCGTCGTATCGGTATAGCGAGCCGAGAAAGAGGCGAATGATGCCGTGCTCGGAATCGACCGCGAGCTCTTGGGCGTCGTCGATCGAGCCGATCTCGCGAAAAAACGGGTTGTCGCCAAAGCGAACTTCCCACAGCGCTCCTTCGGTGGTGGTCAGATAGAGGATCTCGTCAGCCGTTCCGCAGGAACCCTCGAGGTGTTGGATTTCCATCGCCTCGAAGACGTCGACGGGGATGTCCCAGCGAAACCAAGTGCTGCCGCGGCGCTCGAAGAGCCCACGGGTGCCGAGAACGAACGAGCCCGACGTCGCCTCGGGGTCGCCGCACGCGTAGCGCGGGCGGCCGAGGTTGTCGGGAAGGATGAAGGGCTGAGAGCCACCGGGGCTGGTGTCCCAAAGCTGGCTTTCACTGACGACGAATGCGCGGTCGCTAGTCCAAGCGACGAGCTCATCGGCCACACCAAAGCGAACCGTGATCGGTTGCGACTCACCCGCCGGGTCGACGATGCGAAGACCATCGAGACTGGTCACCCACGCGTGCCCGTCCGGCCCCACACCGGAGAGCGTTTCACCTTCGGCGAGGTCGACACAGGTCGAGAGACCAACCGTGGTTGCGGTGCTTCCCGCGTTGCCGTGAGACAGACTCGGCTCTCCGCAACCGAAGAGCAGCAGGCAAAACACCGCTGCCCCGTACCGGGGTGCCGTCCGCGCATCCATGGTGAACAAGTTAGCACCTAAGGCTGAATATTTCACCCTTTGGTGTTGTTTTCTGAAAGCCGATTGGCGGAGTTGTGAGGTGCCTCACCAAACAAGGTGAAGCTCAATGCCACGATGACATCGACTAGAAGTCGACGGTGCCGGTGACCTCGCCGAGGGAGTTGCCGCCGTAGCCGGCCGCCTGCATCGCACGCACGAGCACACGCGCCGGATGGGCGCCGCCACCATCGACATGCGCGCCCGGATTGAGACCGCCGGCGCGACCTGCCACGAGGATCACCATATTCTCGACCGAGTGCGTTTGGTTTTGAGAGGAGCCGTCGTTGAGCTGCAGGCCGTGGCCTGCCTCGGGTGTAAACACGAGCACGCTGTTGTCGAGCACGTTGCCGCCGCCTTCGGGCGTGTTGCGAAGCTTGTCGATCAGATACGCGTAGTGCGAGATGTGCCAGCCGAGAAGACCCGCTGACGGGATCTGACCGCGGTTGTTCGGGTCGCCGTTGTGGCCGACTTCGTGAAGATCGCCACCAACGGACGCCCAGCGCGCCGGGCGTACGGTGCCAGGAAGTGTGCCGAGGCCATCGGCGATCGGACGCACATTCATGTGGGATTGGAACGCCGTGATCTGGAGCGAAGCCGCGCGCGCGAGATCGCAGACGAAAGCCATGTGGATCAGGTCGGCAAAGATTCGAGAGCGGGTGTGCTCGTCGCTGTAGCCCGAGCCCGGAGTGACCGAGCCACTACCGCCCCCGTCGTGGTCGCCACCGATGGGCGGGTCGGCACCGGGGTCGGGTGGAACGACGCACGCGCCGCTTGCAACGGGCGGGAGCGCGCTGATGCGGTTTTCGAGATCGCGGATTTCGTCGAAGTGGCGCTCGAGGCGTTGCTCGTCGGCACGGCCGACGTTGCCCATGAGCTTGGCGCGCTTCTCGAGGACGAGGTCTAGGACGCTTCGGCGCGAGCGGAGCTCGAAATCGAATCGGGCCGCGTCTTCGTCGTTATCGGGGACGAAGCCCTGGAAGAGCGAACGATAGGCGACCTCTGGACTCGCCTGCGCCTCGATGCGCGCCCCGCTGCCGCCTCCCGCGCCATACGAAATGTATTGGCGCCCCGCGAAGCTATAGCCACTCACGTAGAAGCTTGGCTGCGCGCGAAAGACCAGGGACTTGTGGGTGGTTTGGCCGTCGTTCAGGTCGGCGATGGTCTGGTCGGAGGTGATCCCGTTACAGACATACGAAGGCGAGGTCGATCGGGTACCCGACAACAGGGGGCTCGCGCCACCGCCGTGAAAGTCCCGATAGGCACCGCCCGACGGAACACTAGTACCGCTGGTGGAGCCGGCATTGAACGGAATCGCCAGATTCGAAATCATGGTGAACTCGTTCTCCATCCCTTGAAGCGGCAGCAACGGGGTGGTGAGCGCATAGCCGCGCCCGTAGGCAGTGTCGGCGATGTAGTGGCCGCCCTCGGTGACGTTTTGCCCGCCGACGCGGCTCGAGTTCTTCGCGTAGTTGTCCCCGCCAAGCGCTTGGCCTGCAAACAAGAGCGCATAGCGCCGCGGGATTGCTTGAGCGCTCGCACGCGTCGGCACCATGCATTCGAGCCACGGAAGAGCGACCGTGGCGCCGGCAATGCCTCGAAGAACCGCTCGTCGATTGATCTTCAGGGCCATCTCAGAACCTCTCCTCGACCCGCCGGGCGAATCGGTCAGACCCGATGAACCCGAGCACGAATGCCTTGAAATCATGCGCGCCACCGCGGAACGAGCTGGTCATCTCGGCCACGAGCTCCTCTTCGTAAATGGTGGGCGGTCGACCCCAAGCGTACGTCAGCAACTGCTGTACCGCGCAGGCGTCGACATACTGGTTGTCGACGAGAAGCTGAGAGAGCTCGGCAGGGCTCGAGAAGTTGCCGATGCCCACGATCTCTCCGTTGCCCTCGATGATGCACTCCGGAAGCCCGTCGTCGTGCTCGCGATAGCGCCCGGCCACGTCGAAGTTTTCGAGGCCGAAGCCGATCGGGTCGACGAGGCTGTGGCAACCGGCGCAGCTGCTCGACTGATCGCGGTGCTCGGCGTAGCGGTCGTACTTGCACACCGCATCCATCGCGCCTTGCGGCGGCTGGTCGGTGTCGATATCGGGCGGAGGCCGCGGCACCTCTTCACACATGAAGCGCGTGCGCACCAAAATACCGCGCTGAGTCGGGCTGGTGTCTTCGAACTTGCTGAAGGCCGCGAGCAGGCTGCCGTGACCGAGGATGCCGGCGCGCCCGGTGCCCTCATACGAGACCCATCCTTCACCATCGGTGGGTCGGGGCAGGCCGTAGTGATCGGCAAGCGCGTCGTCGACGAACGTCTCGTTCATCGTGAACAGCCGCAGGTAGCTGCCCGGCTCATCGAGGATCACGCGGTCGATGAGCGCCGAGGTCTCGCGATTGAAGGCAGCGACCAACTCGGGAGTGTGTGGAATGGAGCGGTAGCCGAGCCACATCGCATGAAAGCGGTGAAGCTGCATGCGGGCGCGCGAGTCGTCGAACATGCGAGCTGCCTCGGTTTGTCTTCCCTCGGGCGTGTCGAGAGTGCCCGCGGCGGCGGCAGCAAAGAGCCCATCATCCGGCATCGTCGCCCACAAGAGGTACGACATGCGATTGGCGATTTCGTAGCCGTCGAGCTCGAGCAAGCCAGGCGTGCTGCCGGGGCTTCCCTCTTCGATGCGATACAGAAACTCGGGGTCCTGAATCGTAGCCGAGACCGCGAGCCTGACCGCGGTGTAGAAGTCGTTGTTGACGGCCGCATTGTCCTCGGTCGCGAAATCGAGCAACGGCATGTACGCGTCGACGTCCTCGGAGCTCGCCGCCCTTCGAAAGGCACGCGGCAAAAAGCTCTCGAGGAATTCGCGAAAGCAGGCCGCATCATCGCGACCGGTAGGCGTACACGGAACCAGGGCAGCCCGACGCGCAGCATCCCCGACGGCGCGATCGGCGACTTCTTCGGCGAGGACCTCGAGCGAGGTGATCAATGCCTCCGAGGCCTGCTGAATCGTGTAGTCGTTGTCGAAGGGGCGGAACTCGTCTTCGTTCAGCAGGCGCGAAGCGGGCGCCGTGTCTTCGCCCAACAGATCTTTGAGCGTGTTGTCGAGCTCAGCTTGGGAGAGCCGGCGCACCCCGCTCTCGACGGCCAAGATCGGATCCACCGCTGGCGGGCCATCAGGGCCGGGCCCACCCGACTGGCTTATTTTTCCGGTGCATGCCGCAAAGCACACGCAGAGGCTCAGCGCGCAGTATCGCCACAACACACCCCAAATATTTCAAGGATTCTGCGCTCCGTCGAGG
>JBFICQ010000219.1:0-6228 GCA_041581895.1 Polyangiales bacterium | reverse complement strand
GCGCGCCTGCCCGCGCGGGTCTGATGACAGGGCGCGTCCAAAATCGCTATGGCTTCGAGACGCAGGTCATGGAGTTCTACCCGAGCAACTACGTGGAATACATCTCCGGCCGGTGGCTCGTCGATACTGGGGAGTTCAAGGTCAAGGCAAAGCCTTCGTTCCCCTCGGCGTGGCAGGTGCACAAGCAAGGGGTGCCGCCCTCCGAGATCATGCTCTCCGAGATCCTCAAGAAGTACGATTACAACACGGCTTTGATCGGGAAGTGGCACCTCGGCGTGCACCGCGAGCAAGTGCCGATGGCTCGTGGTTTCGACTATCAGTACGGGTTCTACGGCGCATTCTCGCTTTACGCGCCCAAAAAGAACTGGTCAGGGATCATCAACCACGAGCACAAGGCGTTCAGCGCGCAACACCAATGGAAGACGGGGCGCAAAGAACAAGCTGCCATCATGAGGAACCAGAAGGAGATCATCGAGGAGGAGTACCTGACCTTTGCGTTTCGCGACGAGATCAACGAGTACATGGAGGAGCACAAGGACGAGCCCTTCTTCATTTACGCCGCGTTTTCGGCGCCCCATGTGCCGTTCCAGGCGCCCGTCGAGTACTACTGTCAGTACCCGCACGTCGAGGATGAAAACAAGCGGGTGTACTACTCGATGATCTCGGCCCTCGACGATGCCGTCGGCGACATCCACCAGAAGATCAAGGACCTCGGCATCGAGGAAGACACACTGATCTTCTTCTTGAGCGACAACGGGGGCGCTTCGTACACCCACGCCACCGACAACGGGCCCCTCAAAGGAGGCAAGCTCACCCAGTTCGAAGGCGGCATCCGAGTGCCCTTCATGATGAAGTGGACGGGCAAGGTCCGGGCGGGAACGCGGTACAAGTATCCGGTTTCGTCGACCGACATCTACGCGACTTCCGTCGCAGCGGCGGGTGGCGTGTTGCCCGACGATCGTGAATACGACGGCGTCGACTTGGTCCCTTACGTGAACGGCGAGAACAAAGAGCGGCCTCACCAGGCGCTTTTCTGGCGAGCCGATCACATCTGGGCCATTCGCGATGGTGACTACAAGCTCATCTTGAGCACGCGCGATGGCTGGGCCGAGCTTTACAACCTCATCACCGACAACTCGGAGAAGATCAACCTGAAGGAGCAGATGCCGGAGCTCTACGAGAAGCTGAAGACAGAGCACGAGGAGTGGCAGAAAACAAAGCTAGAAACCAAGCCGATGTGGCCGCGCATCATGGATAAGAAGTTCGTGCTCGACGGCCAGGAGTACTACTTCCCCGCGTGACGCCCCGCGTCCGAACCCCTGATGGACACAATTTGATGAAGAAGCGACACCTAGCCCTGGCCTTTCCCGCTCTTTGCGCCGCAATGTGCCTTGCGCCGAGCTCCGCGTCCGCTGTGCCCAAAATGGACGTCAAAGTTGCCGTCGGGATCGGCAGCACGACGATCGTACCCCGGGTTCCAACCATCGACCTCTATGAGGGTGGGCCGCCCGACCCAGGCCGATACATCGGCACGGTGGGTGGCCGCAGCCCGTCCAGCTACTTCAACTGGGGCATGCAGCTTGCCGCACGCGTCACCGCCGGCAAGATCTTTGGCGAGATGGCCATAGGCTTCAGTCGGTTCTACTTCACTTACGGAAGACAGCTCCAGCTGATCGCCGAAGCGGAGGGCGAAGACCCGGACATCATAGCAGGGCTGGCCGACCAGAGAGTCAGGATGAACCAACTCGAGATTCCGCTGACAGCCGGCTACGTCCCCTACAAGAACCCTTACTTCAAGATCTTCTTCTATGGAGGCTGGGTCAGCACCTTCAACCTTCGCGGCTTTGTCGAGCTGGACGGCGATCGGAAGGGGCTCCAGTTCAAACCCAAAGAGATCCCCGGGTACCCACTGGCGATCTACCTCGCGGGCGCGCGGTTTGGCGTCCAGTTCGACCTCGGCCCGCTGAACTTCGATTTCAACTACACCATCGGCATGAACAGCCTCACCGACACGGAGTTCCGCACCAACACCCACGTCTTCAAGCTCTTCTTAGGCTGGCTCTTCTAGGCGGCCTACGAGTCGGCCATGCCGAGGAACCGCTTCACCTTGTCGTGAAGCTCGTGAAGATGCCTGCTCGCGTGGTCCTTTTGTTTCCCGTTCATCGAGCCATACACGTAGAGAATCGTCTGCCGGCTCTGCGCGCGCCGCTCGGCGGGGGTACGTGCCTCGGGACCCCAATCCCCCCGCTCTTTCCAGGCTTTCCAGAGGGCCTCCCGTATCGCAGGGGCACCTGGGCGCTGACGCAGGACGCTTTCGATCTCCGCGACCCGCCCCTGATCGGCTGCTAGCTGCAAAGCTGCGTCGTCCGGAAAGCGGGCTACATAGGCCCGGAACGCTTTCTCTTGCTCGAAGCTGAGGTCGCCGATCCATTCTTCAATCGCCTCGACGAACGCGTCCTGACGTTTCTCGAGCCTCTCTTCCGGCGGCTCCGCGAGCTTTTCCCGCACTTCCTCGAAGCGCTTCTCGAAGCGTGCATGCGCATGATCGATCTGATCCTCGTTCAAGGTCGCCAGAATCGGCGCTGCCTCTTCGATGATGTGCGCGACGACTTCGTCGAGGAGCTCGTCGGCTCGACGCCACACCCCGATCAAGTCTCGCTCGGTGAAGCCCTTGGCGATGCCGCGATCGAGGATGGCGACGATGAAATCGACGGGAGGCCCGATCACACTCGGCGCTTTGGCGATCAGTCGGTCGACCGAAGCTCGTGTCGCCTCGGTCTGTGCATCGTCGAGATCGAACTCCTCGGCAAGCTGCCGGGTGACGATCCGGGCGCCGATGTTCTGCATGAGACCCGTGCAGCCCACCGCCAGCAAGAGGACCACGACCAGGACGCCACGACGCATTCGTCTAGTCTGGAGCGGAGGACCGTATGGAGCAATCAGTTCGCGAGGAGGTCTGCCAGCACGCCGGGCTCGTCAGTAATGATGCCGGTCGCGCCCTTTTGGATATTTGTCTCCATTTCCACTGCGTCGTTCACCGTCCAAACATTGACCTGCAGGCCCGAGTCGAGCGCAGCCTGAACCGTCTCGGCGTCGGCGAGGGGCGCAAACGGATGGATCGCGTCTTGGCCCAGAAGCAGCGCCTGTTCGACGGCTGCCGAATCGGTCACCCGGAGAAGCAAGGCCGAGTAGTACTCGGGTTGTTCGAGCTTGACCAGCTCGGCCGCCTCGGCATCGAACGAGGAGAAGAACGTCCGGTCTTGCTCACCCAGACGCGTCACTTCTTCGAGAGCGAGGGGCACGAGGGCGTCGGGCCCGGTGGTGTCGGTCAAACAACTCTCAAAGACTTTGAGTTCGACGTTGATCAACGCCGGGCTCGGCACCGCGGCGTACACTTCCTCCAGAGTAGGAGGAGGCTCTTCGGTCGGCACCCCTGTCCCGTCCAGCAGCCGGCAGGCGCGAATCTCGTCGAGTGTCATTGCACTGACGCACCCCTCGCAGTTCGTCGTACGGTCGAGATCGTCATCGTGCATCACGATGAGCTGACCATCTCGAGTGATCTCCACGTCGAGCTCGATGCCGTCTGCGCCTGCCGCCATCGCTGCTACGAACGACGGAATCGAGTTTTCCGGCAAGGCGTGCCCCGAGCGGGTCGGCCCCGTGCCTCGGTGCCCAATGTTGGCCGATGGTGCCAGGCTCGCGATTTGCTGACGCACGGCTTCGTTGGGCGCGGCCCGAGATCGACCGGAACGTCGTCCCCGCACCCCGTGCACAACAAGACGTACCAAAATGGTATGGGGGGCAGCCGTACGCCCAAGCTGGCATGACGAAAACGCATCGAGCGGAATCGAGATTCGCCCAATCCTCACTCGAATTCAAGTGGATCTTCCTCGCAACGGAACGCGCTCGGGCCCGTGGCACCCTCGCACGAAGTTCTGATCGCTGACAGGCAAACGAACGGAATTGTAGACGCTCTCGTCGACGTGCAGCTGCAGGTTTTTCGCTTCGTCACCGTTGCGCTCCGGAGCATTTCGGACGACTCTTCCCGCGACGGTTGACCCTACATGTTGAGCCCGAAGCTACCCCCTTATGACATCGGAGAATGGCAACAGAAGCCATTTCCCGAGCGCGTCAAGATGGTCTGCCAGTCGTGGGCCCTCCAGGGTTACGGGACGCCGTGGCCGATCTACATCGTCTACGTGCTCAAGGTCGTCTTCTATGTCTGGGTCTGGAGCTTTTTCTGCTCATTCACGACCGGCCTCGGTGACCTCCGCGCGTTCGGCTCTTGGTACTTCGAGCCGATAGCGTTTCAAAAAGCAGTGCTCTGGAGCATGGCATTCGAAGCCATTGGGCTCGGCTGCGGGAGCGGTCCGCTCACGGGACGGTACAATCCTCCGTTCGGCGGTGCTCTCTATTTCTTGCGGCCCGGAACGACGAAGATGTCGTTCAATCCGGCGTTGCCGCTCTTGGGAGGCTCAAAGCGCTCGGTGCTCGACGTTGCGCTCTACCTCGCTTACCTCGCGAGCCTGTTTCGCGCCCTCATCGCGCCAGAGCTCAGCCTCGAGCTGCTGCTGCCTCCGGTCATCATCCTCCCGGTGCTGGGGCTGGCGGACAAAACGATCTTCTTGGCCTCCCGCGGGGAGCACTACTACACGGCGCTGGTCGTCTTTCTGTTTGCCGCCGATTGGATCGCGGGCACGAAGATCGTGTGGGTGGCCGTTTGGCTGTGGGCGGCAACGTCGAAGCTCAACCATCACTTTCCGTCGGTGGTCGCCGTCATGCAGAGCAACAGCCCGCTGACGAACTTCGGCTCGATCCGAAAGCTCCTTTTTCGAAGCTACCCCGATGATCTACGCCCTTCCAACCTTGCTCGCCTCATGGCGCATGCGGGGACGGCCATAGAGCTTAGCTTCCCCCTCGTTCTCTTGTTCAGCGACGGAGGCACGGCGACGACGATCGCCCTGGTGACGATGGTTTTGTTCCATACCTTCATCACCAGCAGCGTTCCGATGGGCGTGCCGATCGAGTGGAACGTGATAATGGTGTACGGCGCATTCGTTCTATTTGGCCATTATGCGGATGTGAGCGCGTTCTCAATCAGCTCTCCGCTCCTGATCGCGTTCCTCGTCATTTCGGTGGTATTAGTGCCGCTGATCGGAAACCTCGTGCCCTCCCGCGTCTCGTTTCTCTGCTCGATGCGGTACTACGCGGGCAACTGGCCCTACGACGTGTGGCTGTTCAAGGGAGACAGCTCGAAGAAGCTGGATGAGCATCTCACCAAGATCTCGCCGCGGGTGCAGGACCAACTCGCAAAGCTTTTCGATCAGGAAACGATCGCCGCGGTCTTATCGAAGGTGCTGGCGTTTCGCGCGATGCACCTGCAGGGTCGCGCCCTCCAGCTTCTCTTACCCAAGGCAGTCGACGACATCGACGACTACGAGTACCTCGATGGTGAGATCGTCGCTGGCGTGGTCATCGGCTGGAACTTCGGGGACGGGCATCTTCACGACATGCAGCTGCTCGAGGCCGTGCAGGAGCAATGCGGGTTCGAGGAGGGCGAGCTTCGCTGCATCTTCGTCGAGTCCCAGCCGATGGGGAGGCCCACCATGGCCTGGACGATCGCAGACGCAGCGACCGGCATCATCGAGACTGGCGAGGTCAACGTGAATGAACTTCGCGATCTGCAACCTTGGCCCGACGCGGCGAGCTGGGCTAGCTCTGTGGCGGGAGCTTCAAGTCGAGCTTGATGACGACCTTGTCGCGAATCAAATCGTCCGGCATCCCCGGGTAGCTGATCTCGAAATCCTGACGGTTGATCGCGAACTCGGCACTGCTTGAAACCCCGCCGTCGGCGCCCTTGGTGATGGTCGCGGGAAACGTGATCGACTTGGTTACACCATGAAGCGTGAGGTCGCCGGTGATCGCATGTCCGCTGTCGGTCTTCGTGATCTTGGTCGAACGGAACTTCGCTGAGGGGTAATTCGCCACGTCGAAGAAATCCGGCGACTTTAAGTGATTGGTGAGCTTGTCGCGATCGGCGTAGAGCGAAGTTGTGTCGATCGTGACCTCGACCGTGCTCGCCTCGATCGGCTCTCGGAGGTCGACCATGCCTGCGAATTTGGTGAACCCGCCGTCATGGCTCTGCGTCACTTTGGCTCCGACGAATGCGATCTTGGTGTTCTCCGGGGTGATGTAAAGCTGGGCGCCGGCTTTTGCTGGGGCCGTGTC
>JBFICQ010000218.1:0-6242 GCA_041581895.1 Polyangiales bacterium | reverse complement strand
TCCGCCCCCATCGGCCTTGCGGCTCGAGCGCGGTACCCCGTCCTCGAGACAGGGTTGGCACTCCCCACGCCGCCCGCCTCGCTGCATCCCGCCGCCCGCCCGCAACATCCACTGCCCTTAGAGGAGAAGATGTTTCGGTCCGCGGCAGCAGGCATGTCCTCGAACGCGAGTTCCGCAGGCGTCGATCCGTTGTTCCGACAGGGAATCGAAATCGTGCGCTCGCGCTGGCGTTGGCGTCGGCCCTGCTAGAACGCCGCGAGAAACCCGCGCACGGCCGTCGCAACCTCCGCCGCACGTTCCATCGGGAGCATGTGCCCGGCCCCTTCGAGCACGAGGATCTCGCTCTGAGGAATGTGCGCGTGGAGGTACTCGGCGTACTTCGGTGGGGTGAGCGCATCCGCGGTGCCGGCGATGACCAGCACGGGCACGGAAATGTTTGCGAGCTCGTGCATGCGGTCGAAGGCATTGGCAGCGCGCCAGTCGGTGAGCCCCGAAGCCGGGGGCGTCTGGCGGAGGATTGCGCGTGCCTCTTCGATCAGCGCGGGGTCGGCCCCCGACTGGAAAAGGCCCGGCGTCGGCTCGGGAGGAGCTCCCGATGCGGCGAGTTGCTCGAAGATCTGCAAGATCATCGGATGGACGCGAAGCCGCGCGCCGGTGGCGAGCAACACGAGGCCGCGCAGGCGTTCGGAGCCCGTCAGCGCTTGTTCGATCGCGACGGCACCACCCAGCGAGTGCCCGACGAGAACGTAATCGCCCGGTACTTCGGCATCGATGAAGCTCGAGACGAATGCCGCGAGCGAAGAGACGCTCTCGAGCGGCGGGCCCTCGCTTCCCAAGCGCCCCGGTGAATCGAGAGCCACCCGCGCGCGCCCTTGTAGCTCGGCGAACAAGCGGTCGTAGGCGTGATGGTTGTCGGCCGAACCGTGAATGCAGACCAGCGTCGGCCCGTCCCCAGGCTCGCGCCGGAAGCTCACCTGGCGCCCGTCGACCGTTGCGCTCTCTACCACGCGACCCCCTCCCCGCTTGCGCTCGCAAGCCCGATCGCCTGAAACCGAAAAAACCGCTCGCGCTCGTAGGTCCCGGTGTACTGCAAGGCGAGCTCGTCGAAGGAGGCCGTGCGCAAGAAACGATAGCCGAGCTCGAACATCAAGGGAGTTGGGTCGTCGATGCCGTAGAGGATCGGCTCGCCGAGCTCCTCGATGATGCCTTTCATGGCGCGGTCCTCGTCTCGAAGGCGATCGCTCGACTTCGCCATGTTGCTGCTCAAATAATCGAACACTAGAAGCGAACGCGGATCGAATTCACGGGCCACTCGGCGAAACGTCGACCGAGCCGCCTCCTCGGGCAGGTAGTAGACCACGCCCTCCCAGACGAAGCAGGTTGGAGCCGTCCGATCGAGCCCAGCGTCGGCCAAGAGCACGACGAAGTCGTCGTGCTCGAAGTCGCACGGAACGAAGGTCGCTGCCTCGAGGGGATAACCCTCGAGCGTCGAGAGCCGTTCGCGCTTGTCGGCTTGGCTCGCGGGTTGATCGATCTCAAAGAACCGAACGCCGGGGCGCGCGAGCCTGGCGGCCCGAGTGTCGAGACCTGCCCCGAGCACCGCGACCTGCCGCATGCCGTCATCGAGCGCGCGCACGACGCACTCATCGATGTAGCGCGTGCGAAGCCCGACCCAGAGCTCCATCGCTGGCGCATGCGCATCCCAACGGCGCGAGAGGGCCGCACCGGCCTCGCCCGCCAGACCTTTGGCCCAGGGATCGTCGCAGACCGGATGGGCAGCGGCGGATGCACGTGCGCGGTAGGCCGCCACCAAGACCGCCGTTTGGCTGGCTCCGCGCGTTTTGCGCACGTCTAGTGCCCACGCTCGCGATCGATGCCTGGGTGCGAGGGGTCACCCGGCTCGTGCCGTGGGTTTGCCGTCAGGTACGTCCCGTCTTTGCCTGGAATCGAAAGGAGGGTCTCTTTGTCGTAGATGAAATGCTCGCGGCTCGTGGAAGGCGGCATGTGCATGCCGGTGTCCATACGAATCGCATCGCAGGGGCAGGCCTCGACGCAGTAGCCACAGAAGATGCAACGGAGCTCGTCGATCACGAAGACGGCGGGATAGCGCTCGTAGCCGTAGCGCGGGTCATCGGGCTCGTACTCGGCCGCCTCGATGTAAATGCACTGCGCTGGACAGGCCGTGCTGCAGCACAAGCAGGCCACACACCGAGGCGAGCCATCGTCGCGCTGGGTCAACCGATGAATGCCTCGGAAGCGCTCGGGATAATCGCGCTTCTCCTCTGGGTATTTCACCGTGTCGATTTCTTTCTTCGCGCGCGGGCCGAAGGTGTTCTTAAAGAACCGCCGCGCCGCAAAGCCGATGCCCTTGGCCGCTTCGGGTACGTAAACCTGCTCAGCGATCGTGCGCGGTGGCTTTTTGATGACCTTGACCGTGGCTGACATGGGTAACCTCAGAGCTTATCGAGCAAACCGACGTATTTGCCGAGCGCACCCGAAAGAATGAACGCCCCCATCAACAAGATGTTGACGAGGGAAAGCGGGAGAAGCCCCTTCCAGCAGAGCTTCATCAGCTGGTCGTACCGAAAGCGAGGCAGCGACCAACGGATCATGAGCTGAAACCAGATGAAAACGACGATCTTCAGTAGGAAGAACAAGACCTGAATCACGATCACGACCCAGTGTGCGAGGGGCACCACGATGCCCGACGCCATGAAGGGGAGCCGAAAATCAAACCCATCGCGATACAAGAACGGCACGTCCCAGGCACCGAAAAACAGAATCGAGGCAATGGCCGCCAGAGCGACGACTTCCACGAACTCACCCATGAAGAACATCCCGAACTTCATCCCGGAGTACTCGGTGAGATAGCCCCCCACGAGCTCGCTCTCCCCCTCGGGAAGGTCGAACGGGACGCGCTTGGTCTCGGCGATGGCCGCGATGAAAAACATCACGAACCCAAGCGCCAAAAGCGGATTGAAGATGCCCCAGCTGTGCTGGTGTTGCCACATCGCCATATCTTCGAGACGAAGCGAGCGATACACCATGAACGCCGGAACCAACGTCAGGCCGAGGACGACCTCGTAGCTCACCATCTGGCTGGCCGCGCGAATGCCCCCTAGGAGCGAAAACTTGTTATCGGAGGCGTAGCCCGAAATCGCGGCGCCGATGATCCCCGTGCTCGCGATCGCAAAGATGAACAAGATACCGACGTTGAGGCTCGCCACCTGCATCGGAATGGCGGTGCCCATGACCTCGCCGGTGAGCGGGAGAACGTCGTTCCAGTGCTCGAGGTGCAGCGTGCTCGCGAAGGGAATGACCGCGAACGCGGCAATCGCAGGGATCAACGCAATGATGGGGCCTGCGGCGAACAGGAACTTGTCGGACTTCGGTGGAACGAAGTCTTCCTTGAAGATGAACTTGAGCGCATCGGCCAACGGGTGAAGCAGCCCGAGGAGCATGATTCGCCCGTTGTTGCGGACGATGGTGCCATGCACGCTAAAGCCGATTCGAAGCAGGATGGAAGCGGCCCCGAACCCGACCAAAATCTTGGTGAGGGTCGAGGTCGTGAGCGGCAAGGGGTTGGTTCCGCGAACGACGACCCAGGTCATCGCCACCAACGCGACGATCGCCACGATGCCCGTCAGTGCAAACCCGCGCCACATCGGAAGCCGCGCCTTGTCGATGAAGGCCACCGCCCAGGGCGGAAGCACGATGGCCGCTCGGCTCGGACCCAGGCGATCTTGGATCATCGCGCTCTGGCGTCGTTCGGCCCAGATCAACACCGGCGCAAACACACCGACTGCGATCACCAAGACGAAGACGATCTTCAGAATCGAAGACAGGAGCAGCACCTCGGTCGTCATTGCGCCGCCTCCACCTCAGTGGTGAGCCCTTGCCTGAGCGTCTCGATGTCCGAGAAGCCGAGGTCGTGACCGAGTTGGGCGCCGAGCGCCGCGATCGCCTTCCACCCGGGCTCGACATCGACCGGCATCGGAAGCACCGGCTTGAAGCCTTGGGTCATCCCCTTTTCGTTGATGAAGCTGCCTTCGATCTCGAAGGTGTCGGCGACGGGAATGGCCACGGAAGCCACTGCAGGAAGCGCTCCGATGTGACTGGTGAGCGAGACCACGGTATCGAGCGCAACCAAAGGAGTGAGCTCTTCGAGCTGTTCGGCGGTGGCCCACCCAAGCGCGAGGACACCCTGGATCGCCGCGGCCTGCACCTCGATGAGCAAGTCCGCGACGGTTTTGAGCGGGGCGCCCCCGGCTGCTTGAATTGCGCCAGCACGGTTGGGGTTGTTGTCGTCGCTTCGAAGAATGTCGTCGCCCTCCCAGCCGCCGAGCGCAGCTAGGTAGAGCTGCCCTGCCCCGAGCGCCTCGGCGAGCTTCACCAGCGCGAGGTTGTCCTCGGTGGTGTGCTGCGCGCTCAAGACGACCGCGAGCTTCGATGCATCGACGTTGCGAAGCTGCTCGGCCGCCATCCACAACGCCTCGTCGTCGAGCACCGGCTCGCGCTCATCGCCGCGTCCGGCGGTCGGCATGAGCAGGCGATCGCTGTCGTGGCGGGTGTAGGTCATCATCCCGTCGTCGCACATCCAGAACTTGTTGACCTCGAGGTTGTCGCGCGGCCGCAGCCGGAAGACCTTGCCGTAGCGCGGGTCGTAGTCGGCATGGCTATTGCAACCCGTCGCGCACCCGGTACACACGCTCGGCGCGGACTTCAAGAACCAAACCCTGGCCTTGAACCGAAAATCCGAGCTGGTGAGGGCCCCAACCGGGCACACGTGCTCGGTCATCAAGGTGTATCGGTGATCGAGCTCCCGGCCGGGGGCGAGGATGATTTCGTTCCTGTTGCCACGCTCGCGCATGTCGAGGACGTGGTCTTTGGCAACCTCGTCGCATACGCGAATACAACGGGTGCACATGATGCACCGCTCGGCGTCGTAGATGATCGTCGGCCCGAACCGAACGCCCTTGGGTTTGTGGACGGGCTCGGTGAGTTTGCGTTTGAGCGTCGCTTGATGCTCATAGTAGTAGTCCTGAAGCTTGCACTCGCCGGACTGGTCGCAGATCGGACAGTCGACCGGATGATTGAGGAGCAAGAACTCCTGCACCGAGGCTTGGGCCTCTTTGACTATATCGCTGGTCGACGACACCTCCATGTCTTCCTCGGCGGCCAATTGGCAGGCCGGCTGAAGCTTGGGTTTCGTTGCCGGAACGTACTCTCCCGTCTCTTCATCAAGAACGAGCTGGGGCATCGCCATCTGGCGCCCGCTCGTGATGTGCACCAGGCACATTCGGCAGTTCGCCGCGACCGAGAGCCCCGGATGCCAGCAGTAGTGGGGTATCTCGATCCCGACGCGCCAAGCGGCTTGGATGACGGTCTCACCCGGCTCGAAGGAAATCTCACGTCCGTCTAGCTTGAAGACTGGCATTATCGATCACACTCGCCGCCGATCATGTTGATCGAGCCAAAGGTAGGAATGATGTCGGCGATCATCTCGCCGATGAGCATCTCGCGACAAGCTGCGAGGTTGTACCAGCACGGAGGCCGCACGCGAACTCGGTAAGGAGTGCCGCTCCCGTCCGAAACGATGTAGAAGCCGAGCTCGCCATTGCCCCCCTCGGTGAAGCTGTACACCTCGCCCTTCGGCGTCTGAAGGCCCTCCATCACGAGCTTGAAGTGCGCGATGGTGGCCTCGATGGTGGTGTAGACCTGGTCCTTTTCGGGAAGGATGATGCGCGGGTCGTCGACGTTGACCGGGCCGTCGTCGGGCATCTGCTCGAGGGCCTGCTCGATGATTCGAACCGACTGCCGGATTTCTTCGAGGCGCACCATGAAGCGATCCCAGTTGTCGCCGTCCTCGCCGATCGGCACGTCGAAGTCGAAGCGATCGTAGACCATGTATGGGTGATCTTTGCGGACGTCGTAGGGCACGCCCGAGGCGCGAGCGATCGGACCGGTGCATCCGTAGGCAAGCGCGCTCTCCTTGGTCAAGACGCCGACACCCTGCATCCGGTCGAGGAAGATGCGGTTGCGGATGAGCATGACCTCGGCTTCTTTGACGACTTTGTGCACTTCGGGAATCAGCGCGCGAACGTCGTCTTTGAAGTCTGTGGTGGGAGGCGCGGCCATGCCGCCAATGCGTCCGAAGCTGTGCGTCATCCGCGCTCCAGTCTCCTTTTCGAGAATATCCCAGATCCAATCACGCACCTTGAGGAGCCAAAGAAACGGAGTGA
>JBFICQ010000217.1:0-6245 GCA_041581895.1 Polyangiales bacterium | reverse complement strand
CGTTCGGATGGAGTTTCTCACGATGTCGACGACTGATAAGCGCAAGCAAAGCCTCTACTTCCCTGAATCGATGCTACACGACATCAAGCACGAATCGGCAAGGCTCGACCGCTCGCTCTCTTGGATCGTCCAGCGCTGCGTGAAGATCGCCCTTCCCGAGATTCGCAAGCTCCCCTCGGTCAACGATATCCCGGACTCGGACGAAGACGCACCAAAGAAGTAAGCTCCCAGGCGTGGAGTACGAGAGCGAGGGCTTTGTCGAGGCGGCAGACGGCACACGTCTGTTCTTCGAAACGCTCGGAGCCGGAGCGCCGACGGTTGTTTTGATCGACGGAATTGGTTGCGACGGCTTTGCTTGGCGGTATCTCCAACCAAGGCTCGCGACTCGCCACCAGGTCGTTCACTCGCATTTCCGCGGCCACGGCAGAAGTGGGCCGCCCATCGACCGCGATCGGCTTTCAATCGAGGACCTTGTTCACGATCTCCGCGACGTCTGCGACCATTTGGGGATCGAAAGCGCCGTCTTCGTTGCGCATTCGATGGGCGTCCAGGTCGCCCTCGAGCTCTACAACCAGCATCCAGATCGCGTCGTCGGGCTCGTTTTGATGTGCGGAACGTTCGGGCGCATCACGACGACGTTTCACGGCACCGACTTGCTCGACCAAGCGCTCCCCAGCCTCATTCGTGCTGCCCGATCCTTTCCAGGGGTGGCCCGTGCGGTCTGGGGACGCATCCCGGCGGCCATTGCTTTTCGGATCGCCTGCGCCGGTCGCGAGCTCGACGCCGAGCGTATTCAAGAGGAGGACTTCCAACGCTACTGGGACCATGCGGCGCTCATGGACCCAGACATCTTTCTTCGCATGCTACAGCTCGCGGGGGAGCACGATGCTCGAGGTTTCCTCGAAGAGGTGCGAACGCCGACGCTTGTCATTGCAGCCGAGCACGACACCTTCACACCGGTGGCGCTCGCTCAAGAACTGGCACAGGCCGTTCCGGGCGCCGAGCTCGAGGTCATTCCGGAAGCGAGTCATGCGGCACCTGTCGAGCAGCCGGATCGAATCGCCGAACGGATTGAAGAGTTCGTCAGTAGTCGGCTCGAAAGAGCTGCTGACCCATGAGCACGAATGTCCCCTTCGGGACGAACGACTCGTTCAGAACCCGAACGAAGGTGCCGTTCGAGCTGCCGAGATCGGTCAGGAACACGTGCCCGACCTCTGAATGAATCCGACAATGAAGACCTGAAACGTAGCCATCCTCCGGAAAGACGACATCGCCCCGCTCTCTGCCGAGATGGATGCCCTGGGGGGGGATGGGAAAGCAGTTGCCCGTCGTCTCGCGGCCAATGACGAGACAGATACGGCCGATGAAGCCCTGATGCGGGCTTCCCATCAACTGAGTGCCATCAGGCGAGGGATCCGGCGCTCTCGGCAACTCGAAGCGAAGAATCTCCTGACCGATTCGAAAGACACTCCCGTCAAACAGCTCGATCGGGACCTCGGGCTCGATTCGAATGTAGATCCCGTTGAGGCTTTCCATGTCTTTGACGACCAGCTGATCGCCCTCGAATCGAAACTCTGTATGCTCGGGCGACAGATAGGCGTCGTTCGCGAAGATGCCGCCGGTGCTCCGCCCGATCAGAGTGGGTCCGTCTTGCAATGAAAAGGCCTCACCCTCGGAGCCATCGGGCTGGATGAGGACCAACTTGGCGCGCGCGGCGCTCCGTGCCGGAGCCACGGCGGGCGCCGAAACCCGCTCTGCAGGCGCGTCGGACGCGCCGTTGGTCGCAGGCGCCGCATGGAGGTCATGGCCGCACACATGGCAGAAGCGAAAGTTCTCTGGGACCTGTGCTCCGCAGTTGGTGCATGGCGCCGTTGCCTCCGCGAGCGGAGACAGCTCCTGTGAGAGCGGGTCGACTACAGGTGCTGGCTCGATTGCGGGTGCCGGCTCGGATCGAACGGCCTGAACCGGGGGCCGGGAATCAACTTCCACCGCTTGCGCGACGGGCTCCGCCGCAGCAACCGCCTTCGCTGGTTGCATGCGCCGCGGAGGTTTTGTACCGGTCCCGGCCTTCGGGCTTCCTCCGGGGGGCGTTGGCGCCGAAAACGACCTCGGCCTCGACGATTCGCGAGGTAGCTCCGCGCCGCATCCCAGACAGAACTTGTAGTGGTCCTGGTTCTCTTTGCTGCACCGGGAACAGACGATCATGCGGTCACCTCCACCCGAAGCAAGTTCCTGCCGAGAAATAGATAGTCTCCGTGACTGAGCTCGCGCTCACCCCGAATTCGCACGTATGTCCCGTTCTGTGAACCCGAATCGACTAGCTCGAGCGCATCGCCTGACATCTCGATCCGGGCATGACGTGGGGACATGTGTACGTCATCCGGGAAGTTGAGGTCGCATTCTTCCCGACCGATTTCGACTGTTCGCTCGTGTGCGCAACACACGATCCCATCCATCCCACCCTCGAGAACCTGCGTGACTCGAAACGCGCTCGGGCGTCGCGGGGACGAGTAGAAGTAGGTCTGATCGGCCTCAGGCCCCGAGGAGTCCTTGGGGGTGGCATCGACCCGAAAGAGTTGTTGACCGCACATGAAATGATCGCCGACCTGAATCGGGGTAGCACCACGCGTCCGGATGTAAACGCCGTTCAAGCTGCCCTCGTCTCGGACGACCAGCCTATCGCCGCGGTAATGGAAGTTGGCGTGGGTCGGGCTGAGCCAGTTGTCGCTGGGGAAAGGAATCTGGTCGGCTTCGCGTCCGGCGATGTGCTCGGTGGCCTGCAGGAGGTAGCTCAATCCCTCTCCCATCGATTCGTCGCCTCGAACCACGATGAGCCGCGCCTTGCCCGGCATTTGCAGGGCGCCGAAGTATCTCATCTCGAGCGTCTGTGCTTCGCTCGGCACCCCTGCGCCGCAGGCCCCGCAGAATTTGTGTCCGGACGGAACGGCGCTTGCGCACTCCGTGCAGACGTAATTGCGAGCTTGCTCCATGCGCTGTTTCCCCTCTTGGCCGAGCCCCTACGATGGCAAACCTAGATGGAGTTGTAGGCCATCGAAACACCCCTCGTCAATGCGCACAGCCTGACTGGAATCACGGCGTCGATGGTCTGCGGGGCCGCCACTCGCGGCTGAGCGACGCGTAGGCCTGTTGCAGCGATTTGTGCAGGAAAAGCTCGATCAAACCCGCCTGGGCATCAACATCGCTCTTCGCTGCGACCTCGCGCAGCGGCAGCCGCAGATCGGTCGGCTCCCCATCGCCAGGCTCCGTGCGCACGAAGATCTCCCCCTGCTCGCCCTCTGGCGAGAACCCGAGCACGATCAATCTCGCGGACTCGCCCTCGCGAGTCGCCAATCGAATGACCATGATGGTCTCGAGCGTCTGCGGGTCGGTGTGGACCGGGCTTGACCCATAGGTCATTTGGGCGACGTGGCCGATGGTCTCATGGATGTTGCTGATCGTTCGGTCGAGATTCGAGAGCGCCGTGTGATCGGGCGACGGAGGCAGATCGGTTTTCCACGGCGCGCTAAACCCTTGTTTGGAAAGCCATGACCCCACCTCTTCGGCCGATGCTCCGGCGAGTGGCAAGGTCTTGAGAGGTTGTCCGTCTGGATCGAATAGAATTAGGGTGTAAGCGGCGAGGCGAATCCCGAGGTTCTTATCGGGGGCGCGCTGAGCGACGGCGAGCGCGCATGGCTCATCGAGCCACACCAGAAGCTCACCCGGTTTCGCAATGAGGCGGGCAGCCAAGATCACCGCATCGGTCGCGGCACGCCAGTCCGTCGGCGTGACGACGCCAACTCGGTTCCAACCTTTCGCGCAGCCCGCAATTTGCACCATCGAGGCAACTCCTCTAGCGCGGCCCGAGCGTACACCGGCCGTGCGAACGCTTCAATCGAGTGACGCTCCGCGACCCAACTAGCCTTTGCGTGGAATGGCGGTGCGACTACCCTCTGGCCGATGGATCTCCTCGCCGGCGCCCTTCTCGAGCGACCGCCCGGCCCAAAGTACGTCTCGGCACTTCGCTATGCGGAGCTCGCTCCAATCGCACCGTTGCCCAAGCCCAATACCCTCGCCCGCTGGCGTCGAGAGTTGCCACCGGGTTTTCAGCTGGGCCTTCGAGCCCCCGAGGCCTCCTGGCGATCTTCCGACGGTCCCCTTCGACTGAGCGATGAGCTCGAATTGGGGCTCGGCTGGCTGGCAGAAGCAGCGGATGCTCTGGAGGCGTCGGTCGTGGTCATCGCCACGGGTGCCGCAGTGACGACTGGAACGCGCGATCGCGAGCGCCTTCGAGCGTACTTCTCGCGCATTCCGCGGGTTGCGGGTCGGGTCGTGGTTTGGCGGCCTACCGGGCTTTGGGAGCCTGAGGTGCGGCAAGGCATGGCCGATTCACTCTTGGTGGTCGGAGGGTTCGACGCGATCGATGACCCCGCTCCGGCTGCGGATGTTCTCTATGCATCCCTTCGTGCCGAGGGCCTTCGCCGCTCGTTTTCGCACGCTCAACTGCTTGAGGTGCTCGCCAAGCTCGAGCACTCCGGCGCATCGCGGGCGTTCGTATCGATCGAATCAGCCCAATCGTTTCGCGAGGCCCGGCTCCTCCAGTCATTGTTCGAAGGACAGGTGTGAGGGCGAAAATCGAGCGTGTGGACCAGCCCAAGCCCGGGCTCCTGTGTGTCACGATTCGAGCGGAGGGGAGCACCCACGTTCTCTTGCTCTCGACTCTCCCAGGCGCGCTCGGAGCGGGCATCGTCGACGAACGGCCCCGGGGAGAGCGCGCTGGCCAAGCGATCTCACAGCTTCGGCGCCACGTAAAGGGCGCCATCCTCGATCGCATCGAGCAGAGCAATCGCTTCATCCGCCTCTCGCTCTTGCGCTCCGGGATCGTGCGCTTCTTGGTCTGCGCGCCTCGAAAGCCACATGGGGGTTGGTGGCTGGAGGAGGCCGATGGCGCGGTCGTGGTGCGCTCCACGGGCGCACGGCCGATCCGGCTCGACGAGGGCAATCACTTCCGAGAGCGCGATCTGGCGACGCTGAGGGCCTCGGGACAGGCGGTTCTTCGCGCCCACCGGGCAGCCCGAAAGAGCCAGCTCCTCAGCTTCCTCGACAAGCATCACAGGCGGCTCTCCAAGAAGCGCGATGCGATCCTTCAGGACCTCGAACGCGCCGCGCAAGCGGATGAGCTTCACGAGCAAGCAACGCTCATCCTCGCGTATTCCTCGGAAATTCCAGCGAATTCGACCTCTTTCGAGGCCAGGACCTGGGGGGAGAAGCCCCGAACCGTTCGGATCGCGCTCGACCCAACCAAGAGCCCACCCGAGCTCGCTCAGCAGCTCTTCCAGAAATCCAAGCGCCTGAAGCGAGGACTGGCCATCACGCCGAATCGACTCGAGGCGGTCGATTCCGAGATCGAGGCAGTCGAGCGTCTCAAGGAACGCTTTGATGAGGAGGAGCCCGACGCTTTGGCGGAGAGACTGGCCGAGCTCGGCGTCACGATGACCTCACCGAAAGAAGAGGCCCGGAAGCGTCGGCAGGCAGGGGGCCGCAATCCCTACCGCGAGTTCGTCGCAGCCGACGGCGCACAGATCCTGACGGGTCGAAGCGCCGCGGACAACGACCGGCTCACCCTTCGCATCGCCAAGCCGCACGACCTGTGGCTCCCCGCGCGTGGAGTCACGGGAGCGCATGTGTTGGTCCCGCTGGCGAAAGGAAAGCCGTGCTCGCCCGAGGCGCTCATCGACGCTGCTACGCTGGCAGCGCACTTCAGCGACCTACGCGGCGAGCTCGTCGTGGACGTGCTCTATACGCCCCGCCGATTCGTTCATAAGCGCAAAGGAAACGCGATCGGATCGGTCTCGTTGGATCGCGAAAAAGTCATCGCCGTACGTATCGAAGCCGAGCGTCTCGCGCGGCTGCTCGAAAGCGAAAAGAAAGTTTAAACGCCAACGCCCCGACCGTGGCCGGAGCGTCAGCAGACGAACACCCCCCAAAAGGCAAGAGGGATCGCCACGACAGACTGCGCGAAGGCCCCGAAAAACGGGGCCTCAGGCCAGGGGCCACCCTGAGGTGACCCCTTGGTCGACCCGAAGGTCCACCCGACGAAGCGCGCTATTTCTTCTTGCGCGTTGAGCGCTTCTTGGTTGCCCGTCTCTTCGTCGTACGGCGCTTCTTCGCTGGGCGGCGCTTCTTGGTTGCGCGCTTCTTGGTTGCGCGCTTCTTGGTCGTACGCCGCTTCTTCGCTGGGCGGCGCT
>JBFICQ010000216.1:0-6247 GCA_041581895.1 Polyangiales bacterium | reverse complement strand
CCGGGAGGCTCCCACGAGGGAACGAAACGTCCACGACCGGACCAATAACCTGTGTAACCTGCCCGTTCTGAAGCTCTGCCATGTTCTTCCCGGTTGTCTGAAAGTGTGTCGGCCGGCGGATCATCCCGCCCGAAGCGGGCGCGACGTAGCATGCCCCCTAGAGACGGTCAACGATGCCATCGCTGAGAAGGTAGGGTCACAATCGCACCGGACAAGGCTTCGACGCGCCGACGATTGACCCCTCGCCTCGCGCTTCTTACGCTCTTCGCCTCGATGCCATACGAGGACAACCCCATCCACGCCCTTCTCGGCGCCGAAACCCGCTACGAGGGCAAGCTGTTCTTCGACGGAAGGGTCCGGATCGACGGCGATTTCGAGGGCGAGGTCGTGAGTGAAGGAATTTTGGTCGTCGGTGAAGGGGCGACGATTCGCGGAAAGATTCGGGTCGGTACGTTCATCGTCCGGGGGGGCCACGTGAACGCCGAGATCCGCGCCTCGGAGTTGGTCGAGCTTCATGCGGGGGCTCGGGTCGAAGGCGAGATCCATACCCCGGCTCTGTTCGTCGAAAAGGGTGCGGTCTTCGACGGTTCGAGCGTGATGGCCGAGGTGCACCCGTTGGTCGCCCAGTCGGAGACCGAAACGAGCATGGGCACTGCCGCTGTTTACAGCGACCAGCCGACGAGGAACTGAAAAGTCGTCGCAATGTCGGTGCCGCTCCCCGGACCGCTGCTGAACGAGGGCTGCTGCGGGTCGGTTGCTCCGCTGAAGTCGAGCTTGTAGCGCTCCCAGATGAACCGAAAACCGTAAGTGAACCCGATGTCGAGCTTGCCGCCGACCATTGCAGTCGCGTCGAAGCCGATCGCCGAGCTGTTGCTCCCAAAGGCGTCTTCGAGATCCCCGAGCGAAAAGGGCTTCCGAAAGCCTCCGTCCACTCGAAACCCAAGGAACTCTTTGAAGACCATGTAGGAGAGCGCGGCTCCCACCCGGGCGTAGACATACCGGATCGAGGGCAAGACCGAGTTGTCTCCGATGGTGAAATCATCGACGCCTGCGCCCACCAGGCCGCCGACCTGCAGGCCCTTGAGGACCGGATAGAGGTAGCCCACCTGACCGAGGGCTCTCCAGGTCGTGACGTCGCTGGTAATTCCAGTGCCCGCCGGCTGCGCATTGAGACCGAAGCCAATGCCGCCGTCGCCCTGAATGACGACACCTTGAAGCGCCTTGCTCTCCGACCTTCCGAGGGGACGCACGAGAAAATAACCACCCACGTCGGCATAGGCACCCGAGGTGAACTTTCTGTTTTCGGTTCCACCCGACCCATCGCCGACGTTGAAATCGATGTTGCGCAGCCGCGGCCCGCCTCCGACGAAGATCTCGAAGACCGGAAGCGTCGTCCCGCCATCGGCCGTCTTCTTCTCCTTTTTCTTTTTGGATTCCTTCTTGGCGTCGGCCTCGGGCTCTGGGCGCGGCTTGGGTTTTGGCGGCGCAGTGGTTGTCGCAGTGGTTGTTGTTGCGGCCGCTGCTGGAACCGATGTTTCCGTCGCCACGATCTCTTTGCGCTTCGGCTTTCCTGGCGGCGCGAGCTCCAACACTTCGCTAAGCGCCGTACGAGCCGCCTCTTGAATCAGCTGGTTGCCTTTCGACGTGCCTGGCGCTCCGGCCTCGTACCCCGTGAGCGCTTCGCCCGAGCGACCTGCCACCCGGATCTCAGTTCGGGCGCCACTCCCCTTGCCCTTGACCCGTCCCCAGAAGACGTAATCGACGTCGAGCGCGTCGCTCAACTCGGCGCGTCCGGTTGCAGTTCCGATTCGCAATCCGCGATCGCTGATCACGCGATCCGCTTCGCTCTTGGTCGCGAAATCAACGCGCCCTTTAAGCGCCCGGACCACCTGCACCCGTGCGCTCGAGCCGCCCGCCCCAGTGAATCCCAGCACGACCACCTTCGGCTGTTGGGCTCGTGCGCCACTGGCGACCGCGCTTCCCACGAGAATCGCTGAGAAAAGAAAGACATGCCTGATTCGAAGCATTCGGATTCAATCTAGCAACTGTTCCACTTAAGACGTATTTTTACATGCAAATATGTCGGTAGATGTACTGAATAGTGCTACCTTTCTGCCCGAAAGGTGTTTTCAGTGTGACGTAACGTCACCATAGAGACGTCGTATTGGTGGGCAGGCCAAAGAGAGTGGGCATGAACAAGAGATTCTTTATCGTAGTTTTTGCAATCGGCTGGATCGCGAGCAGCACCGCGAGCGATGCTCGCGCCGAGGAGAGCGAGGCGGTTCTCACCGCACAGATCGACGAAAAGGGGTCGAACATCGCCTCGGGCCAGGCTGTCGTCGAGCTCGACCAGCCGATCGACGAGGTCCTTCCGATCGTTCTCGATTACGCGAACTACGTGCAATTCATGCCGAATTTCACCAGGTCGAGGGTGCTTGCGCAGCGTGGAACCCGCGCGCGGGTGTACATGGAGGTCAGCATCGCGAAGGGCGCCCTCACGCTCTGGGGCCAACTCAACATCGCCGAACGTCCCGAGTCGGAGCAGCCGGGACGCGTCATCGAGGCGAGCTTGCTGGAGGGCAACATCGATGCCTTCAACGCGCGCTGGGAGCTCACCCCCATCGATGGCGGCACCCGAACACGGGTGAGCTTCAAGCTCTACGTCGATCCGGACATGCCCTTGCCATCCGCGGTCTTCAGTCGCGAGAACGAGCGCGCCGCCGGAAAGACGCTCCGCGCGCTTCGCTCGCGGGTCGCGGGAGCGTTGCAAGGCTCCACCTGAGCGCTCGGTCGCGAGTCCCGCGCCGCCGTCCTTGACTGGGTTCGGCCCCGTGCTACCAAAGCGCGCCGCTAGGGATTTCTCCTTGTCGGACGTGCGATTCGGCCCCAGGCGCCTAATGGGGCGCCGCTTCGGCCGCTCAGGGATACCGCTGCGATGACCGTGCTTTTCACCGCCCTTCTCTCGGAGGGCTCCATCATCGACCTCGACGGGACGATCTGGATTCAGCTCGGCATCTTTGCGGTGGCGTTCTTCGTGTTCCGCCCGCTGATCTTCCGACCGATGGTGGCCCTCTTCGAGGCCCGCGAAAACGCCATCGAGGGCGCGAAGCTCGAAGCCCTTCGTCTCCAGGACGAGGCCGCCGCGGAGGGTGAAGAGTTCGAGGAGGAGATGCGCCGACTTCGCCTTCAAGCGGGCGAGGAACGCGACCGGCTTCGAGCCGAGGGCAAACGGCTCGAGCGCGCAGTGCTCGATCGCGTCCGCGACGAGACGACCAAGCAACTCGCCGCGGCCGACGCGAAACTCGAAACCGAGGCAGCGCGCCTTCGAGGCCAGATCGACCAAAGCATCATGGGTCTGGCTCAGCAGATCGCCTCGAAGATGCTCGACCGGGAGGTCGCCTGATGCGTGCGATCTCGGTGCTCGTTCTCAGCCTTTGGCTGGTATCGCCCGCGGTCGCATTCCCGGGGAGCGCCCACGCGGCTGCCGAAGAGAAAGGGGAGCACGGCGCGCACGGCGAGCTTCATTTCTCCGACGTTCTCAACACCGAGTTTCTCGGGACTCTCGTCAACTTCGGCGTCCTGGTTCTGCTCATCGCATGGGTGATTCGTACCAAGGGCAATCCCGCCCTCGCGGCGCGGAGGGCCGAGGTCGAGCAGGAGCTCGCCGAGGCGCAAAGGCTTCGAGCGGAGGCCGAGGCCCGGCACATGGCTACAGCGTCTCGCCTCGAAAAGCTCGACCAAGAGATGCTCCAGATTCGCGCTGACATGGTCAAGGCCGGCGAAGCCGAGCGCGATCGGATCGTCGCGCAGGCCGAGGAGAAAGCCGCGCGGATACGGAAGGACACCAACTTCCTCATCGAACAGCAGATGAAGCAGCTTCGGAAAGAGCTGACCGAGCAAGCAGCCAACGCCGCAGTGGCGGCCGCGCAAAGCCTTTTGAGCGAACGCATCACTGATGCCGACCAGGAGCGGCTTGCGGAGGCGTACCTGGCTAGGCTCGACGAAGTGGTGGAGGAGCGTGAGGCATGAGCGCCCTCGGACGTCGCTACGCAAAGGCGTTGTTGGAGCTCGCTCGCGAGCAGAACCAGACCGGCCAGGTCGTGCGTGACGTTGGGGCTCTGTTGGATGCGTGGAAGAAGAGCTCGGAGCTACGAGAGATCATACGCAATCCCGTCGTGCCGAAGCCGGCGCTTCGGGCGACGCTCGACGCCATCATGGACAAGCTCGGCGCTTCCCAGCTCGTGCGCAATACGATCGGCGTGCTCGCCGATCGTGGGCGACTGCCGCATCTCCCCGACGTATTGGATGCTTTCGAAGAGCTCTCCGAGGCCGAAACCGGTCAGGTTCGTGCCGAAGTCATAAGCACCAAGCCGCTCGACGATGCGTATTACAGCCGGCTTCAAGAAAAACTTCAACGAGCAACCGGTCAACGGATCGTGCTCGTAAAGAGACAGGACCCCTCAATCATCGGTGGTGTGGTGACACGCATCGGTGACCGCGTATTCGATGGAAGCATCAGCAATCGGCTGAGCGAATTGCGGGAGACGTTGCTTGCGAACGGCGAAACGCCGTAACGCGTAATCAGGAGCATTTGAAATGCAGCTTCGCGCCGAAGAGATTTCCAGCATCATCAAGCAACAGATCGCCTCGTACGAGAAGTCCGTCGATGTGGTCGAAACGGGCACGGTCTTGATGGTCGGTGACGGGATCGCCCGCATTTATGGTCTGGGAAGCGCCATGGCGGGAGAGCTCCTCGAGTTCCCCGGCAGCGTCTTCGGAATGGTGCTCAACCTCGAGGAGGACAACGTCGGCTGCGCGATTTTCGGCTCCGATGTCGGCATCAGCGAGGGGGATACGGTCAAGCGTACCGGTCGCATCGTCGAGGTGTCGGTCGGTCCGGCTCTGGTGGGGCGCGTGGTGAACGCTCTTGGGCAGCCCGTCGACGGCAAGGGGCCTATCGAGAGCAAGCTCACGCGGCGCGTCGAGGTCAAGGCCCCAGGCATCGTCGCTCGGCAACCTGTGAGCGAGCCGCTTCAGACCGGGCTGAAAGCGATCGACTCGATGATCCCCATTGGTCGTGGTCAACGAGAGTTGATCATCGGGGACCGCCAGACCGGAAAGACAGCCGTCGCACTCGACACGATCATCAACCAAAAGGGCAAAGACGTCTTCTGCGTCTACGTCGCGATCGGTCAGAAACAGTCGACGGTTGCGCAGGTCGTCGACAAGCTTTCGTCTTACGGCGCGATGGAGTACACCACCGTCGTCATAGCAGGCGCCTCGGAGCCGGCCCCCCTGCAGTTCATCGCGCCCTACACGGGCGTCACGATGGGTGAATACTTCCGCGACAACGGGCAGCACGCGCTTCTCATCTACGACGACCTTTCGAAACAAGCCGTGGCCTACCGTCAGCTCTCGCTTCTCCTTCGCCGTCCTCCCGGCCGTGAGGCCTATCCGGGCGACGTCTTCTACCTGCACAGCCGCCTTCTCGAGCGCGCCGCGAAGATGGCCGAGGACTGGGTCGTGGTGAAGTCCGACCAGGCGCCGAGCCGACTCGGCAATCAGGTGTTTTCTGGCCCGGAGTCGCGCCACGAGGCCGAGGCTGCCGCGAAAGACAAGGGCGATGGCTTCGTCGCGAAGAAGCTCCCCGATTCGGGTGGCTCCCTCACTGCGCTCCCGATCATCGAAACTCAGGCGGGCGACGTTTCCGCATACATTCCCACCAACGTCATTTCGATCACAGACGGTCAGATCTTCCTCGAGTCCGATTTGTTCTACTCCGGTGTTCGTCCTGCGATCAACGTCGGCATTTCGGTTTCGCGAGTCGGTGGCAACGCGCAAATCAAGGCGATGAAGCAGGTCGCCGGAACGCTTCGTCTCGAGCTCGCGCAGTTCCGCGAGATGGCGGCGTTCGCGCAGTTTGCGTCCGATCTCGACGAGGCCACCCAGCAGCAGCTCTCGCGGGGCGAGCGCCTGGTCGAGGTGCTCAAACAGGGCCAGTACGTACCCTGGCCGGTCGAAGAGCAGGTAATCTCGATCTTCGCGGGCACGCACGGGTACCTGGACCCCCTGCCGACCGAGTCGATCGGGCGCTACCAGCAGGAGCTCATTTCGTGGCTCAAGGCCGAGCGTCCTTCGGTCCTCGAAGACATTATATCCAAGGGCAAGATCGACGACGCGCTCCAGAGCCAAATCGACGACGCGCTCAAGGCGTTTGGCGAAATCTTCGAGCCCACACCGGGCAAAT
>JBFICQ010000215.1:0-6270 GCA_041581895.1 Polyangiales bacterium | reverse complement strand
GGGCGAAAATCGATGCATCGTAGGGATGCTGTGATCAGGGGCTTTGGGTCCATCTTATTGGCGAGCTCGATGCTCGCTGTGGCATGCGAGTCATCCGGCTCTACGCTTCCGGACCCTGTCGCGGTCGCGTACTGCGCGGACTGTTCCGAATTTTCCTTCTGCCCCATCGTCATCGACGAAGCTCTCAATGCCGGCTGCCCCGAAGAAACGCGCGCGTATTACGCGTGTGTGACCGAGAACTCTTGCCAGCCAGCCAGCTGCGAAACCGAGTGGCAACGACGGCAGGCTTGTTTCGGCGCCGAAGACGCCGGAACAGACGGTGCACCATGAGCCGGGATCGGTGGAATGTCCTTTGGGCAATCCTGTTCTTCACCGCGTTGGCGTTCGTCGTCGCCTCTCGAGCGACGCATGAAATCCAAGCAGACGTGGAAATCGAGCGATCCGCAAACGAAGTGTGGGGGGTGCTGTCCGACTTCCCGGCCTACCCAGACTGGAACCCGTTCATAACCGAGATCAGCGGCGAGCTGGGGCCCGGATGGAGACTGGAGGTGACGATTCAACCGCCCGGCGGCGAGGCGATGGACTTCAACCCAACGGTGACAGAGGTCATGCCGGGAAGGCGATTCGCCTGGCTCGGCCAGCTTTCCCTCCCGAGGATGTTCGACGGTGCGCACTACTTCGCAGTGGAAGATCTTGGGAACGGTCGGTCGCGTTTCACGCAACGAGAGGAATTTCGCGGAGTGCTCGTCCCGTTTCTCAGACCCAAGCTCGACGGTCAAACACTCGACGGTTTCAAGCAGATGAACGCGGCACTCAAGGCCCGCGCAGAGGCTATCCCGTAACGTACTTTCGCCTTTATCCTGCGCGCCTATCCCAGCAAAGCTGCCGCAGCGAGCCCGATGCATTCAATTGGTGCGAGCAACTCGCTGCCGAGTGGCGCAGCTAACAGGCTGGTTGACAGAAACCCTTTCGTATCTAGCCTCGCGCCATGGCATCTGGCTCCACGAAAGCGATTCTCGCCGCTTTCTTCGCAAATCTCGGCATCGCGATTGCGAAGTTCGTCGGATACGCATTCACGCACTCTTCCTCGATGCTCGCCGAGGCGATTCACTCGGTGGCCGACACGTCGAATCAGGCACTGCTGTTGCTCGGCAGCAAGCGGGCCACGAGGGAAGCGACCCCCGAGCATCCGTTTGGGTTTGGTAGGGAAAGATATTTCTGGTCCTTCATAGTGGCGCTCGTGCTTTTCACACTCGGCGGCCTCTTCGCGATCTATGAAGGGTGGCACAAGCTCGGCGAAGGCAGCCACGAGATCGCCAATGTGGGGTGGGCGATTGGGATTTTGACTACCGGGATCCTTCTCGAGGGGGGCTCCTTTCGCATGGCCGTGATTGAATCACGCCCTTTCAAGGGGACTGCATCCTGGTGGGCGTTCATTCGACACTCACGGCAACCGGAGCTTCCCGTCGTGCTACTCGAAGATCTCGGTGCGCTTTTGGGCCTCGTCTTTGCTCTCATAGGTGTCTCCGTCTCCGCCATTACGGGCGACTCGCGCTGGGATGCCGTCGCAACGATTTCGATCGGTGTTTTGCTGGTCGTCATCGCCACGGTGCTCGTGTTCGAGATGAAGAGCCTGCTGATTGGGGAGTCAGCACGCAGACCGACACGCGGCAAGATCCTAGCAGCTATCGAAAGCACCGCCGCCGTCACACAAGTGATCCACATGCGCACCCAGCACATTGGTCCGGATGAGCTGCTGGTGGGTGCGAAGATTCAACTCGACCCCTCACTCGATACGGCTGGAGTCGCGGCAGCGATCAACGAAGCGGAAGACGCCGCCCGGGCCGCCGTACCTGTCGAGCAGGTGATCTACCTCGAGCCGGACATCGTAGACCCCGAGCACCCGGACCTCGCGGGCGACGCAAGCCAGACGCCTCCGCTCACCTAGAACTCCACCACGCTTCGAATCGACTTCCCTTCGTGCATGAGATCGAAGGCGGCGTTGATCTCTTCGAGCGGCATCTTGTGCGTGATGAGGTCGTCGATGTTGATCTTACCGTCCATGTACCAATCGACGATCTTGGGCACATCGGTGCGCCCCCTTGCGCCGCCGAACGCGGTGCCGCGCCAGACGCGGCCGGTTACGAGCTGGAAGGGACGGGTCGAGATCTCCTCGCCGGACCCGGCCACGCCGATGATGACGCTTTCGCCCCAGCCCTTGTGGCAGCATTCGAGCGCCTGGCGCATCACCTCGACGTTCCCGATACATTCGAACGTGTAGTCCGCTCCGCCGCCTGTGAGCTCGACCAAGTACGCCACGAGATCGCCCTCGACGTCGGTGGGGTTCACGAAATGGGTCATCCCAAACCTCTCGGCGAGCTCACGGCGCGCAGGATTGATATCCACGCCGACGATCCGGTCGGCGCCGACCATCTTGCAGCCCTGAAGCACGTTCAGCCCAATGCCACCGAGCCCAAAGACGACGACGTTTGCGCCAGGCTCGACTTTGGCCGTGTTGATGACGGCGCCGATGCCGGTGGTGACCCCGCATCCGATGTAACAGACCTTGTCGAAGGGGGCGTCCGGTCGGATCTTCGCGAGCGCAATTTCGGGGACGACTGTGTACTGCGCGAACGTCGAGGTGCCCATGTAGTGGTAGATCGTTTCTTTCCCGAGCGAGAAACGACTCGATTCGTCAGGCATCAACCCGCGTCCCTGCGTTGCGCGGACCGCCTGGCACAGATTGGTTCTGCCCGACAAGCAGTATTCGCATGCACGACACTCGGGCACGTACAGTGGAATGACGTGATCACCCGCCCGGAGCGATTTCACTTCGGGACCGACCTCGACGACCACGCCGGCGCCCTCGTGGCCTAACACAGACGGAAAGATCCCTTCGGGGTCTGCGCCTGAGAGCGTGTACGCGTCGGTGTGGCAAACACCCGACGCTTTGATCTCGACGAGAGCTTCTCCCGCGCGCGGACCTTCGAGCTGAAGCGTCTCGATCGAAAGGGGTTTTCCAGCTTGATGGGCTACAGCAGCGCGAACTTCCATCGTCTTCCTCCGTTGGAGGGAGTTAGGTACGCCTGACGGCCGTGTATTTCAACAGAAACCTAGGCGCCAGCGCCACCGGGAAGCACACCCGAGCACGGCTTTGCAGCTTCAAAGCGGCCTCTCATCTTGCCCAGCCACATGCTCATCAGCGCGCGCTTGGGCAAACCGAGCGATCGGAGCTCGTCTGCGATAGGACCCGCGCCGAGCTCGATGTCGGCGCCACCGAGCTGAACGCCTAGCTCATCGGCGCTCGACGTGAAGTCGGTCTTGTGGAGGGTGCCCTCGATGTAGCTATAGGTGCAGAGCGTCTGCTCAGGAAAGCTTCGCTTGCCGCCGATCGGCATGCTCACTCGGAGCACGTTGTTCCCTTCCCTATTCCAGGTGCAGAGCGCACGCTCGCCGCTTGTATCGAACTCGATTTCGTCGACGGTTTTGGGAAACCCCCAGATCGTCCGACCTGCCTCGCATGTGAATGACTGATTGACGGGCAGATGAATGATGTGCGTCGGGAGCTGCCCTCGCATCATGTCGAGCGCAGTGCCTGCATAGGGAAGACGCCCCTGCGCCCCCCGCTCGCGTACGAAGAACGCGATCGAAACTTCGTTGTAGTCACCGAGGTCGTTGTCTCGGTAGTCGATGCAGGCAATGCTCAACAACCCGCGCCCCGGCATCACCTCGGCGATCTCGAGCTCCGGCCCGGGTAGCAGCTTCTGGGCGGCGCCGGATGGAACCAACCAGGTCGCGGTAGCCGAGCATGCATCCCGGACGACGCATGGCATCGTGACGGTCCGGCCTTGAATCAGGTAGCTGTTGGGCGGATGGGGCTGACTCACCACGGCGTTCATTGCGGCGCAGTATAGGCTACTTTACGGCGCCGACGCGCGAGAACAAATACAGCATCTCGGCGCCAATCTGCCTGCACCTCGCGTCGTAGATCGCGGCTTCCTCGGAAGTGTCATCGGAAACCTTGGGATCGTCGTATGCGATGAGCACCCGGAGAGCCGCTCCGCGCACGATGGGACAGGCTTCGTCGGCCTCCGAGCAGGTCATGATTGCGACGAAATCGCGCTGCGGGTTGACGGGATCGTCATAGGTTTTCGAGAAACACTCGACAGCTAATGCCTGACTCGCATAGCGAACCCGGTAGCGAGGGTTGTCTCCGCCTGGGTTCTCGATGACGAACCCCACGCGGCGCATCGCTTCGACGGCACGCGGGTTGAACGCCGTCGCTTCCGTGCCACCAGAGTAGGTCTTTACACCGCTGATGCCGTAGTGCGCCGCAGCCACCGTTGCCCAAAGCTGGGCCATGTGGCTTCGCCGTGAGTTGTGGGTGCAGATGAACGTCAGCTCGATCGGCCCGCCCTCGGTGGCTCGTTCGGCAATGAAGCTTGCAACACGCTCGAGGGTGGTCTTGCGGTCATTGGGGATCGCATCGAACTCGAGGACGAGCTCGTCGATGGTTTGCTGAAGGGACGCATGCAACACGACACCTCAAAGCAGGATGTAGAGCAGCGATGCGACGGTGACGAATAGGGCGCCGATGGCGACGACTACCGGACCGCGAATCGCCACCGGAAACAGCCCCCGCTCGAGATTCTTGGCGACCCACAGGTAGCGCCCCACCGCATAGATCAACGAGAGGCCGCCAAAGCCGATGAACGCCATACCCGCCAAGAGCCCGAGGCGTTCGCCGCCGGCAATCCAGCGCTCGATTACGACGCCAAGGCCTACCAACCCGAGCGCCGTCCGCACCCAGGCCAGAAACGTCCTCTCGTTGGCAAGGTGGTCTCTTGCCGTGCTTTGCAGGTTCTCGACGACGTCCCCCATGGTTGCGAAGTCTCTGGTGGTCTACCCCCGATTGCAAGCCCTCGTCGGGAAAAATCGAAGCGATTTGCGGCGCGGTGCCCAGAGCACTACAGACCGGCCCGGAGGCAGAGCATGCGCGCGTTACCCAAGTTGGACCGATTCACCCTAGGGATCGTTGGAGTCACCTCGTGTCTTCTCGCGACAGCCTGCTCAAACGGTGACCCGTCGAGCTCCGCAACGGCGTGCAACATCGGCGACATCACTTGGCCAACCGAGGCCGAGCCTCTTTGGAACAACTTCGAGGTCACTAGGGTCAACCGGGAGGAACCGAGAGCCTGGTTCTTACCGAGGGCACGTCTGGAACAGCAACCCGAGGCTGAGCCGGTTTCTCTGCCCGAGGCACGAGTGCTCTCTTTGAACGGCGTTTGGCGATATCGGCTTGCACAATCGCCCGACACGCGGCCCGATGGCTTCGAGGCTGTTCAATTCGACGATTCTCAATGGGATGAAATCGCGGTTCCATCCAACGTCGAGATGCTCGGCTACGGCGAACCGATCTACTTGAACCAGCACTACCCGTTCGACCCGGAGCGCCGTTCCGACTTCGACTTCCCCGTCATTCCCTCCGAAGACAACAGTGTGAGCTCCTACCGTCGACGGTTCGAAGTTCCCGCCGACTGGGATGGGCGCCACGTGTTCATCCACTTCGATGGCGTGGACTCCGCGTTCTACCTTTGGCTGAATGGCGAGCGCGTGGGCTACAGCCAAGGTAGCCGGACCCCCGCGGAGTTCGACCTGACGCCGTTTCTCCTAGAGGGAGAGAACGTGCTGGCGGTTCAGGTCTATCGATGGTCGGACGGGACGTGGCTCGAGAAGCAGGACATGTGGAATCTGAGCGGCATCTTCCGAGACGTCTATCTCTGGGCCGCCGGGGATTCCTATGTGCGAGACTTCGAGGTCCGAACCGAGCTGGCCGATGATTTCTCGGAGGCCGCTCTTACCGTCGACGTCGACGTTGAGCGCCTCACGCAAACGGCCTCAGCCGACGTCGTCAGCATACGCTTGCTCGACGCCGACGGAGCGGTGGTTGCGGCGACCGAGGAGGTGCAGCTCGACCCCTGCGGAGCGGCAAGCGCTCAGCTGAGCGGGGTGGTCGCAAACCCCCAGCTTTGGACCGCCGAAACCCCGAACCTCTACGGCCTCGTGATCTCGCTCGAGAGCGAATCCGGTGACGGGGAGACGATCTATCAACAGGTCGGCTTCCGTCGAGTCGCGATCGAGGAAGGCCAGCTCAGAGTCAACGGAAGGCCGATTTTGATCCGTGGCGTCAATAGACACGAACACAATCCCGACACCGGTCACTACATCACCGAAGCGGAGATGATCGCGGACCTCGAACAGTTGAAACAG
>JBFICQ010000214.1:0-6320 GCA_041581895.1 Polyangiales bacterium | reverse complement strand
GCAGAGTCTCACATCCGATCGATGTGCGAAAAGCTCCTCGCCAATCCCGTCATCGAGGACTTCCAATACGAAATCGTCGACTAGAACGGACTTTGGTCTAGAGTCGAGGTTGTTGACGCGGCGAAGGGCTGGGGTTAGCGAGCTAGGGTGACGGTTCTCGAGTTACCGGATGTGCGGGACCTGCTTGGGCAACGTGCGCCGAAGGAGCTGCCGGAGCACGACAAATGGGCGGCTGTAGCGATGTTGCTCCGCGACGTTGGCGAGGGCCCGGAGTTGCTCTTCATCCGGCGTGCGGAGCATCCAAGTGACCCTTGGTCCGGCCACATGGCTTTCCCAGGAGGCCGACAGCAGTCCGAGGATGCGTCATTGCTCGACACCGCGATACGCGAGACGCGAGAAGAGGTCGGGCTCGACCTTGCCGCCCAAGCCAACCACATCGGCCAGCTCGACGACCTCCAGGCCATTGCGCGGGGCAAGCCCCAGGAAACCGTGATCCGCCCGTTCGTGTTTGAGGTCCACCGCGGATCTCCCGTGCGCGTCGACGATCGCGAGGTCGCGGAGGCGCTTTGGACTCCGCTACTGCCTTTGTATCGCGGCGAAGTGGATACGGTACGGCCCTACGAGTGGCATGGTTTGCGTATCGACTTCCCAGCCTACGACGTCGACGGGCGGGTGGTGTGGGGGCTCACCTATCAGATGCTTCGCTCCTTCTTTCGGATTCTGGGGTAGCCGTCGCCCGTGCCGGTGCTAGGTTCCGTCGTAGAAACCATGCCCGAGGCAGATCCAAATCGTTTGGTTCATTGCATCAAGCTCGACCGCGAGCTTCCGGGACTCGCACGGCCGCCATTCCCGAACGAGCTCGGCCAGCTCATCTACGAGAAGCTTTCGAAAGAGGCGTGGGACCAGTGGCTGCAAGAGAGCGTTCGTTACATCAACACCTATCGTGTCGATCTCTCCTCCCGCGAAGGGACCGAGTTCATGATGAAGCAGCTGCGAATTTGGCTCGGGCTCGAAGAGGGAGATCAAGCCGCCACCGCGTGGACGCCGCCCTCCGAATAGTCGACCGAGTGGCTACTGAAAGTTCTGGACCGCCCAGACGTCTCCGTTGCCGGTCTCGTAGAATCCGCAGGCGACCATGCTGTAGTCCGGGTTGGTCATGTTGAGGTAGTGCCCGTGGTCTGGCCCCCAAGGACCAGGCCCTTCGTCCCACATCGCCTGCAAGCAGCCGGAGACCACCTGAGCGACCGAGCCCCAGCCCGGGCACTCGTTTTGTGCCCAACCGCCAGGCGAGCAAATTCGATCGACGAAGCCAGCATGCGCGTTTCGCGTACTGTCGTACTGGGCGTGTTGGTTCGCGCACTCCTCCCCTTCTCTCCAGCGCTGAATAGGCGGCAAGCACTGGCACTCCCATCGAAGTTGGTTGATGCGATCGACGCAGTCTCGGGCCGGATCGCCGGTGCTCGCGAGGGGTTCGGGGGTGCAGTTGGCAAGCGGCGCGTCGAGTGGGCCGCTGCTGCAGTCGGCCTCGAAAACGGGCGAGCCGCCCGAGCCTCCTGAGCCGCCACCGTCATCCCCAAACAGGTCCTCCACGCACGCTACACACAATACGCAAAAAAGAATCAGCAAAGCTCTCGCCAATGGCATTCTCACCCCTCAGTCGAAGTTCTGGACGCCCCAGACCTGCCCGCCGGGCGTGGTGTAGAAGCCACAGGCGACCTGGCTGAATGAGATGGACGACATGTTCATGTAGTGGCCGTTGACCGTGCCTGGGTCGCCATCTTCAGGGCCCTCGTCCCACATCACCTGCAGGCAACCATCGATCACTTGCTCGTTGGAGCCCCAGCCTGGGCATTCGTTTTGGGCTCGTGCGCCGGAGCCACATGGCTGAGCGGTAAAGCTCGCGTGCGGCCCATTGATGCTGTCGTATTCGGCATTGCCGTCAGCGCAGGCCTCACCGTCAGTCCATCGCGCGAGCGGGGGCAAGCACTGGCAGTCCCACCGGAACTGATTGATGCGCGCCACGCAGTCCGCGTGCGGGTCACCCGTATTCGGGACCGGTGTCGGCTGGCAGCTCGGCAGGGGAGTCGCGAAGGGACCATTCGCGCAGGGCCCCGCGTCCGGATTCATCCCAGCGTCCGGATCCATCCCCGAGTCGGGGTTCATCCCGGCGTCCATCGGCGGCTCGACGCTCCCATCCGGGAGGTCGATCGGCGGCACCCCCGCGTCGACCGAGCGTGGTTCGCCTGTGAGCTCCTTGGTGCCGATCGCGCCTTCGCACCCCATTGCGATCGCGAGGACCGCGCCAAGCCAAATAAACCAAGCCTTCATCTCCCAACAAGGTAGCAACGCGTGGCACTACGCCCAAACGGGTGAGATAGATCCTTACACAGGGAACTCTCGCCCCTCCTTATTGCAGAAAGCGGGCTCGGTACTCGGGGGGTGGCAGTGGGCAGCGATCGTACTTCCCAAACACGCGATAACGACTCTTGGCGAGGATCGCGTAGAAGAAATCGGTCAGCCACACCGGGAGCGCGCGAAGCCAGGACAGCGCTTTCCATGGGTACGGAACCTCTCGCATCGCCTCGAACGCGCCTCGGGATCGCAGGAACACCTCGCCGTCGCGAACGTAGACCATGGTTTCGAGCGCGGTTGGCATGCCCAGGTGAGCCCTTCTGGCCTGATCGGCGGTCTCGCTTTGAAGGGAGGCGAAACGAAACACCCGCGCTTCATCGATGCGAAGCAGCCACTTCACGATCCCGTTGCACATGGCGCACACGCCGTCGTAGAAGATCACGCGTGACGGAAGCTCACTCATTTGGGCTTCAATAGCAGAAGTCCCGCCTTGGGCGGCTCGGCGACTTTGAGGTCATCCGGCAGAATTCGGTTCACCGTGTGATAAAAGATCGAGCTGATCGCGCCCGAGGTCGTAATGGCAACGTTTCCGTTGGTGAGGGGTGTGATGAAGCCCTCGCTCGTCTCTGGTAGAACTACCGGTTTTCCAACGACGGTCCCATCGACGAGGTCGAACGTCACGAAGAGCGATTCCCGAGGAACGGGCACCCTGGTGCGTTGGCTTCGGGACAAGAATTTCGGCAGGTGATAGCCGCAAACGACATTCATCCACCCGCTACGAGGTCCAATGGTGAGAATGCTGTCGATGAATGCGACCGGCTCCGAGAACACCAAACGCCAGAGCCACCCCAACTTCGGCAGGCGCTCTTTGCAGACGTCGCTGTAGCTCTTCTCCCATCGAACCGACCCGTCCTGCAGGAACGCGGTGATTCGGTCTTGAAAAGGCGTGTAAATCGTTTCGTCCGCCCCTACGCTCGGGGATGCCGAGCCGCCTCCACCTTCGTCGCTCTGCCATCGCCGCTTTCCCGTGTGTGCGTCGACCGCAATCATTCTGCCGCGCTCATCGACTGCATAGACCGAATTGCCGTCGTGCGAGATTGCTGGGCTCGTTCCGCTTCCGCCACCCATTGGCGCTTGGAATGCGATCGTGAGCGAGTCGTCGGTGATGTCGATGCCGTAGAGAACGCCCACGTCCGGTGTCTCTCCAGCGGCGGTGATGTAGAGACGCCCGGTCTCCGGATGAAGCGCGGGTGTGTTCGCGACCTCGAGCTCCCAGCCTTGAATCAGATTGAACAGAAAAGGCACAAGGTCTGGATCCATCAAGTCTTTCCAAAGACCGTCCGGCGGTTCGTCCTCCGGTGGGGGGCCCGCGCCACCTGGCAGGTCGAGCGGGGGCATGGCGAGCTCACCACTGTGCGACCAGAAGAACAACACCTTACCGTTGGTCGTGACGCCGCCGACGTAGTTCTGCCGGCTGATGACTACGGTCATGAAGCCCCAATCGACGCCATGGGGCTCGAGGTCGACGACCCACTTCAGGTCGCCGTTTGGCTTGAATGCCCATAGTTGGTTGCGATCCCCGACGTATAAATCACCCGCGGCATCGACCGTGGGGGCGTTCATGATGGCGAACGAATCGAGGTCCGCCAGCGACTCTTGAGGCGAGGCCGACCAGAGCACCTCGCCCTCGGGAGAGATAGCAAACAGGTGGCTGTTCCCGGGCGGCGCTCCGGTGACGACGTACGAAGTTCCGTCGAGCCCGATCGTCGGAGCCCAAAAGATCGGATGGCCCTCGAGTAGATGCTTGTCGAGCTGGTAATCGCTTCGCAAGGTCGTCGGCACGAAGTCGGTGTTCGCGCTATCGCGGTGTCCCGCGGGCCACATGCTCTGCATGTATTGCGGGCTCAAGCCCAGCTCGGTTTTGGATTGGCGAAAGGCGGGAGGCCCCTTGGCCAAGATCGCGGGTGGTAGGGGTCCCGGGGCTTTGGTGGCTTGCTTGCGGCTCACCAGCCAAATCGCGACGATCGCCAAGGCCAACGGTATCGCCCAGCGCACCCAGCGTCTCTTTACCGTGCCCATGCTCGCGTGCTACCACGCCGCCGCGCCGCGAAGTCAAGCGCGAAGTCATGCCGCTCCCTGCACCCCATCGGCCATTCGGGATCCGAGCCCTCAATCGCATGGGCGGCGGTCTCGAAGCCCTGGGGATCAAATGGCCCTCACTCGACGAAAGTAACCTCATACGCACCGCGATTCGCCGTTCCGGATCGAACGATTTCGGAGGCGAAGCCTTTCGCGCGGGGCTGTCGGTGTTGCTCGACTCGCTGGAGCGCGAAGCCAGGCTCACCACTCTCGGTCGACTCAGCTGTCGAGAAACACTTCTCGGGTATCTCGAGAACCGGCTGCGCCTGCAGGAGTATCGCTCGGCGCATCCCGAGGTCGAGCGCCAAGTCATCGAGCGGCCCGTCTTCATCGTGGGGCTGCCCCGAACCGGAACGACGATCTTGTTCAATCTGATGGCGCAGGATCCGAGCAATCGCCCTCCGCTGAGCTGGGAGGTGCAGCGGCCGGTTCCCCCGCCAGAGCCCGCCACGTACGACAGCGACCCTCGAATCAACGAGGCCGTCAAGGTCTTCGAGAATCTCGATCGTTTGCTCCCGAACCTTCCCGCGATTCACGAGTTTGGTGCCTCCTTACCGCAGGAGTGCGTGCCGATTCGAGCCCACGAGCTCTTGAGCGTGCAATTTCACACGACCTTCAACGTCCCGAGCTACCAGGCCTGGCTGGAGCGGCAAGACGTGCTCCCAGCGTACGCGTTCCACAAACGATTCCTTCAGCATCTACAGTGCAAGTACATGAAAGATCGTTGGGTGCTGAAGAGCCCGGCGCACCTCGCCGCGATCGATGCAGTTCTCGAGACGTATCCGGACGCACAGATCATTCACACGCACCGAGATCCTGCGAAAGTCGTACCTTCCCTAGCGAGTCTTCTCTACACGTTCCGCTCGATGAACTCCGACTCGCTCGATCCAGCGCGCATCGGTCGGCAGGTGATCGATATGTGGACCCTCGCCCTCCAGCGCGCGACCGAAGCACGGCGGCGGCATCGTGATAAGCCCGGCCAGTTCTTCGATGCTCATTTCGAAGACACGCTCGCCGACCCGGTCAACTTGCTTCGGCGCGCATACGGGCACTTCGGGCTCCACTTCAACGACGAGACCCGCGACCGGATGGCTACCTTTTTGGCCGCCAATCCTAGAGGAAGTCGCGGCGTGCACACGTATTTGCTCGAGGACTTCGATCTGGAGCTCGGTGAGATCCGCGAGCGTTTTTCAGAGTATTGCACCGAATTCGGAGTCCCTCTTTCCGCCTGAGCCTCCGCAGCGGCCCCGGCCGAATCGCAGGCCGATTACGCCTTACGCTCTAGGTGCGCTGGGATTAGCATTGCAGCTTCGCGGCAACATCGAAGAGAAAGGTTCTTTCCATGTCTGGCTCCTGGGAGAAAACGGCCTGTATTTTGTGCGAATGCAACTGCGGCCTCGAGGTCCAACTAGGAGGCGAGGGCAGCCGCCACTTCACGCGCATTCGGGGTGACAAAGCACATCCGGCGTCCCGAGGATACGCGTGCGAAAAGCCGCACCGACTCGACTACTATCAGAACGGGCCTGACCGGATCACCTCACCGCTTCGACGAAAGTCCGACGGGACATTCGAAGAGATCGATTGGGATACGGCGATTCGCGAGGTCGCACAACGACTGTCCGCCGTTCAGGAGGAACACGGTGGCGATACGATTTTCTATTTTGGCGGCGGCGGTCAGGGGAATCATCTTCCAGCGGCCTATTCCGTGGCCACGCGGCGAGCTGTAGGCTCGCGCTATCGGTCCAATGCGCTAGCCCAAGAAAAGACCGGAGAGTTCTGGGTCAACGGCCGTTTGATGGGGACCGCGGTTCGTGGCGACTTCGAGCATT
>JBFICQ010000213.1:0-6395 GCA_041581895.1 Polyangiales bacterium | reverse complement strand
GTGGCGCCAACGACGGGGGACGTTCCCTTAGGCTTCGACGACTACGGAGCTTCGTATCGTAACGAGATCGCTTGGGCCGGCTACTATGGCGTCGAGCTCGGCGACCAAGGGTCCGGCTCCCCCGGCTCGACGATCCTTGCCGAGCTCACGGCCACCCCGCGCACCGGCGTTCTCCGCTTCGAGTTCCCTGCAGGCGAGCCCGCGAACATCACGCTCGATGCCGCGCGTGGCATCAGCTGGCGCCGCAACGACGCCGCGATCGACGCGGTCAGCGCCACCGAGATCGTAGGCTCCGCAGGGTTCGGCGGGTTTTGTGCGCAGCAGGGCGGGGGTCGCATTTACTTCGTGGCGCGCGTCGATCGGCCAGCCGACGCGTTTGGCGTGGTGGTGTCGGGCATGCAAAGCGCTGCCTCGGAAGCCTCCGGCGACGCGATGGCCTTCCTTCGGTACGACGCCGCTCGCACATCTCCGGTCACGCTCTGGGTCGGCCTCTCTTGGGTGAGCACCGACGCGGCCCGTGCCAACTTGGACGCCGAGCAACTCCCCTTCGACCAAGCCCGCGAAAGTGCCGCGCTCGCTTGGCAAGACCTCCTCGGCCGCATCGAAGTTTCGGGCGGCTCCGAAGACGACCGCCTGCGCTTCTACACCGCGCTCTACCACGCCTTGATCCACCCGAGCATCGTCCACGATGTCGATGGCACCTACCCGAGGTTTTCGCGCGACGAGGTTGGCAACGCGGGCGGCGCAGCTCGGTTCACCGTGTTCTCGCTGTGGGATACGTATCGCACCGTGCATCCGCTGCTGACCTTGGTGTACCCCGAAACGCAGCTGGCCATCCTCCGGTCGCTCGAGGACATGACCCTCGGCGCCGACGCCCCTCCCAAGTGGGAGCTCATCGGCGATGAGGTGCAGATGATGGTGGGCGACCCGGCCAACATCGTCGTCGCCGACTCCTTCGCCAAGGGCCTTACCGACTTCGATGCCGAGGGCCTCTACGACGTGATGAAGAGCGCAGCGGGCCGCGCGAGCCACCGTCCGGGCAACGATGCGTACCTCGACCTCGGGTACGTCCCGATGGAAAGCTCCGGGGAGGTTTGGGGCCCGGTTTCGACCACGCTCGAGTACGCGTTGGCCGACTGGACGCTCGCACAGTTGGCGGGCGCTCTCGGCCGTGACGCCGACGTTCCCGCTCTCGAGGCGCGCGCCGGTGCGTACCAGACTTTGTTCGATGCCGACACCGGCACCCTCCGCCCGAAGAACGCCGACGGGACGTTCCTCGACCCGTTCGACCCCGATGCATCCGAAGATCAAGGGTCGATCCGGCTCGGAGGCCCTGGCTATGTCGAAGGCACCGCCTGGCAGTACGCGTTCTTCGTCCCCCACGACGTGTCCGGGCTCATCGCGCTTCACGGCGAGCAGGCGTTCGTCGATCGGCTGCGCTGGGTGTTCGATACCGATCGTTTCGTCATGTGGAATGAGCCCGACATGCATTACCCGTACCTCTTCACGTTTGTCGAAGGAGCGGCGTCGAACACGCAGCGGGAGGTGCGCCGGGCGATGGAGCGCTACTTTGGTGCAGGGCGCGACGGCCTTCCTGGGAACGACGACGCTGGTGCGTTGAGCGCGTGGTTCGTCTTTTCGGCGATGGGGTTTTATCCGGTGACGCCTGGGCTCGCGGAGTATCGCCTCGGGAGCCCGTTGTTTGAGCGCGTGGTGATTCATTTGACGGCGGGGCATCACGCGGGTGAGTCGTTTGTGATCGAGGCCGCCGGCAATGATGCCGAGTCGGTGTTTGTTCGCAGTGCTGTGCTGAATGGGGAGGCGTTGACGACGTCGGTGCTTTCACACGAGGCGTTGACGGCGGGCGGCATACTGACGCTGGAGATGAGCGGAGGATGAGGCCCTGGGGTTGGATCGCGGCAACCGGCCTCGTGCTTGTCTTGCTGCTGTTCGTCGGCGCCCGGAGCCCCACTTCGCGCAAGCATGTGATTGCCGTTTGGTTTCCGGAGGTCGCGTGGGTGGATGCGGAGACGCTCTCTAGATGGATGACGCGCGAAGCGTCGAAGCAGCCGGTGATCCTCGATGTGCGCAGCAAAGAAGAGTTCGAGGTGAGTCATCTCGGGGGCGCCCTGCGCGCGGATCCGGACCACCCTGATATCGCACCGCTGAATTTGCCACCCGACTCGACGGTGGTCGTCTACTGCTCGCTAGGCGTTCGCAGCGCTGCAATCGTCGACGAGCTCGAAGCCGCAGGGTTCACCAAGGTCTACAACCTGGAAGGCGGGATTTTCGATTGGGCGAATGACGGTCGTCCGATCTTCCGCGACGGCGCGCCCGCCGCTCAGGTCCATCCCTACGGAGAACCGTGGGGGCTCTACTTGAAGCGCGAGCTCCGCGCGCCGCTTGAGGGCGTCGACTGAACGACTGCGCTTCCGTATTTCCGGCGGATTTGTTATCCCAGGTGGCCGATAGGAGAGGATCGATGACGAGAATCACGATGTGGTGTTTGGGTGTACTGGTGGTGGCACTCGGAGCGGTCGGCTGTGGCGATGAGGGCGGCAGCGGCATCGGGGATAACGGAGGCGGCGGCGACTGTGCACGCATTTGCGGGAGCCCGTGTGTCGCCGAGTTCTTGCCCGCTCAATCGGGCGATGACTGCGTGCGCGCCTGCGAGATGGACGCAGATATCTTGAGCGGTTGCCTATCGGAAACCGTGACGGTGCTCGAGTGCCTCGAAACCATCGACTGCGGCCGATCCGGGTCGACCGGGTGCCTCGATCAATCGCTCGCCTTTAGCGACTGCATTTCTCCTTAGAGCGCCGACGGCGCGAGCTAGCCGTGCTTGCGATCGTGCGCGTTTAGGGTGCTGTTGACTTTGTGGAGTGCCTGCAGCAGGCGAGCGTGAATCGAAGCGCCTTGGTTTTTGCTCGCGGTCAAGGTGGCGGTGTGGGCTGCGCAGAGGTTGTCGGCGTGCTGCCAGCGCTCGGCGAGGTCGGCAGCCCAGGTACGGAAGTCGTGGGCTGCGGCGGGGCGCTCCTCGAGCGCTTGGGCAAGAGTGGGATGAAAACGCATCGTATCCTTGGGGCCGAGCCACCGAATCGGTTTGGGAAACCGAATGTACATGAGGGTGTCGTCGACGTGAATCGTTTGCGAGGCCCGATGCAGGACGAGCACCGATGAGAAATGAACGTTCTCGTTCGCGGAAATGAAATCGACACCGCGCGGTACCGAGAAGTCGAAGTCGTCGGCGAACATCGCGTGGAGCTCGGGGTCCTCGGTGCGAGTGTCTTCCCAAGGGAGCTCTGGGAACCGGTCGAGGTGACGCGCGGTACCGTAAAGCTTCGCGTGTGGATACCGGGCATGCACTCGGCGCACGTGAATCGTATGGAAAGGGTGGAGGTTCAAAATCGCCTCGATGGCCTTGCCGTCGTCGGTAAGCTCTTTGACCTCTCGTTCGACTTCGTCCGGCAGGGAGTACGCGTCGAGAAAGACGAATCGGCCATTGGCTCGCCTGACCAACGAGGTGTGTGTGCCAATGTCGACGACGCCGCCGATCTTAAATGAACCGCGAATGTTCCAGAAGTCATCCGCGATCCGAAGCGTAGGTGTAGGCATGAGCGTGCGACCATGCCAGAAACGACGCGAAAACGACAGGACTTGCAGCGTATTTGGAACCGCGCCCGTTTCCGACGTTCGTCGAGGTCATCGGCACGGCGGAAAAGCGCTAGCTAGGCCGCGGCAACGCGGGTGCCACCTTTTCAGAATCGATGAGCGGTGTTTCAATAGGGGATGCTGCCGCCTGCACTGCAAAGGAGGAACCATGGACACCACGACCCACGAGATTGCGTCCGACATCTTCCGCATCAGCACGTTCGTGCCCGAGATTGGGCCGACTGGGTTTACGTTCAACCAGTTCTTGATCCGCGCGGATGAGCCGCTCCTGTTCCACACCGGGCCGCGCGCGATGTTTCCTGCCGTTCACGCAGCCGTCGCGAAGCTGCTTCCCGCCGAGTCGCTCCGATGGATCACCTTTGGTCACGTCGAGTCGGATGAATGCGGTTCGATGAATCAGTGGCTCGAAACCGCTCCACAAGCCGTGGTGGCTCACGGCGAAGTGGGCTGCATGGTCTCGCTCAACGATCTAGCAGACCGACCTCCGAGGGCGCTCCAGCACAACGAAGTGTTGGACCTAGGAGGTAAGCGAGTTCGGCATCTCGATACACCGCACGTGCCGCATTGTTGGGAGGCGCGGCTGCTTTTCGAAGAAACGACACGAACGCTTCTATGCGGGGACCTCTTCACGCATGTGGGCAACGTCCCCCCGTTGACATCGAGCGACATCGTCGAACCGGCAAAGGAAGCCGAATTGCTCTTCAAGGCAAGCTGTCTAACCCCGACGACCGGAAGCACGATTCGCTCGCTGGCGACCCTCGAGCCCGCCGTCATGGGGGTCATGCACGGTTCCTCCTTCAACGGAGACTGCGCTAAAGCGCTCCACGAGTTGGCGACGGTCTACGACGAGATGCTCGCAGCGGCGGGACCAGCCGAGTAATCGGACAGACAGAGCGAGGCGAAGAAGTCACACTCGGTGTTGCGCCCAGGGCACGGTCGCTTCAATGCTGAGTCGCGATTGCTTGGAGAAGTGCTGGCACGCTGATTGCAGCGCCAAGGAGCATGGAAGCAACAGACGTGGCTTGGGGAACATTGCTGGCGATCGTCCTCTTCTCGAGCGTTGCCTCACCTGCTCGGGGCGATCGGCTTTCAAAACCGCGCCCTGCCTTGGTTGTGGATCATTCCAACGATCCGGTGATCGGAATCAACGTGACGCGAGTCGCCGCTCCTCCCGCGCCTCCGCCGGCCGTGCCTCGCGAATGCACGCCCCGGTATATGGCAGGGCCTGGGGTGGGGATTCCCCTGGGCCTCGGCACAGCAGTGACTGGGGCCGTGTTCGTAGGGTATGGCACTGCCGATTTCGAACTTTTCGGGCAACGGATTTCTTGGGCAAGAAACCCCCCCGCGTCCATCGCTGGGGGGAGTGTCATGATTGCCGCCGGCCTCACGGCTTTTCTCTATTCGAGCGTGAAGCTTTCGAAAAATCGGCGACAAAGAGAACGCGTCTGCGGCCGACGCAACGAAAAGCCCGCCTGGCGTCGGTAGCGCATGCATCAACGGCCGAGGTAGTCCCGAACTTCCGGTCCGTAGTGGACGCCGAGATAGAACACGGCGACGAGGGGCACGATGATGCTGAGCACGGCGAGAATTAGCCCGAGCGCGACGATGGCGTAGTCCCACGCGCCGGGTTTGGATTCGGGGCTTTCGTGTTGGCGGATGAGCTCGAGGTTGCGGCGGTTTGATTTCCAGGCTGCGTCAAAGATGTCGCCAACGACGGGAAGCGCGCCAAGAACGACATCGACCAGGATGTTGAGGAGCATTCGTCCCAGGATCACTCGCGGCACGCCCCGACGGAGCGCAAGAGTCAAAAGCCCAATCGACCCGGCGCCAGTGACGGCATCGCCAATCCCAGGAAAGAGCAGCCCGATGATCGGGTCGATCCCAAAACGAAAGTCGGTGCCTGGAATGCGAAACCGGTCATCGAGCAACGATACCAAAGCATCCGCCCACCGCGTGAGCTTGGACTTCGAGCCCTGGGCGTCAACCATGGCGCCGATCCTGACCGGGCAACGCGACCGCGTCCAGACGCCCTGCGGCTAGTCCAGCGAGAACGACAAAATGCCGATCGGGTCCGATTGGAATATCGCCGCGACCTCCAATCGACGCGCGATCTCGAGGGGGGACAACCCTTGCTGCTCGAAGTTGCGTTCGAGTCGGTCGAGGTCGAACTGAATCTGGGGGAAGCGTTCGGTGCACACGAAGCCAGAACCCGTTGGGTCGGCGCTACACGATGCCGACCCGAGATCGCCGACGAGCTCGATCGAGCCGTCCTGTGCCGCTTGGCCTTCGAATGACACGCGCTGCGAAATGCCAGTGAGCTCCTCGGGGAAGTCATAGTCCAAGCGGTAGTCTCCATTCCTCTCACGCCAATCCAAGACGACGGGCTGAGTCGCGAATGGTGAGAGCGAAGGGTCATCGACGGGGACCGTGTAGAGCCCATCGACGGTGATCGATCCGTCTTCGCCGCCGGTGCCTGCGTCCCCGACCGGTGCCGCGGTGTCCGGGTTCGAGCCATCGCCTCCCCCGGCTCCCGTGCTCGAAGAGCCCGGCTCGCCGCTCTCGCCACAAGCAGCTGCAAGCGAAAGCAACATACCTACAATTAATCTTTCTTTGTGCATCATGATCTCTCTTCCCTGACCGGCGACTCCTCCGGTACCAGTGAATAACGAGTCCCTTTGCCGCGGCCCGTTCGGTGGAGCTTCCCCGTGGCGACGAGCGCACGG
>JBFICQ010000212.1:0-6442 GCA_041581895.1 Polyangiales bacterium | reverse complement strand
GCAAACGAGAGATACGCGTTCGGAACGAAACGGCTCTTTGGGTAGTCCTTGATCAAGCGCCTGTAGACCGCTCGGGCCTTGTCGAACTCGTCTTGTTCCTGCAGCGCAAAGGCCAACGAAAAGAGGACCTCATCCATTCGCTGGAAGTTCGGATGGTCGCGGACGAGGGTCGCGTAGGTGCGAATGCTGTCGTTGCGGGTCTCGTCGAGGGCCGCAATTGCCTTCTTCTGGCCTTCTCTTGCTTCTTTGCAGCGCGACTTGTCCTTGTCGCGGACGCATGCCTCGTAGATCGGGTCGTCGAAGGATCGCACCTTGGCGGTCTGAGCGATCTGCATCTCGAATTGCGTCTCGGCGAGCCGGAGCAGCACCTGGGGCCGCCGTGGATCGTCCGCGGCGCTGTTCTTGACCAGCCGCTCTAGGATTTGGATCTCGCGCGTGAGCAACGCCTCGGTGCGAGCGCGGGTTTGCTCGCGGCCCAGTCGGGTGCTCATGTCGATTTGAAGCGACGGCCCTGTCGGGCCTTGTTTCGTGGTCTGCTTGCGCTTGGCCTCGTGGAATCGAGAAACCGGGACGTTTCCGCCCTCCTTGGCGCTCTGCTTGCGCGCACCGGCGGGACAAGCCGCAATCGCCTGTTCCGTGGCCTCCGGAATGCAGACCGCATCAAGACTCATCGGAGCCTGCTCGGCCGCAGCCTGGCCGCCCCCCATCACGACGACGAGCGATCCAAAGAGAAAGCTCGCAACGTATTTCGATTTGTTCAGCGCGTACATAGGTTCGTCACCTGTTGTCGATAGAACCCCAGCTCGTCTCGCCAGTACTCCCCATCAAACGGCCAGAGTTGGTGTTCTTCGTCCACTTCGACGTCGCCGCCCCTCGATTGCTTGGCCAACGCCATTTGCTGCTGCAGCTCTTGATCGATCTGTCCCCGCCGGAACGTGGCGATCTCGAGCTCGACGGTGTCGACCTGGTTGCTCAGGTCGCGAAGCTCGCGAATGAGTCGGTTGTAGCGACCTCGTGCGAGGTCGCCGGCCCGATCGACTGCGAACGCCTTCGCAAGGGAGATGTCCTCCAGGACCTTTTCGCCAACTGAAGAGCTCCTGAACTCGTCGCTAGACTTGCCGAGGCGTTGTTCCTCTTTGTTGAGCATCGACACGTACTCGAGATGCTGCAGAACGGTGCGGTCGCTCAAAGCGGTAGCGACGATCGGGCGCACACGGGGCGACAGGTCAGCCTCGCCGGTCTGAACTGCTTTCAAAAACTCGAAGAAGCTTTCGTTGTCCTGATGCTTGGCAAGCACAGCATCGAGCTCTCTCTTCACGGGGTCATAGAGGTTGTGGAACTTGGCGACGGTTGCGTCGGCGTTGTCGACTTGGCAGTTCACGAAGAACGTGACCGCCTTGAGCACCAGCGCTTCTGGGTAGAACGCGTCCTCGAAGTACGGCGAGAACAAGGTATGCACGTTGCCGAGCGAGCGAGCGTACTCATCTGCCAGGAAAAATGCCCATGAGGACTCGAACAGCGCGTCGAGCCAGTACTCGCTCGATTGAGAGACCTTGTTCCAGGACTCGACCGATTGACCCAGAAGCGTTCCGTCTATCTTCGTACCCTGGTTTGCCGCGGTGTAGTACACGCGAGCGAGCGAAATCCAGGCGAGGTTTCTCATGCGGTCTTCGTCGACGCCCTGGACGTCGCCGCCATCGACGGCGTCGAGAATGGCTCGAAACGAGGCAATCGCCGGACGCGCTTTGCGCATTCGGACGAACGAGATCCCCTCGAAGAACTTCGCGTAGGGGTATTGCTTGGAGCCCGGGGCGACTTCCTGAAAGATGTCGATCGCCTGGCGGAAGTCCGCCTGCGCGTAGACATGACGCCCCATCAGGTAGAGAAGTTGATTGTGCACAACCGAATCCTTCTCTTTGAACTGTTCGAGCGCACCAATCCCATAACGGCCGACGATCTCGATGATACCTGAGGACTCTGGAAGCTTTGATGCGAGCTTGCCGAGCCATTCTAGAGTGTCGCCAAAAAACAAATGTCCGGGGCCTCGCTCGCTGATCTCGTCAAAGACCGTCAGCGCCGACTGGTAGTAGCCCGCACCGTACAGCGCCTGCCCCAACATGAACTGCGCCTTTTGTCGATTGCCCCGTCCGTCCCTCGACTTGCCAGCAGCGACGCGCTCGAAACCCATCGCCGCCTCCTCGTAGTTCTTGGACTCGAATGCGCTCAACGCAGCGGCCAGCCTCTTCGATGGTTTGCCGAGCTTTGCAGGTGCACCGCTCTGCCCGGTTTCTTCGAGACCAAAGCTCATGTCCTGCGCGTCGGCGGGCGCGCCAACCCACAAGCCGACAACCACTACAGGCACCGCCCACAAATGGATCCACTTCATAAAGTGCTCCTTGGTGTGGAAGCTTGGTTTTCCAAGTTCCCCCGTGACCCCCAAAATTCGAACGAAACCAACCCCTTGTGTCTCGCTCGGGTACCATCATAGAAACCAGCCGAAGGGGTCGTCAAGGTATAGCGCCATTGAGCTTTTAACGGGCTGACTGCAATTGGCACTGGAATCTTGCTCTCGGACCTGACAAATTCGGTCAGAGGCGTCGGTTTCGCCGGCATCTCCCTTTTCTGACCCCCGACGGCGGGGGAAGTTTGGGTGCGATCTCTTATTGCCGTTATGCTGTAGGTGACCGGGGGCTTATCGAGGGGGCGTGATGCGCAGAAAATTGCTTGAATTACTGGGGCTTGTGGCCATCGCGGCGCTTTTTTTCAGCGCGGGGTGCGCCGAGAGCGCTGTGGGCGATCCATGCATTCCCGAGACGGTACCGGAAGGTGGGTTCCTAGCCTCCGAAACCTACCTCGAGACGAGCTCGGTTCAGTGCGCAACTCGGGTCTGTCTCGTCCGAGAACTGGCCGGCGACCCGAACAATGTCCAACCGGAATGCCTCGGAGGAAACGACGCCACCTGCGTCTCACCCAACGACATCGAGCGAAAAGTCTACTGCTCGTGCCGGTGCGACGCGCCCGAGGGCAGCAGCCTCCCGACCTGCGGGTGCCCCGGCGGCTTCGTCTGCGAAGAGATCTTGGAAACCGGAGGCGACGGCATCCGCGGAAGCTACTGCGTCCGCGACCCCACCCTCGAGGTCCAGTAGAAGCGACCTCGCCCGTCGCGGTGAGGACCTCGTCGCGTCGCTGTTGAGCAACCGCGGGTTCACGATCCTGGGGCGCAATGTGCGCGTCGGTCGATTGGAGCTCGATGTGATCGCGCGTCGCGGGTCCTTGGTAGTGGTGTGTGAGGTGCGCTCGAGACGAAGTGCGCGCCCGGTGTTTCCCGGCGAAACAATCGGTGGCGAAAAGCTCAAGCGCGTGCGGCGCGCCACCGCGTTGTGGCTGAGGCGGGAGCAGCTCGGAAGAGTGCAGGCGCGGATCGACGCCGCCGCAGTCGTGTTCGACGGCCCAGCGGGGGAGCCATGCATCGAGTACTACGAAAACGTTTCGTTCCCCTACCGATCGGTCTAACAGACATCGCCTGCGACGGCGGTACCGGCAGCGTCAGGGCCTAGCGTCAGCTTCGGTCTCCGGTTCCGTATCGGTGTCGTCAGTCGCAGCGCCGGTATCGGTGCCGGCGCCTTCGACGACCTTCTTCAGCCTCGACAGACCATCTTCGTAATCCGCTCCAACCCAACCATCCATCATCTTCGCGAAGTAGCCGCCGAGGGGACCCCCTGCCGTACCGCTCAGACCCCAAGTCACCCGCACGCCTTCTTCGCTTGGCTCGAAGGTCCAATCCGCCTTGGGTCGGCCCATCTCGCCGAAGTCGAGATGGGTTTCGATTCGCTTGGGTCGTTCGCTGAAGGTGATCGTTTGACTGCCGTTGCCGGAGTCTTCGCTCGTCCAAGTGACCTTGGAGCCGACGCCAGCCTCGGGACCGCTGTAGGTGTTTTCGATGCTCGGATCGCGGGCGGCCCATGGAGACCACGCGTTCCAGTTTTTGAGCGTGTTGACCTGATCGAACACCGCTTCTGGTGTAGCGTCGATTTCGATCGACCGCTCGACCCGGTAGTCGTTTGGAAGAAACAGACCGATCCCGACGACGATGACGACGGCCGCGAGTAGCAAGCCGAGGATGGTTTTCATGCGCGCATGCGAGCTCCTCGACCGAGGAGATACCGCGGCACGCCCCATTCATCAACAGCGCGCTCAGAAGGGGCTCGCGCTAGTCGACGGAGTCGCGGATTCGCTGTAGCACCGCCCGTAGCTCGGTGATGTGCTCCGACTGCGCCCCGGCCGCCTCCATCTTTGCGAGGGTGTCCTCGAGCCTCGCGATCTCTTCGGATCGCTGGTCTCGCAAAGACTCCACCATGTCGGCGAAGGATCGATAGAGCTCTTGAAGCTCGTCGCTCTTGCGAATGCCAGTGGTAACGCGGAGCTTTCCTTCGCTGATCCCTTCAAACAGTCGGCGCATGCGGTAGGCTGGGCCGACGACGCGATGCGTCACCAGAATTCCGGTAATGCCAAGGGCCAGCGTGAGTAGAAGGACGCCGATGACTATGGCATTCCGGATCTTGCGATCTTCTTGCCGCGCGAAGCGCTCCAAGTCCGCCGCGGTCTCGGTATCGAGGTCGGGCTGAGCAGCGATGTGGGCGGTCAGAGCTTCGGTCTGCCCGCGTGAAAACCGATAGGCAAAGTAGCCTAAGCAGCTCGCGACCGATACCGTCACGAGCACGACCATGCTCGTGTACTTCAGCTGGAAACGCCGATCGAGGAGGTAGTTCTTCAGCCTTCTTTGTCTCTTACTGCCCATTGCGCTGCTCTCTTCCTACGCTCATCGTTCTTCACCGGTCAAAGGCTTCCTTTCACGTCGGCCGCCGCCAATGCCTGCGGGAGCCGGCGCAACGCGCCAACGAACGCCCCTTGGATCGCCTGTTCTGCAGTCGCGGCGGTGTACCTGCCCGAGGCGGTCGCGGCCCCGCGAAGCATCGCGCGCATGTCCCGGCCCGGATAAGTAAGCATGATGATCGACACCTCCGCCCTAACCCCGTTTCCCCGCGGCTCGAGGACCACGATTGAGCTCTCGAGGTAGTAGCCGTGAAGGCCGCGACGCATGATTTCGCGCTTGGCGTCCGCCGGGCTCAAATCATCTGGCGCGAGCTCGATCCCGGCAAGCTCGGTCAGCTTTTCGGAAAGGAAGATCCGCGCGTCGAAAAGCATCTGACGGGAGACTCGCTCCGCCCGAGCGCCTGGCATGCCCACAGCAACCAGATGTCTCGGCTCGCCTGGACCACGCTGTCGCCTCCCGATCGCCTCGAGCTCAGCGACGGCCTCGCCGGCGGCCCGCCGAACCGACTTGTTGCGATCCCGCATTGCGAGTCGAACGGTTGGCAGCGCTTCTTTCGCACCGAGTCGGCGCAGCGAAGCGATCGCGGAGACCCGCACCGCAGGATGCCTGTCGCGTGTCGCCCGCTCGAGCTCGACCACCGATCGGGTGTTCGGGTCGAGTTGCCCCAGGGACAGCGCGGCTTGGGCGCGAACTCGGAACGCATCCGAGTTGCGCAAGAGGCGGATGAGGTACTCCTGGCGCCCGTCCGCGTGGACCGAGCTAGCCAACAGCAAGGCGAGCACGACCAGTGGCCGCCAACCGCGCCATCGAACGATGTGCCGCTTCAATGATCCGCACCCTTCCCCAACGTTTCCAGTATCACAGTCGGCTCGGCCGAGGGGCAACCGATTCTGAAGGTCCGCCGCGTTGACGACGGCGGCCGAGCGTCTTTATATTGCGGCGGTCCCAACGACCATCGGGGGCTTACAGAGGTCGAATGGAGTCTATAGACAGCGCAGTCATCATCGCGGCAGTCGCCGCCCTAATCGCCGCGGGCATCGGCATCGGCCTGTGGCGTGGGCGCAAACGGCCCGTCCTACCAACAGAGCCCGCCTCGCCGCCACCAGAAACCGGCGAGGGCGAGCTCGACCAGGCGCCCGCCGAAAGAGCCAAGGATTCCACCTTGCCCTTCGAGCTCGAGGACCTACTCACTCGTGCGCCGGGACCGCCCGATCAGGCCGCGGTGCCGCCGCCTCCTCCTGCGGACCTCGAAGCTTTTCGAACTGGCTTGCAATCGACTCGCGGGAACCTGAGTTCCCGGCTTGCCGGGGTTTTCCGGAAGGGTCGCGAGCTCGACACCTCGATCCTCGACGAGGTTGAGGAGGTGCTGATCACGGCGGATGTCGGCGTGCACACTACGAACCGCGTGCTCGAAGGGCTGCGGACGCAGATGGACGGGGGCCAACTCGCATCCTCGAACGATGCTTGGGCCGTGATCCGTGAGGAGGTCAAGGGCATTCTCGCCTCGAGTGGTCACGGGCTGGCGCTCCACTCGAAGCCGGCAGTCATCTTGGTAGTAGGCGTCAATGGCGTCGGAAAGACCACGACGATCGGCAAGCTTGCCAGCCG
>JBFICQ010000211.1:0-6445 GCA_041581895.1 Polyangiales bacterium | reverse complement strand
TCCGACTCCTCAATTAGCTGCTTGTCGATCGCGGTTTCGATCGCTTCGAGGAGTGCGTCGTCGTCGAGCCCCGACATCTCGCGAAGCGCGTCGAACCCAAAGGCTCGTCCCAAAACCGCCGCATCGGAGAGCGCGCGGTTGCACGTGTCAGAAAGGAGCGACAGACGGCGGCCGATCGCGTCTCGCACACCTTCGGGAATGCCGAGCTTCTCGATGCTGACGTCGGTCGTCCATTTGCCCTCGCGCTCATAGAGCGCGCCGCTTTCGACGAGATGCTGCAACACGGACTCGATGAAGAAGGGATTGCCCTCGGTCTCGTGGTGGACGGCCGTAGCCAGTCGCGCCGCCGCATCGTCGTCTCCCATCTTCAAGCCCTGCGCCTCGGCGTGGAACAACGTGAGGACATCCTCCGCGGATAGGCCACGCAAAAGGATGCGCTCGAAGCCCGGGTCTCTGCGAAGAACGGCAAGGCTTTCAGAAAGCGGGTGGCGGCGATCGAGCTCCATGTCGCGGTAGGTGCCGATCACGAGCACGCGGCTTCCCTTCAATCGCCGCGCGAGGTGTTGGAGCATGGCCAAGGTGGGCCGGTCCGCCCAATGGAGGTCGTCCAACATGAGGATCAAGGGCGCCGCTTTCGAGGCGTTGACCAAGAACGTGGCGACCGCATCGAACAGCCGTTGGCGATCCTCCTCCGGGTCGCCGCGCGGTGCCGGCTCGATCTCTGGAAGGCGTTGCGTGACTTCCGAGACGATGCGAGCGACCACGGGGCCTGCACTGCCCAGCTGCTCGCGGAGCGCGTCGTCCGGCCGACCGACCACGTGCTGGCGAAGCGCTTCCACGAAGGGAAGGTAAGGAATGCCGCCTTCGGCTTCGTGACACTGACCGAGCAAGATCTGGGCCCCACGTAGCCCCCCGTACTCGCCGGCGCGCTGGACGATACGCGTCTTGCCGATACCGGGCTCGCCCGCCACCATCACGAGCGACCCGTGCCCCCCAAGCGCTTGATCGACGGCGCGATGGAGCTTGTCGAGCTCGACCGTGCGGCCCACGAACGCTTGCGGACCGCGCCGGCCGGGTATTACGGCGGGGCGCGCGGCCCTGGGGAGCTCGGGCGCATCTCGAATGGCCTGAATTCGCTCACGCACCTCAGCCGCGCTCGCGGGACGGGACGAAGGCGTCTTCTCAAGCAGCTCGAGCACCAACGCTTCGAGCTCGGGGCGCACGTCTTCGTTGTGCCACGAAGGTGCGACGGGCCGCGTGTTGAGCTGCTGGCTGATCACCGCAACGGAATCGTCTCCAACGAACGGCGGCCTGCCGACGAGCATCTCGTAGAGCATCGCGCCAAGCGAATAGAGGTCCGATGCCGCGCCCACCTGACCGCCCACCGCTTGCTCGGGTGGCATGTACGTGGCCGTCCCGACCATCGAACCGTCCTGCGTGATGCGCGTGCGGTCGAGTGCGACCGCCAAGCCAAAGTCTCCGAGCTTCACGCTCCCCTCCGCGGTCATCCACACGTTTCCAGGCTTGAGGTCGCGGTGGATGATGCCGTGGCTATGTGCATGAGTCAGCGCATCGCAGAGCTGCTCGATAATCGTGAGCGCTTCGTCAATCGAGAGTCGGTGCCCCTCCGCTTCGGCCAAACGACGCTCGAGGTCGCCGCCGGCCATGTACTGACAGACCAGGTAGACGTGGTCCCCATCTTCTTGGACGTCGTGGACCGTCACGATGTTCGGATGGTCGCCGAGGCGACCCATGGCTTCAGCCTCACGGCGCACGCGCACCAGATCGAGGCCGTGGCTCTTGATGAATGCGATGGCGACTTCGCGATGCAGGCGCGTGTCGCGAGCTAGGTGCACCCGCTTCTTCGCACCCTCTCCGAGAAAGCTCAGCAACTCGTAGCGGCCGTTCGCCAGTGTGCTGGGTGCGGCGGCTGGCTCCACGGTCGCGTCTTTGGTAGTCGCAGAACCTTCAGGGGAATCGAGCGCACCGCCGCACTCGTCGCAGAACCGTTGGCCTTGTGGGTTCTCGGTTCCGCAAGCGATGCAGCTTACGGCACGCGCCAGAGATTGACCGCACCCCCCGCAGAACTTGGCGAAGTCCCGATTGTCATAGGCGCAGCTGGGGCACAGCGGCATGGGCGAAGTATACCTTACGAGAGTGCCCCGCTAAGCGGCGTTTCTCGCGCCCCACATCCGGTTGTGACGCTTCGTCACGCCGCTAGCCGCGATCCTACTACGATCGGCCTGGTCGCGTCATCCCCGACGGGGCGTCGGGTTTTGACATGCAAGGTGAGGTTACGATTCCGACGCGTATAAGTTGGGTAGGAAACCCGCAAGCGTGCTCATCTCTTCGTGGCAATGCACGGCAAGGGCACGGCCGAAGGACATCCGAGCGAGCGTGCGCCGAACCCAAGGCACGTTGCCAATCGCTTCCGGCAATCGCGCGCCATTTCTCGAGGCGACGTGTCCGAGCCAGAATCGGCTGTGGAGCTCACACCCCCATGGGCGCGGAACCGCCAGATGCACCAAGCGACCGAGGTCGATAGGCCGTCCGAGAAGCCCTGGACGACCGCAAATTGCCACAGCGTCGGGCATCTCCGTCAACGCATTCCCGAAGAACTCCTCTTGAGGCACGAACGTGATGCAAAGCTTGTGGAGGCGTCCGCCGATGTATTCGTGCACGAGGTGTTTCGCCCCCACGTGAGTTCCTGGTTGCTTGTCTTCCCACGACATCCACACATGGTCCCGCGGATGCCAGCGTTTGTAGTGCTCGGTGGTCTGCATGTACTCGCCGAACCACCAGGCAATCATCCCCGGGGAGACTCCAGGCATGCGCGTGAGCACTGCCACGTGCAGAACCCCGTCCGAAAGTCGCTCTACCCCGCTCAGATACGAGAGCTTCTCGGGCGTTAGGAGCGTTGGGAGGTCTTCGAACTTCATAGGCGGCGTCATTCCAATGAACTTGATGAAGCTGCAAACGTCCGTAGCGGAGCGAACGAGAGTCCGAGGAGCCGGACGCTTTGCATGTGCGAGCCGAAGCTGGCCTCCGCAGACGTGAAAAGGGCCTGCCACTACTCGAAGCTACGATTAATCGACGACACTGCTACCGCGGCCCCAATCGCAAGACCAAAAGCGACGATACCAAGGGTGACGCCGACCCCGATGCCCACCCGCCTCCTACGCGGGTTCGGGTTCGTATGCTCGGTGAGAGGTGACTGCCTCGTTAGGACTCTCATACCGGCGAAATCTACCTCGAGCCGCAGCCAGGATCCTTCGGACAGTGGCGAAGACCGCGCCGCGGGCTTCGCGTCAACACGTTGTTCAGCCTGCAAGAGCCACTGCAACCACTGGACATCTGACCATTCGATCCACTCGAGATCGGAACCGCTAGCCAAGGCAAGCTTGGGTGCGCCTTCCTTGGCATCTTGTGCGGCCCCTCTCTGAGGCAAAGCGACCAACAGCATGAGTCCGCACAGCACACCCACCAAACGCCACATGACAACCTTCCGATGGGTAAGGTACTGCATCAGCCGCGCCGGGCGCAACGCCGGGTTCTCGTACTGAAAGCTCGACGTGCAAATGTTACGGCTTCAAACGTCGAACCGTTCACAATAGCTTTTGAGCGTCTCGCGTACCTGAGCGTCGCTCAACCCGAAGTCGGCGATGTCGTAGACGTGATGGCCATCTTGGTGGGTCGGGTTTTCTTTGATGCGCTGTGCAAAACGTCGTCCGAGCGCGTCGTCCCATGGCAGGTCGAACTGCCGATAGATATCGAAGAGCATGCCCATCGGATCGGCCAATAGGTCGTGGAGACGAACGTCGAAGAACCGACCAGCCTCAACATGGCTGCGCGCACCGAGGCCGCGTTCGATCCCGATGCGCGAATACTCCAACCAGAACTGGCCTACTTCCTCCAGGTCGACCCCACCGGGTCGCATCTTGCCGGCGATTCCGGCGTTGAGTGAGCATTGCGAGGCGATGGCGCGCGTTGGGTTGCGATGCGTATGGATCACGAGCGCATCGGGATAAACAGCTAGGAAGCTATCCAGATGCCAAAGGTGCCACGGGCACTTGAGAAGCCAAGGCAGGCCGGAACCCTGCGCGGTTAGGATCTGAAGCTGCGTTCGATGCGATTCGTAGATTTCCTGCATCGGCCAAGCCAGCATTCGCCTAGCGTAGGGGAAGAGCCCCAAACCCATCAGGAACTTCAGCATCATGATTTCGTTCTCGAGCAGAAAGAAGTCCTCTTCTTGTTGATCTGCCGATACCCTGTGGACGTTTGTGAGCTCGGGCTGGACGAAATGCGAAAACCACATTGGAACGCTCGTTCGCCTTCGACGCCATCCTCGGTCACCCATCAAGTCGTGTTTGCGACCCACCGGGTAGGAGAACTCCCACGTGCGTCCAACGCGATAGCTCGAGTCCGCCGCCATCACGTTGTGCAGGAACGTCGTGCCGGTGCGAAACAGCCCCGTGATCAGGATCGGCCTCTCGACGGGGATGTCACGGAGCTCCGGGCGATGTTTGAGCAACTCGACGAGATGAAGACGGTTGATCAATTGCCAGCGTAGCGACATCCGGATCCCGAAACGACCGAAGATGTTCCATTCGAACGGACTGACGGCCGCGACCGATTCCTCCAAGCGCCGTGTAAAGCCTTCTGTCTCGCCGAAATCACGAAGTCCCGTATAGCGACAGGCATGCTCTTTCAGCCGCTCGACCGTGAGCGGCATCATACGTTCTGCCAACGGGTCGAGTGTCGTGAGCAACGAAATCGGAAAGCGCGGCTCGAGGCTTTTCGGGGGCTCTTTCATGGGCGGGGGTTTCACGATTGGGATCGCTCGCCAAGATCCTGTCCCGCCCGGACCATAGCAAATGCGGCCGGACTGACGCCCACTCCGTTCTGCAGGATTCCGGCACAACCGGGGGGCCAGATTTGCGTCTCTACGGGCGCCTTGTGCACAACGTGCGTCTAAGCAAGGGCGTTCAAAGTGCCCACGGCACATTTGAGTTCTCTACATTATCTCGATGGGCTAAGAGAGCCTTCTGGTGAAACTGTCGCGCCGAAAGATGCTGATGGGCTCAGCAGCTGGTTTGGTGGGCGTTGCCGCCGGTGGTCTGACGATTCTCCACAAACACAGCCCCGACTGGCGCATGCCTGGCGGCTGGCAGTTGCGGCTACCAGACGGCATCGGCAACCGTAGTCGTCCATGGTTGTTTGAACGCTTTCCTAAGCTTGCCAAAGCCATCCCTTGGATTTCTCTCGGCGAGTTTCCTACACCGATCACTCGTCTCGCCAACGTCGAGGAAGAGCTCGGTACCGACTGTGAGCTCTGGCTCAAGCGGGAAGACCGGTCGAGCGCTCTGTACGGTGGCAACAAAGTGCGCAAGATGGAGTTTGTGCTTGCGGATGCTCTTGGTCGTGGGTGCGACTCGCTGATTGGTGTTGGGGGGATCGGTAGTCATCAGTGTTGCGCTGCGGCAAGATTTGCCAAGGAGTTTGGTCTGGCTCATGGCGCGGCCATGTTTCCGCAGCCGGTCACCGCGCACGTGCACCAAAACCTGCAGTACAACTTGTGGTGCGACACCGAGTTCTTTTACAGCCCAGGCTACGTATCCACGGTGTTGAAGATCCGATCGACGTATGAGCAATGGCAATCGAATGGTCGCAGGCCGTATTTCATCTACCTCGGAGCCTCTACACCGCTCGGAAGTCTAGGGTTTGTCGACATGATGCTGGAGCTGCGCGAACAGATCGATGCTGGCGTGGTCTCACGGCCCGATCGCATCTACACCGCTGCTGGTAGTAGCGGAACGCTCGCGGGTTTGCTTCTTGGTCAGAAGCTTGCCGGCTTAGACGACGTCGAGATCGTCGGTGTTGCAGTTGCGGAGCGCGCCACCGCCAATCGCCTGGCCCTCGACTATCTTTCTGATTCCGCGCTGGCCAATTTGCGCTCCATCGAGCCTGCCGTTCCGGCTTCGACCGAGCCTCCATGGTCAACCATGGAATTTGATCGCAGCCACTTTGGTGGTTCCTATGGCATTCCGACCCGCGAAGGCATGGCAGCCATGGAGATGCTGACGCAACTTGAAAACGTCACCCTGGAAGCGACGTACACTGCGAAGGCCATGGCAGCGATGCTGGCGGATGCCCGTCGTGAGCGAGGCAAGAAGCTCATGATGCTGCATACCTATAGCGGCGTGCCGTATCCCGATGACATGCCCGGGCTCGAACATCTGCCGCAAGAGATGCAATGGATCCGATCAGCCACCTTTCCCGCGCCCGTGGAGGTCTAGCGCCCCCGGCGTTGATAGTTGCTATCCGCGCCTTAGCGCGAGGTTCTACCACCCACCACGCCTAGCGCCGACTCTGGCAGGACGCAGCGGAACGCGGCCCGCTCCGCCTTGGGCTCGGCCGAAGCTTGCGTCGCATCGACGCGGGCGGG
>JBFICQ010000210.1:0-6500 GCA_041581895.1 Polyangiales bacterium | reverse complement strand
TCGGGCATGGGCTTGCGGAGACCAACCCACCTTACTCGAAAGTCGATTACGACAGCAGGCAGGCAGACATCTACCACGCCATCAAGGCGCTCCGAGAAAAGCAAGGCCCTGAAGCTTTTGGCGCGATGCGAGCCCGTGCAATCGAAGATTTCATGAAGATCTTTGGTGAAGGATCGCGCACGCTCAGTTCCGAGGACGAAGTCGGCGCCGTGGGCGGGTTTCGGGAGATCCTCGAAAGATACGGCGCGATTTTTCAAGGGGTCTTGATTGCGCCTGAGATGACGGTGCGAGCGCTGTACAAAGCGCGATGGAACTTGATTCACCGCACAGGAGCGACCAATGGTTTCTCGGAAATCGAGCTCCAAGCGTATTGGGGTTGGCTTGCGCTGCATGGATGGGGGGCGCCCTTAGCGGAGCGTAGAGAGGCCCTGGTCGCATACCGAGATGCTGGAGGCGCGAACGCGCGCGAGGCTTTGGCGCTCTTCGAGCTGCTGGAACGGCGACCCGAGAGCGCGGCCAAGCTGTTGGACGCGCTCTACCTGGAAGATCGCGAGCTCCGCCTACGCAATCTCGCCCTCGGCGCTTTCCATGCGGCAAGAGCCGCGCAACCATGATGCGACTGCCGCAGTGGACAGAAAAATCTGCATCTCGTAGCCTAGGGGTTCGGAACTAGCGGAAAAGACTGAAGCTCCCGTGAAAGTCGACCTCAGTAAGAGCCTCTTCATACTCCCAAATCTGTTCACGCTGGGAAGCGTGCTCTGCGGGTACTACGCAATCTTGATTTGCTCGGATCAACCGACCGGCGATGACCTCTACCGAGCGGCTCTTCTGATTATCTTCGCGCTGTTCTTCGACACGGTCGACGGCCGGGTAGCGCGTTTGACACGGACGCAAACCGCCATTGGGGTCCAGCTGGATTCGCTCGCCGACGTCATATCTTTTGGCGTTGCGCCAGCAATCTTGGTCTACCACTGGTCGCTTGCGGAGCTCGGGACCGCCGGAATGCTCGTAGGGTTCGTGTTCGTCGCAAGCGGTGCAATCCGACTAGCACGCTTCAATGTGACTTCGACTGGAGACGACGGACAGCCCAACGCGCCGGGTAAGTACACCCAGGGCCTGCCCATTCCGGCAGCGGCTGCCATTTTGATCTCGATTGTCGTTGCCAACACGCTGACCGGCAAGCTGCCGTTCTCGCCGATCATCATTTCGATCCTGGTGGTGACACTTTCGGTGTTCATGCTGAGCTCGATGCCGTTTCGCTCGTTCAAGGACCTGCGCCTCTCATGGAGAACTGTGCTCTTCATTTCGACTGCGCTCGCGGTCACGGTATGGATCGCGTTGCGTTATCATCCGTCGATGGCGTTGGTCTGGCTGCTATCGGCCTACGTGGTAATTGGCATCGTCGAAAGCCTCTTCGCGTTGATGGCGCGCGCTCGCGGGGCCGCAAGCAAAGCCCGCCACGGCTCACTCTAAACGGCGACCCAAGCGCTTGTTCTCGTACACCGAGATGAGCGGCACGCCGTCATAGGTCAGGACGTGCACGGGCTGAACATCGTCGAACGCCATCCACGCTTGAAAATCGACCTCGTTGAAATGGGGCTCGTGATGCACCAGCACCAGGTCTGCCTCCGTCATCGAACGTGCAGGACGGATGTCGTTCGGGAGCCGTCCATCGGCTTGCATCATCCTCCAGGCACCCCAAGTCGTGTCGCAGGTCCACACCGTCCCGCCATCTGGAAGAGTTTCCGCGATGAAACCCGCGAGGCTTCCCGTGGTGAAGCCCCAGAACTGACGGTTCATTCCGAGGTCGGCAGCACCCGGAACGCCACCCGCAATTGGCGTGTAGTGCGACAACGCGAAGGGATGACTATGCGCGGTTTGAACGAGCCCAGGTGCCAAGCACAAACCAGCAAAAGCCCAAGCAGGCCAGCGCCGCTCGGCGAAGAGCCCGCCTTTGGCGCCCTCGACCGCGGCGACGAAGCCCCAGCCAGCAAACAAGGCAAGGAACGGATAGGCGGTGATCCAGTGCTTCGTACCCCCAAAAATTGGCGATGAAGGGAGCGCAATGGCGAAGAAGGGCGCAACCAGGCAGCCGAGCCACAGGACGTCCGCTTTGGTGTCGGTTGGATCTCCGCGCTGGGTCTTCGAAGGCAGCGCCAAGGCTGAACGGCGATAGAAGACGCCAATGAGTGCCAGGACCAAGAAGGTGAGCGAGACGGTAAAAAGCGTCATGAGGAACGGCGCCGACATCGGCAAGGGCGGTTCGAAGTAGCTCGTCCCGAGATATTCGTACGTGTAATGCACGTGTCGGAGGTGGAACTGCACGTAGGCGAGCAGTCGGCGGAAAGTCTCGTGCCAGACCCATGGCCAGGTGGCGATCAGTATGACCGGACCGAGTATGAGCATCGATGGCAGCCATGAAAGAGTGGGACGATCGAGGCGATCGGCCAGGGCGTACTGCCGGCGCACCCATAGATAGTGAATGACAAAGATGCCGGGAAGCATCCAACTGTTGTGTTTCGTCGCGAGCGCAAGGCCAAACGTGAGACCGGTGACCACCGCCCATCTGCGGTCCGAAAGGGTACGCCAGTATGCGTATGCCGTAAGCGTGACGAAAAAAGCGATCGGCACGTCAAACGCGGCGAGATGACTGTGGTAGAAGACCCGGGGCATCAAGGCGAAGACGAGCGCTGCAACGAGAGCGCCCATTCGGCCAATCGTGACGACTCCCCAAGCGTAGATGAGCCACAAGAGGAGCCCCGCCGCGAGCATCCCAGGGAACCGGAAGGCCAGCGACTCCGATGAATAGATGCCGAGCTTTTGGTGAACGAGCCAGCTCGACGCGAAAGCGAGCTTCATCCAAGCCGGATGCTCCCAGTTGTAATCCCATGCCCGGTCGATGTGCTCGCGATTCAGCGCCGACTTGGGATTCGTCAGTAGCTCCGCGATCCAAGCGCCGTAGTCTTTGGCCGCATGCGCGTAGAAGCTCTCGTCGCGCGACATCGCGAGGTCGGAAGCGGTCCAGACCAGCGTCATCACATACGCAACGCACAATGCGGCCCCCACCAGCTGCTCGTACGTACAGAGCTTTCGGACTATCATTGCTCACCTCGCGCGCGCCGGGTGGACGCAGACCAACAGAAGGTACGCGCGTGCGGTTTCGCCGCAGTGGTCTCGATGCGGACCTTCCGTGTGGTGCCGTTCAATCGCGCGGTGTCGATCTCGAGACGCGACCAGCCATCTCGATCTCGGTGCCGCATCTCTCCCGCTAGGCGATCATCGATGAACACTCGAAGCAGCACGGCGACGTTCCCAGCCGTGCGCTCGTTGTTGTAGTCGAGGCCTCCATAAAGGACTAGTCGCTCACCAAACGAAACATCGTCAAACGTGGCTCTCACCGGCTGGCGCCCCGCCGGATGCTGCCAAATGCAGCGCCGCGGCTCGAGATCGAGATCGGCCATCACGGTTGCACCGACCCAGAGCCAAGGCCGGGCGGGGTCGCAGACGAAGCGTTCAGTGGGCGGCAGCGGGCCGTAGCCGAGGCCGCCACGGTGGACCTGCGCGCGCACCCGCGGGCAACGCTGCGCGCCCGTCTCGGTCAAGAGGTCGACTTCGGCGCGGTCGACCTCTTCCACGAAATCGAAGAGCACCTCGTCGTCGGCCACGAGCCACATCCGCACGTGGACACCCTCGAAAGAAGTATCGAGCGCGGGAGGCTCACTTCGGGTCGTGGCTCCGCGAATCCCCACCTCCCAGAGGCGATCGACCCCGGCCAAATCGCCGACGGACGCCGAGCTCGGCGACAAGAGGTCACCCAAATAGCTACGGACGATCGGATCCGTCCAGCGCGGCGCGGCGACGATGCGGTCGGTCGGCTCGAAGCGTGCTCGGACGAAGGCGGTCGCATCTTCCCACGAATCTTCGCTCGGAACTCCCGCGCGGATGACTGGATGCGCCACGAGCTCGAAGGCCGCAACACCGGCGACCAGCACCCAGACCCACGCAGCGAGACTCGACTTTCGTCCTGGGTCCGCCACTCGCTCCGATGCTAGCAGGGCTCAGATCAATCCGCAGGGAAGCAAACGAATTCGAGCTCCCAACCGGAGAGCTCGGGGGTGGCAGCCAAGTCCGAGGTAGGATTGAGGACCGCGGTCACGCGAAGGAACGGGAGCCCATTGGGAATACCATCGGCGATGAGCTCCTGGCCGATGTCGAGAGTGGTCTCCGTCGTGTCGGCGGGGATCACGACCACGGCGGGGGTGGCGGTGTCGAGCTCGGCGGCAGTGTTTGCAGAGCGAAACTGAAACTCGATCGAGGAGTCGCCAGGAGTGCTCCCCGTCCAGGTCAGGTCGCCCCAATCGGGACGCTCGGGCGGCGTGACGCAACGGTCGAGGCTGTCGTAGCTGTTTTCGTAGAAGTTGGCGCCAGGGGTGCCGTCAAAATCGACGGTCGCGTCGTCGGGCACCAACACGCGAACCGGAATCCGTTCGAGCTCGACGGTGCCGTCCACCCAAAGGATGACCTCGAAGTCGAAAACCTGAGCGGTAGCGGTCTGCGCCACACTGTTGTTTAGGAGACGTAGCTCGAATTCGATATCCGCTCCCTTCTCACAGGCCAGGCACCGATCCATCATCGGTGCGTTGCAGTCGAGGGTCTCGGCCACGGCACAGTCTTGCGGCCCAAGCGACTCGACGAAGACGGTCTCGTCGAACATCGGGGTCGCCGGGTCCTCGACGGCAACGGCCTGGATATCATAACGAATATCCTGCAGGGTGGTCGTGATTTGGCCGCCCAATCCCTCGCCGTCAGGCGCGGTGATCTCGCCGACCCACGGTCCGGCAACTGTCGCGGCGCCGGTTGCCATCGCCACCGCCCGCGCATCGGCGTCGGCGTCGCTCGGCATGGTCATCGCATCTTTCGGGGACAGGACACTCGCCACGCGAATGTCGTTGCCAACTAAGGCTGCCTGGGTCGATGGCCAGTCGACCGGAGCGTCCGCCGTCATCCAAGTCGGATTCGACGGATCGCCATCGTGAACGATGGAAACGCTGAACGCGCCTTCGGGCTCGACAAATGGATCGGCAGCTGGAACCTGACCGTCAACCACGAGGTAGTACTGCTGGGTCGTAGTTGGCACCCACTGGATCGCACCCCAGTTGCCGGTCGCCATTCCGTCGCACCCTAGCGTCATGGCCGGGTCGAGCATCGCATTGTCGAACAAGGCGACATTCGCTCCCGGCCAGTGGGTGTTGTTGGCAAACGCATCGACGAGGGTCACCGTCGGGGAGTCGAACCGAAACGTGATGACGACGTCTTTGTCGTCCATGTCGTCGCCTGGAGGCATCCCGGACTGGGTTTGACAGCCCGGGGCGATCGCGGTGTTGACCTGGTTACTGAGCAGGGTGCTCATGCCCATCAAGGTGAGCGACTGAAAGGTGAGCAAGGGATCCGAAAGGTCGCCGAGATCGAGGGCAGAGCCAGCATCATCGGCGTCGAAAAGGGCCGGGAACATCTGGACGGGCGGGAGGCTCGACACGCCAGGCCGAGACGGCATGAACGCGGGATACGGCGGACCTGCGGGGCCGTTGTACATCGCGGCATCGCTGATGTTCAGAACGAGCCGCATGACGCCTGACCGAAAACAAGGGTAACCCACCTGCGCCATCGGGCAGGGGGCCCGGTTCGGCACGAAGTCGCCCAAGCCTTGCCCGCTAGCGACCGCGAAAAGCGCCTGCGAGCCGGCCTCGGCGTTGGTCATGTTGCCGACGGTGTTGAGGGTGCTCACCGCCTTTTCGAAGAGCGGCCTGTCGTCAGTTAGATCGAGGATGTGATGGTAAGGCGCCTGGCTGTAGGGCATTGCGAGCGGATTCACCGGGTAGTCGCGGTAGAGCCCCAGCCCCAGCTGAGCGTCGCTAAACAGGGCCTCGATGTCGGAGATGACGGTTGTGATTTCGCTTTGAAGCACCCCGATTTCGCCAGCCATCGAAGTGGTTCCATCGACCAGGAGGTAGATGTCGATGGCGGGGATGTCCGCGGTCGTCCCAATGATCGAGGTTCGAACCGCCTCCGGGGTGCCGAGCGGATCGAAAAACAGCACCTGGTAGATTCCGTCGTTGCTCGGATCGCCGTCGCACGGCGTGCGCCAGCCGGGCATCCCGGGGCAATCGTCGGCATCGTCGGGAACGCCATCGAGGTCGCCATCGGGCAGTGAGCTGGCACGGTCGATGACGAGCGAGCCGGTAGTCTGCGAATACCGCACGCCGGCCGAGTTGGTCGAGTTGAGATCTCCTTGGACGGGGAAGTCGGAGCTGATCGAGCAGTCGGGACGATTAGGTGCGCACTGCTGCGGCGGATCGATGACCGCATTCGAGCTGTCGTCGACGCCGGTTCCGCCGCCGCAGGCCGTTACCGCACACAGGGCGGCGAGACACCCAGTACGAGCAACCGATTTTTGAAGCCAATTCATTGTGAGACCGCTCACATGGAAGGGTGATTACACT
>JBFICQ010000209.1:0-6508 GCA_041581895.1 Polyangiales bacterium | reverse complement strand
GGTTGATCGCGAACTCGGCACTGCTTGAAACCCCGCCGTCGGCGCCCTTGGTGATGGTCGCGGGAAACGTGATCGACTTGGTTACACCATGAAGCGTGAGGTCGCCGGTGATCGTGTGCCCGGCGTCGGTCTTCGTGATCTTGGTCGAACGGAACTTCGCTGAGGGGTACTTCGCCACGTCGAAGAAATCCGGCGACTTCAGGTGATTGGTGAGCTTCTCGCGATCGGCGTAAAGCGAAGCCGTGTCGATCGTGACCTCGATGATGCTTGCCTCGATCGGCTCTCGGAGATCGACGGTCCCCCCGAACTTCGTGAACCCGCCGTCATGGCTCTGCGTCACTTTGGCTCCGACGAATGCGATCTTGGTGTTCTCCGGGGTGATGTAAAGCTGGGCGCCGGCTTTTGCTGGGGCCGTGTCAGCCCCTTCGGGCGCCCGCGCCTCTTTAGACGGCGCCTCGACTACGGCGCTCTCGACCTTCGCTCCGGGATCCTCGCATCCCACGACTAAGCCCATGACAACGACGCATACGATAGCTCGCATAAATTCCTCCTCCTGGCGCCATAGGGTGGTGCACCCCGTCACGTCAAGGCTTCCAACCGACCCTGGTGCATCGATGATACTTCCGCAGAGCCGGATTGTGGACGACAACCCTTCGCAAGTGATTTATTCACTAGCGGGGTGTCCGATTGTCGCCTAGTCTCGGCCCACCTCTGGGGAAGGAGCAGCTGGAAAATGACAGCAAGAGCAATCGGTGTATTCGTTTTGGTGCTTGCGATGGCAAGCCCTGCGCTGGCTGGGCCGGAAAACTCGACGATCGGAGGCAAGCGCCTGGAACAGGACATGGTCCACAGCGCAGGCGTCGGCTATCCGGTCATTCAGTACGAATGGTGGAATCGCGGCCCCGGGGAAATGGATTGGGCGCTCGGCGGCGACCTCGCCTACGGTACCTGGCCCACCGCCCTGAGGCGCGGTGACTTCATCAAGATCGGGCTTGGCGTCAATGGCACCCTTCGCTGGCATCTCGCAACCAAAGAGCGGCCCAAGGTCACCAACGACATAGCCATCGTTGCGAAGCCGGGCATTTTGCTTGCGCGAAACGCCGCGACGACGTTCACTTTTGGTATCCGCGCGGAGGTGGGCGCGCCTGTCTCGATCGACGTTCATGACAGGGTCAGCGTCGTCGTCGGTGGCTTCATCCCGTTCGAATGGAACATTAACAAGGACTTCGGCAATAGCGGGGTCATTCCCTTGTTGGTGCGAATGGGCGTAGAGATCGACGCGAACGACAACCTGGCCCCCTGGTTCTACTTCGACCTCGGGCCCGGAATCGGCGTTGGTAGTGGGAGCTCGGGCGCGGCATTCGCGTGGCGCATCGGTGCCGGTCTCGCCTTCTGGGGTGTCATGGGCAACAACGGCTCGAGCGCCTCCAGCGGTGAAGACGTCATCGTGGTCGAAGAAGTCGAAGTCGAATAGACCACGAGACCGCTATTTCACATTGGGGGACTGTTCTCGAATGAGGGAGCAGTCCCCTTTGATTTCAGGGGGAGAGATCGATGATGAAGGCAATCGGGGTGATGGCGTTGGCGCTCGCGATGGCGAGCCCGGCACTGGCGGGGCCTACCAACTCGACCATTGGGGGCAAGCGGCTGCGAAACGACAACGTCCACAACATCGGCGTCGGGTACCCGAGCTTGTTCTACGAGTGGTGGAACCGGGGACCCCGCAAGCTCGACTGGGCCCTCAAAAGCGCGCTCGTCTATGGAGACTGGGCGGCGGCGTACGGCAGGGGGCGGTTCATCCGGATCGGTTTTGGCTTGAGCGCACCCTTGCGTTGGCACCTGTCCAGCAAGACCCGACGCAAAGCGACCAACGATGTGGGGTTTCGATTCACGCCTGGGATTTTGCTTGCGGGAAACCGGTTCGATTCGTTCACCTTCGGGATCAAGTCCGAGGTGGCGGCCCCGGTGTCGATCGACCTGCACGAGCGGGTCAGCCTCATCACCGGCGGCACGATTCCGTTCGCGCTCTACATAAGCAACCAGGATGTCGGCACACAGGGTGTGATCCCACTTCTTTTCCGGCTGGGAGTCGAGATCAAAGCCGGCAAGCGGGCCTCGCCCTTCATTCTGTCGGAGCTGGGGCCAGGCATCTCCGTCGTCAGCGCAGGTGTGGATGTTTCGTTTGCCTGGCGAGTCTGGGTGGGCACCTCGTTCTGGGGCGTGATCAAATAGCGCGCCAAAGCTGATAGACGACTGCGAACCGAGAGTGCATGATGGGCCTTCGAAAAGGAGCAAGTCGTGCCCGACAAAGAAACCACCAGCTTCATGCGCTCGCTTTGCATGGGACGGATCGAACAAGACGTCATCTGCCCATTTCCCACCATGTCCGAAGCGCAACGTGAGACGCTCAAGGATATCTCCGGCGCCCTCGATGGGTTACTCGGTCCGCGTGCGGAAGACTTTCGAAAATGGGATGTCACCGGAGAGATGCCCGAGGAGTTCATCGACGAGCTCAAAGAGTTCGGGATGTTCGGTTTGGTCATCCCGGAAGACCACGGCGGCATGGGCCTCGGGAACATGGCCTACTCACGCACGTTGCAACAAGTGGCCAGGTATGACGCCTCCGTAGCGGTGACGATTGGAGCGCACAGCTCGATCGGGATGCGCGGTTTGCTGCTCTTCGGCACCGGCGACCAGAACAAACGCTACATGCCGAAGCTGGCGACGGGTGAGATGATCGCGGCCTATTGTCTGACCGAGCCAGGCGCCGGCTCCGACGCGGCAGCCATCAAGACGACGGCCGTCAAAGAGGGCGAGCACTGGGTTCTCAACGGGAACAAGCTTTGGATCACGAATGGCGGGATCGCGGACTTCTTCACGGTGTTCGCGAAAACTCCCGAAGAAGGCGGTCGTGGAAAGATGACCGCCTTCATCGTCACCAGAGACATGGAGGGCGTCACCACCGGTCCGCACGAGGACAAAATGGGCCTTCGCTCGAACCCCACAACGACGCTTCACTTAGACGGTGTCAGGGTGCCGGACGCAAACGTGCTCGGCGAGGTTGGCCAAGGGTTCAAGGTGGCCATGATGATCTTGAACAGCGGTCGCACGGGCCTCGGTGGTGGCTCCGTCGGTGCCATGAAGCAGCTAATCGAGCTTTCCACCAAGCAAGCCAACGAGCGAAAGACGTTCGGCCAGCCAATCTCAAGCTACGGCCTGATCAAAAAGAAGATCGGGCAGATGGTAATCGATTGCTACACGTCTGAGGCGGTGGTCACCATGGTCGGCGGGCTCATCGATGCTGGCTATCTGGAGTACCAGGTCGAAGCTGCGATTTCCAAGGTCTACGCAACCGAGTGTCTGTGGAGAACCGCCGACGAGGCTCTGCAAATTGCTGGCGGAAACGGTTTTATGCGGGAGTATCCCTACGAGCGCATCGTACGCGACTGCCGCATCAACCGCATCTTCGAGGGCACGAGCGAGATTTTGAGGTTGTTCATCGCCTTGACCGCGATGAATGACGTGGCCAGCCAACTCCAAGAATTGTCCTCAACCATGAAGGACATCTTGAGCAACCCGATCAAAGGGTTCGGTGTCCTATCGGACTACGCACGGAAGCATGCCTCGCTCCGGACCGGCATCGGAGGCGAGCCGGGTTTCCAAAAGATCCACGAATCCATTCAAGATCCAGCCAAGATCTTTGAAGAAGAAACGCGCTACCTCGCCCAAGCCGTGGACCAGATCCTCCGCAAGCACGGCAAGGCAATCATCGGAAAGCAGTTCGCCAGCGAACGCTTGGCGGAAATCATGATCGACCTCTTTGTGTTAGCGTGCACCATCAGTCGTGTTCAATCGTCGATCGATGCTAATGGGGTCGAAGCCGCGGCGCTAGAGATCGACCTTCTGAGAACGTTTGCCCGTGAGGCCAAGGTCCGGATCAAGCGTAACTTCCGGCGGATCGACAGCAATGATGACGAGATCGTCAAGGCCCTCGCCGAGGACGCCTTCAAAGCCGAGCGCTTCCGCTGGGACACCATTTAGAAGTCGAACGATGCCTGTGAGACTGGGGCAACGCAGTCAGGATCGTCGTTCTCGATGCGGTTCACTCGAGGGGATACTCGGGTTTTCGTGAGCCTGGGCCCCTTCCCCAAGTCTCCTTCGTAAAGCCAGCGCTGAGCCTCCTCCGCCTCGAGCAGGACCGGCATGCGGTCGTGAATCTCGCGCACCTCGCCCTCGGAGTCCCGCGTGAGGATCACGTAGCGGCCGCCCTCCCAAAGGCCCGCCATCAAGAAGACCCCTCCGCCCCTTGGTCGAAAAAGGTACGGCTGATTGACTCGACCCTCTCGCCGCCATTCAAAAAACCCATCGGCAGGCACGACGCATCGACCCTCGCGAAACGCGTCACGAAACATCCGTGTCCGGTCGGCTGTTTCGGCGCGCGCATTGATCACGAGCCCACCATCGCGTCGTTCTAGACCCCAGAGCGCGTCAGCCAACACCGCTCCCTCATCGGAGAGGTAGACCACCGGGTTGTCCTGCCCCGGCGCCACATTGTACCGCGGCCGCAAGCGAATGCGGGTCTCGCTGAACTCGTCGAACGGAAGAGCACGAAGGAGGGCTTTCTCGTCGGGACACGTCAGCGTGTATCGACCGCACATGTCGACTCATGACGCGGTAACTCGAACACCAACGCCTTCGTATTCGAAGCCTTGGTCAGCGAGTCGGTACGTCACCCAGATGTTTCGTCCATCCAAGATCACCGGAGTTCGCATGAGCTCCTTCATGCGATCGAACTCCGGGTACTGGTACTCACGCCACTCGGTGAGCAGCAGGAGGGCGTCGGCACCTTTCACCGCGTCGTAGGCGTCGTCCACGAGCTCAATCTTGTCGGCGAACACTTCTCTCGTGTTTTCCATGGCTTCCGGATCATGCGCGACGACTTTGCACCCCTCGTTGAGCAGGAATTCGATCGTGGTGATCGATGGCGACTCCCGAATGTCGTCGGTGCCCGGCTTGAAAGCGAGACCCCAGATCGCGATTCGCTTTCCAGCGAGCTCGCTCTCGAAGCGGCCCTTGAGCTTGCGCGCGACGAAGCTTCGATGGCGGACGTTGACGCGGTTGGTTGCATCGGCCAGCTCGAGTTCGATGCCGTGGCGACGCCCGGTTGCAACGAGAGCCTTGACGTCTTTGGGAAAGCAGGAGCCCCCATATCCTGGGCCGGCATGTAGGAATTGCGGCCCGATGCGCGGATCGCTTCCGACTCCACGACGAATGCTTTGCACATCTGCACCCACCTCCTCGCAGAGAACGGCGAGCTCGTTCATGAACGAAATCCTCATGGCCAGCATCGTGTTCGCCGCATACTTGGTCAGCTCAGCGCTTTCCGGATTCATCCAAACGATCTTGGTGTTGGAGAGGTTCAACGGGTGGTAGACCTGGTTGACCAGGCGGCGCGCGCGCTCGTGACCCGGACGAACTCCTACGACGATGCGGTCCGGGTACATGAAATCGTCGATCGCTCCACCCTCCTTCAGAAACTCGGGGTTGGAAACCACTTGGGCATCGTGCTTGGCATTGGCAACGAGACGCTGCACCTGGGCGTTGGTACCGACAGGTACGGTGCTTTTCAAAACGATCACGAGGTCGTGGTTTGCATGCTCGACGAGCTCTTGGGCCACGCTAAAGACGGCACTCAGATCGGCTTCGCCATCTAGAGTGGGCGGTGTTCCCACGGCGATGAAGGCTAAGTCGACGTCGCGCACCGCCGAAACCAGGTCTGTCGAAAAGGTCAGACGGCCCGCTTCGGCGTTCTCCCGCACCAATTCTTCGAGTCCAGGCTCGTAGATCGGGATTTCATACCTGCGAAGTCGATCGATTTTCGACGCGTCTTTGTCGATGCAAACCACGCGTTGACCGGTCGCGGCGAAGCATGCGCCGGTGACCAGACCTACGTACCCAGTGCCGATGATGCAGAGTCTCACGGCCGACTCATAGCACCGATCGGCGAACCTCGAAAGATGTCAAGACGACGCTGAACCTGGTACAAGTAGCGTCCAGAGGCAGCGTGATTCTGACCAACATCGACAGCGTGCCGGACAGGCGCATCCTGAAACACTTCGGGCTCGTCCAAGGAAGCACCATTCGGGCGAAACATTTTGGGCGTGATTTCGCCGCAGGCCTCAAGAACATCGTTGGCGGAGAGCTCAAGGGCTACACCGAGTTATTGCAGGAAAGCCGCGCGGAAGCGACCAATCGGATGGTCGCCCAAGCTCTAGAGCTCGGTGCAAACGCCGTAATCAACGTACGGTTCACGACATCGTCGGTGGCCCAAGGCGCATCTGAGATCCTCGCCTATGGAACCGCGGTGTTGGTCGAGTAGCGATGAGTCGTTTCGAGCTGATCGTCACTTTAGGCATCCCGGTGGTTCTCATCTTGACTGGACGGTTCGTGGGAGCGACCCTCGAGCGTCGTCACTACAAAAGCATTGCGGAGCGTGAGGCCCGCTTTC
>JBFICQ010000208.1:0-6522 GCA_041581895.1 Polyangiales bacterium | reverse complement strand
AGCTCCGGCATAGATCAAACCGAACTTCGACACGTCGATGGGGCGCCATAGGATGTCGCTCGACATGTCTGCGAGGAGCGGCACGTCGCCCGTCTCGGGAAAGCGGTGAAACTGCGTGCCCACGATCGTGTTGTTGCTCGTAATGTGCACATAGGCGGCGTTGGGATCGAGCTCGAGCTCGGCCTGCTCGGGGACGCGGATGTACTTTCCGTCGACCTCGCCGGTGCCTGCTACGCGCGCATCTCCGGTGATCTCCGCTTCAGCCAGCGCTTTTTTGCTCCAGGTTCCGGTCATGATGTAGTCGGCCGACTGACCGGGCGCGCGAAGGTTCATCGGTGCCAACGCGAACTGAGCGGTGGCGCCACCTTGCATGAACAGGACCTCATGGGTTTGTGGGATATCGAGGAGCTCGCGCAAAAGCGACTTTGCTTCTCGATGCACCTTGGCATAGGCGGCGCCTCGATGACTGTGCTCGATGAGCGACATCCCCGTTCCTTCGTGATCGAGGAATTCCCGTTGAGCGTATTCGAGGACCGACAATGGAAGGGTTGCGGGGCCTGCGCTAAAGTTGATGACGCGAGTCATAGGCCGCGGAGCCTAGCCCCGGTTTTGGTCAGCGCAAGGTTGGCTCGGGGCCTCGAGTTGCGCAGGAAACCGGCGCGGCTATACGAACGGCCGACCTCGGGGTTGTAGCTCAGTTGGGAGAGCGCCGCGTTCGCAATGCGGAGGTCAGGGGTTCGATTCCCCTCAGCTCCACCACCGTTCGGCGAAAAATCAAGGCTCCCGACTGGGTTGCCGGTCGGGGTCCCCGCCCTCTACCTTGTTGCGTATGGGGGAGCGTCTCCGGAGCAACCATCTTTCGACGAAGGTCCCTAGGGGGCTCAGGGCGTTCGGTGCAGCGCTGCTTGCCGTGGTCCTCTTGATGGCCGGTTCAGCATCGAGCGCGCAAGAACGGCGCGACGATACCGCGGCGCGTGAGTACTTCGAAAGAGGACGCGCTGCGTTCGAAGCCGCGGATTACGAACGTGCGCTGGTGTACTTTCGGCACGCCTACCGACTGAGTCAACGCTCGGAGTTGCAATACAATATCGGCGTCGCGGCGGATCGGCTGCAACGGGAAGACGAAGCTCTCGAAGCTTTCGAGGAGTATCTGAAGCTGACCGAAACGCCAAAACGGGAAGCCGAGGTGCGCGAGCGAATCGATGCGCTTCGTGTATCGATCGAAGAGCGCGAGGCCACCGAACGTGCGCTCGTCGATGCAACGATTCAAACCGAAGCATTGGCCGGAGAGGCGCAACCAGCGGACGCTGCAAAGCTTCCGACGTCGACGATTGCCGGCGGTTCGGCGCTCGCCGCTATTGGCGTCGCAGGGGTTACCGCCATGGCCGTTGGACTCGCGCGCGACGGCTCGTGCAAAGAAGCGCTCGGCGAAAGCTGCGTCACGGAGAGCTCCGCTACGGCATGGACCTGGGTGTACGGTGGTCTCGGCGTTGCCGCGCTTGCGGGTAGCGCGACCTGGTTTTCGTTGAGCTACAAGCGCACCAAGAAACGACGCGAGACCGCCTGGACACTCACGCCGAGCGGGGTCGTGGTATCAGGAACGTTCTGAGAAGTACCGTAATTGATACCATCGCCAAAGTTCTATATTTTCAATGTCTTGTATAGCTCGGCCGCCGCGTCGACCAGGTCGTCCTCGCTTTGGACGCGGGGTACTCGCAGCACGGGGATACGCGGGAAGTAGTCGGCGAGCACCTCTCGGTTGGAGAGCCGACTCAGGTCCTGCCTGCTGCTTCGTTCGACGTGGTTGAGAACGATCGCTCGCACCGAGATCTTTCGTCGACGCAACGCCTCCATCGCGGTGAGCGTGTACGAAAGGACACCGAGATCGTTGCGCGCGACGATGACGGTCTGAAGGTCGAGCTGCGCGGCAAGGTCCGCAATCGTGTGCTCGCGATCGAGCGGCACCAACACGCCGCCGATGCCTTCGACGATCGAATAGTCTGCCTCTTTGCCGAGCTCTCGGATTCGTTTTGCGAGCGCACGCAAAGAGCCCACTTTCGGACCGCCGCGCCTTTCGATTGCATACGGCGCGAGGGGATCCTTGGCGCGATAGAAACCGGACGCATTGACGAGCGATTCATCCCCGCAAGCCTGCGCGAGCGCGATCGCATCATTCGGCTCGGGGTCACAGCCGGTCTCGATCGGTTTCATCGCGGCCACTCGTTTTCCGCGTTGGACACATGCTTTCGCAAGCGCGCATGCGAGCCACGTTTTGCCGACTCCGGTTCCTGTTGCTGTGATGAACGTCCCCTGCATCTCGTCTCTCTCCTAATCGTTCACCGCCATCCTCGCAAAGGCCTCGATCGCTCGGTCGATGTGCTCCGGTCGGTGCGTTGCCATCGGTGTCAACCGAAGACGCGCGCTCCCTCGAGGAACCGTCGGTGGCCTGATTCCTTGAACGAAAACACCTCGTTCGAGAAGTCTCGCGGACAAGCGCATTGTACGATCGTTGTCGCCGATCATCACCGGTAGGATGTGGCTTTCTCCGGGCAGAACGTCGTAGCCGAGATCGACGAGACCGCTGCGTAGACGAGAGGCATGGTGAAGAAGAGTGGCGCGCGCCTCGGAGCTTCGTCGAACCAGGGAGAGCGCCGCGAGCGCGGCCCGTGCAGTCGAGGGAGGAGGAGCCGTGGAGTAGACGTAGCTCCGCGCGCGGTTCCGGACGAGCGTGACGACCGCGTCGGCGCCGGCGACGAACGCGCCCACCCCGCCGAATGCTTTTCCGAGCGTGCCGATCAGTACGTCCGGGACGACTTCGGCCGCGGTGCTGAGACCGCTGCCATCCGGTCCGAAGACACCGAGAGCGTGGGCTTCGTCGACGAGAAGGCCGGCGCCATACGACCTTGCCAGGTTGGCAAGCTCGCGAAGCGGGGCTGCGACACCGTCCATCGAGAAGAGCGAATCGGTCACGATCAAGGCGCGCTCCGCCCCAGCGCGATGGGTCTTCAGCAAAGACTCAAGGTGCTCGGGATCGCGGTGCCGGTAGACGTGGACGGATGCTCGCGAGAGGCGGCAGCCATCGATCAGGCTGGCGTGATTGAGCGCGTCGCTGAAGATCGCATCGCCGGGTCGGACCAGGGCCTGGATCGCTCCCACATTGGCGGCGTACCCGTTGGCGAAAAGCGCCGCCGTCGGTGCGGAGACGAAATCGGCGAGGGCCCGTTCGGCTTGTTCATGGGCGGTCATCGTCCCGGTGATTAGGCGGGAGGCGCCGGCCCCGTACCCCTCACTCCGACGAGCGGCGGCTAGGAGGTCGGGGTGGTCGGCGAGACCGAGGTAATTGTTGGAGCAGAAGCAGAGGACTTTTCGGCCATCGACTCGGATCTCGGGCCCCTGTGGTCCTTCGATCCTCGGTGGATTTCGAAGGAGGCCGGCCTCCTCGAGCTCGCGGAGAGCCTCCGCGATCTGTTCTCGGAACCGAGCCACGCCGGATCTAAGCCCAGGGGCAGCCGAGCGTCAAACCGCGTCCCCAAGATGTTTCACGTGCAACGTTGCACGTGGAACAAACGACGGCTCGGTCGAGGCTCAGAGTTCCAGGCCTGCCCGTGGATCGGCATCGAAAGCCTCTTCCACCGTTTCGAGCGCCCTCTCGATCTCGTCGGATCGCCCCTTCGGAAGTCTGATTTCGAGGTGCGCGATCAGGTCCCCGCGCGGCTTCCCCTTCGCCTCGATCCCCTTTCCACGAATCCTGAGCTTGCTCCCGTTCTGGGAGCCGGGCGGGATCGCCAGAGTGACGTGTCCACCCGGCGTCGGCACCGACACTTTGGCACCGGCATAGGCCTCGAGCGGGGTGACGGGAACCCGAACGTGGAGCTGCCGACCCCGCATCGAGAAGAACGGGTGCTTTCGCACTTTCACCCGGAGGACGAGATCGCCGGGCGGGCCGCCGTTCACGCCAAGGCCACCCTGCCCCCTGAGCCTGATCTTGCCCTCATTCTTGACTCCCGGGGGAATTCGAACCTTGAGGGTTCGCTGTGTGCCGTCCGAGGACCGGAGGCTCAGCTCCTTGGTGCAGCCGAGCACGGCGTCGCGGAAGTCGATGGTGACCTCGGAACTGAGGTCCGCCCCGTGCCGCGGGGCCCGGACATAGGCTCCGGTGGTCGCCCCGCCAAAGAGGTCGTCGAGATCGACACGAAACCGTCCGCTCCCCGGAGCACTGCCCCCAAAGATCTCGCCGAAATCGAAGTCGCCAAAGCCGCCAACCCCTCTGCCCCCAAAGCCGCCGACCCCTTGGGTCGCCGCGCGGTAGGCCTCCGGGTCAAAGCCCTCTCGTAGTGCCACCTCTCCGAACTCGTCGTAGAGCTTCTTCTTCTTCTCGTCCGAGAGAACGTCGTAGGCACCCGAGACCTCTTTGAAGCGGTCTTCGGCCTCTTTGTTGTCGGGGTTGCGGTCGGGGTGCAGCTCTTTGGCAAGCTGGCGGTACGCCTTCTTGATCTCCTCTGGGCTTGCATTCCGCGATACCCCCAGAATCTTGTAGAAATCGCGGTCAGCCATCGCGCCCCAAGATAACCACCGGGCCGCGGCGATCAACGCGAGCAGACCCCCGATTGCGCGATTCCGGCATAAATAGTGGGCGAGTCATGACAGTATTGGCATCTTTATTCGCTCGATGCGTCAACTCCGTGCGGAGGCCGGTTGCACCGGCGTTCTTGCTGGGTGATGGGGGCCATGATACTCGCTCGCCATGGGTTTGGTCGACGTCAGCCGACTCCCGCAGCATGTCGCGATCATCATGGATGGCAACGGGCGTTGGGCGCAGACGCGGGGGCAGCCCCGCACGGCGGGGCACGCGCGCGGTGCGGACGCGGTTCGCGAGGTCATGCGCGCCGCGAGGCGACTCGGTATCCCTGCGTTGACGCTTTACGCCTTCAGCGAGCAAAACTGGGATCGTCCTCAGGACGAAGTCGACGCCCTAGTCGAGCTTCTCTGTGAGCATTTGGTCTCCGAACGCGACGAGCTCATCGACAACGAAATCCGTCTGTCGGCGATCGGCCGTCTTCATAAGTTACCTCCACTCGCGCGCGAGCGACTGCACGCGTTGATGGCGGATACCGCGCAATACGATGGCATGACGTTGACGCTCGCGCTTTCCTACGGGGGGCGCGAAGAAATGCTCGATGCCGTACGCACTCTTGCCCAGCGCGCTGCGAACGGGACGATCGAGCCAGGCGAGATCGACAGCGACACGCTCGAGCGGGAGCTCGCATCGATGAACGTCGGTCCTGTCGACCTACTGGTCCGGACCGGGGGCGAGCAACGAATCAGCAACTTCCTCTTGTGGGGCGCGGCCTATGCGGAGCTTCACTTCACCGACGAGCTCTGGCCCGATTTCGGGGCGAATTCGCTGTATTATGCTCTTAGTTGCTACCAGCAGCGCGAGCGTCGGTTCGGCCTCGTTCCAGACGAGCGCGAGCCAGCCGAATCCCCTTTGAGAGGCGGTAGCCTGGAGCGCGCGCTGTGAGCGAAAGCGTCGAAGAGGACCTGCCAGTCCGCAGGCGGCTGACGGGCACGGCCCTTCGAGTCGCAACAGTCGTTCCGCTGATCCCATTGATCTTGTTCATGATGTTTTGGGACCCCGTCGACTTACCTTGGTGGCGCTGGATTTGGCACGTGTTCATCTCGGCTGCGATCGCAGTCGGCGGTTACGAGATGATGGCGATGAAAGCGCCCGCGTCGCGCAGCTTGTGTGTCTGGGGTTCGATCTCTTCCGTCGCGTTCGCTTCGTCGTTGATCTTTTTCGAATCGGTCGATGGGATGTACGGCTTGATTCTGCTGTTGATCGTCGGTGCGATGGCGCTCAGCATGGTGCAAGAGGATCCACTTGAGAACGCGAGCGTTCACATCGGCTGGTTGCTCGCGACACCGGTCTATATCGGCGGTACGCTTGCAACCGTCGATCTAATACGCGACTTCCCTCCAACGGGCGCGTGGGTCCTGCTCGCATTCGCTCTCGCATGGGGAAGCGATACTTCGGCGTATTTCTTCGGCCGCAAGTTCGGGAAGACCAAGCTCGCCCCACGAATCTCTCCCAAAAAGACGCTGGAGGGCGCAGGTGCCGGTCTCGCCGGCTCAGTCCTTTTTGCGCTCGTGATCAGCTTCTTCGTGCCCGCGCTCTCCGCCCTCGACGCAGTCGCTCTCGGCGTGATCGCCGGTGTCGCGGGTCAGGCGGGCGACCTCTTCGAGTCGGTGCTCAAGCGGAGCAGCGGCGTCAAGGACAGCGGGGGAATTCTTCCCGGCCACGGCGGCCTTCTCGATCGCGTCGATGCGCTGATGTTCACAGCCCCGGCAACCTGGGCTTACGGGACGTTCATCGCTGGGTTCGGTGGCTGATCCCGCTGAAAGCCGGCCCCGCGCCTCCTTAGCGCCCGGCAGCCCGCTTGATCTGACCTAGATCGATGATCGCGCCGCCTTCCCCGACGACCAGGGGCTGGGTTCCGTCCCACTTCTCGACCGCCCTCAGGT
>JBFICQ010000207.1:0-6539 GCA_041581895.1 Polyangiales bacterium | reverse complement strand
GTGCCCGCTGTGAACCGCACTTGGTATCCACGCCGAGTCGTAAAGTCGAAGACGCCATGACGGGCGGGATCAACGCCCGTCAAGTAGGTCGTCCAGTTGGGTAGCGTTGCCGGAGGCTTCACCGACTCGAGTGCCGCGTATGCGCCATGACTCATCACGCGGTGGAGGTTGGGCAGGCGCTCAGCGCCAAACTGCTCCACCACCCCGAGGTCGAGCCCATCGAGGCCGATCGCCAGCGCCCGCGCAGTCACGGACGGAGCTTAGCAGGGCTCAGAGGGTCCAGTCTCTTCCCAAAATCCCGGGTGGTCGTTCGATGCCGAATGCGCTTAAGATGGTGGGCGTGACATCGTAGATCTCGGCGCCCTCGATTCGACCGCGGGCAGGCACCCGCGCGCCGCTCATGACGAAGATTCCGTTCCAGTCGTGGTTGCAAGTGTCCGGTCCGGTGTCGTTTTCGGCGACGATCGATCGACCGTGGCCAACCGACCCGATCGCTCGAACCGAGAGGTCGTCGAAGTAGACCATGAGATCCGGGGGAAAGCCGCGAGCCTCCCGGTAGTGCTCCTTTGGGTTGCGGACAAGCGTGGGTACCTCAGAGCCCTGATCGTCTCGCAAAGAACTGAGCTCCCGCTGCAATTGGTTCGTCAGGGCACTCGCCTCGTGCGGAGATACTCGTCCCTTTGGCTCGCGTCCCGCGATGTTTAGGAAGATCCGCGCGTAGTAACCGCCTTCCGCCCAGGCTCGCGTCTGAGACCAATCGATTCGGTCGTGGGTGAGCGGGGAGACGCTGCTCGGGGGCTCCTTGAGCACTAGGTACTTCCGCGCGATCAGCCACTCGTTGATGCAGAAGCCTCCGCGCATCGCGCGTGCGCCGTGGTCGCTCACCAACAAGAAGGTCGTGTCTTCATCGGCGAGCTCGCGCAGGCGGCCGATATCCGCGTCGAGGAGCGCGTAGTACTCACGCCCCGCATCGGCCCATCGGTTTCCCGCCTCGTGCCTAGGATGATTGGGGTCGATGTGGTGCCAAAAGGCGTGATGGAAGCGGTCGAGCCCTATCTCGACCATCATCATGAAGTCCGGCCTCTTTTCTTCCCATACGTATCTGGCGATCTGGAAATGCTGTCGAGTCATTGCGTGGATCTCGTCACGGATGCGTTCGAGGTCGTCGGCTCGAAAGTTCTCGACGTCGGGCGTGTACGGCCCGAACCGCGCCTCGATTTCCTGTGCCAAGGCCGGAGGAAAGCACCAGGGCGCGTTGCCGCCCGGGGTCATGAACCCTGAAATCATCTCTCCGCGAACCGGGCTCGGTGGAGAAGTCAGCGGAACAAACAAAGGAGCCACCCGAAAGCCCTGCTCTCCGAGCCAGTCCCAGACGCGCTTCACGTGTACATCGCCGCCGTTGGCGATTCGTAAACCCGTCTCACCGACGATCCGGTTGCGGAAGCCGTAGAGCCCGAGCTCCCCCGGGTCTCTCCCAGAGAGCATGCAGGTCCACGCCGGGACTGTGATCGGGGGCTCCGAGCTACGCAGCGGACCCCAAGTCCCGCGCTCGATCCACGTGCGCACGTTCGGCATGGAGTCCCGATAGCGGTCGAAGACCAGTGCCGGCGAGGCGCAGTCGAGCCCAATGACGATCATGCGTGGCTTGCCCATGAACCATCGAATTAACCCTCACGAAGAGGAAAGGGGCCGCTTTTTTCTACGGGTGGACGGACTCTCGGCTTGGAGTGGACTCGGCCGCGTCGGCGGCTTCGTGGATGGTGCGCTCGAGGTGCGCGAGGTCGAAAGGCTTTTCAATTCGCATGTTTGGAACCCTTTGAAGGAAGTCCCTCGCCCGCTGGGTGAAGGCGCCGCCGGTCATGAAGACGATGCGCTCGTGCATGGGAGTAGCTCGCTGAAGGGCTGCCCGGTACACGTCCATTCCGGTCATCTCCGGCATGATCAGGTCGCAGAGGATCACGTCGTAGGCGTGCTCGCCCATCAGCGCGACCGCCTGTCGACCATCGTGCGCGATCGTGACCTGGTGTCCGACGAGTGCTTTTTGAATCAATCTCGCGATGACCGGCTCATCGTCGACGACCAACACGCGCAGGCGTCGACCCGCAGCGAGTCGAACGGCTGTGGTCGACGGCGGTGGGGCTGAAAGCGGCACGGGTGACCCCACCGCCTGCTTGAGCACCACGCGCACGACTGTGCCCTGGCCCGGATGACTCTGAATCTCGATCGTGCCTTCGAGTGAGTGAACGATTCTTCGACAAATCGAAAGCCCAAGCCCCGTGCCGCGGCCAGCGGGTTTGGTGGTCACGAACGGATCGAACACGCGCCGCAAGAGCTGTGCTGGAATTCCGGGACCGGTGTCCTGCACTTCGATACAAACGCGGTCGTTTTCGATGGTGCGCGCACGAACCGTGATCGTATTGCGCGAAAGATCGCCCGGCTGGATCGCTTGCGCAGCATTGACGATCAGATTGAGAAACACCTGACCGACGCGAGTCTTCGACCCCCGCGTGTAGAGCGCACCCTCTTCGTACTCGCGGACGATTGACGCGCGGTGCTGCACCTCGGGCTGCGCCATCCGGATCGCGCTATCGAGGACCTCTTTCAGGTCCACCACCCCGGTTTCGGCCGGGGTCTCCCCATGTGATAACTCCGTGATTTCCTTCGAAATTGTTCGAATTCTATCCGCGCCCTCATACGCTTCATCCACCAACGTGCTCATCTCGTTGGGCAGGTTCGTGTCCGTGCTCCGAAGCGAGCGAAGATGGCTCCACACGAACGTCAGGGGATTCCTGATCTCGTGAATGATGCTCGCGGTCAGCGTTCCGATGGCGGACATTCGCTCGGAGAGCAGGAGGCGCTGCTGGAGCTCGCGCTCGTCGGTCATGTCGGTGACGGACACGATCGCCCGAGCGAACTTGCCATCCTGGTCAGGCACGAAGCGCCAATGCACACGAACGTCGCGCGGCTCCAACGCGCACGTGGTAATCGCAGTTTCGAGATGCACGTCGGTTTCGTTCCGAAATGCCGCAAGAAGAACGCGCAGAAAATCAGCTTTTGACTCGGCGGTAAGCAAATCCGGCATGCGACGAATACACTCCTCCTCGCTCGATGCACCGACCAATGCGATGGCGCCGGCGCTTGCTCTCCGGATGCGCGTGCGATGCAAGCACTCTGAGAGGGCGCTAGAGTCGTTTCTCACGAGTTGCTTGAACTCGTCAGCATCGTGACATCCTTGAGCCTCGATCCACGAAAGCACCTCTGCAAAGTCGATATCCCAAACCGCGCTCGGGAGAAGCGCCCAAACATCGTCGTCACGCGGCGGTGTCGTGTCCTTGGACTTACGTAGAAGGCGGACCATCAACTTGCTCGATTCGGGCTCGGGGCGCGTTGCCTCTCAATCGTAGCCAAGAGGCGCTTTGGAGCCCAAAAGCTCGCAGAGTCAGGACTTGGCGCCAAACGTCGGCTCAATGCCCCGGAGGAGGCGGGACAGGTCTCGGCGAACGGCCTGATTGCCAATTCGAGCCGCCACTCGGTTTCCGCCCGGTACCCACCGCCGAAGCCTCTCGAGAGGCGCGATGATCGCTCGAGTCGGGTACTCCACGTACTGCCATAGGTCATCGGGTAGACCGAGATCGTCTGCAACCTCGTGCCCGTTGAGCGCTCTAGCCAACCCGTGATGAAAGCGAGTGACGAAGCGCGCGACCGAGTTGGGGGCCTTCCCGGAGGCGTTCTGGCCGGGGACCCCGAGCAGCGCCTCGGCGAGCGCTACCGAATCCTCGTCGGGACCTGGCTGCACCAGGCGGATCAACTCCGCAATCCGCCGTGTTTCCGCTTCGGCCCGAAGGTGCGAGAGCAACCATGGATCGACACCGCTCAGATGTCCGCAGTAGCGCCACAACGCGAGGATCGCCTCGGCTTCGGACTCGGTAAGCTCGAAACCGAGCCGGCGCGCCCCATCCATCATCAACAAGGAAAACTCGAGGAGGGTGCCAAACATGTCTGCTTGGTTGATCGGCAGCCCCCACTGCTCGGTTTTCCAACATTCGGACGCGAGGCACTGACGACGCACGTGCGCATGGATCAGACGCACTCGCACCGAAATCTCATGACCGCGGTGCCCACGCCGCAGACCGTTCACCTGGGTCGCCTCGCTCACGAAGCGTGCCGTTTCTGCGAGTCGCCGCTGAGGGTTGTCTCGCAACTGCCCAGTGATGGCGAGGGGCTTCACCGCGGCGCTCGAGTGGTAGCCGTTTAGCAACGACCAAGCGCTCAGAATGATCATCCCAACCAAACCGAAGCGCTGATAGGCGAGCGCCCCCCGGTTGATTTGCTGGAAGTCGACCCAAAGCGGAATCGGTTCGATCGCCTCGAAGAAGTCCCGAAGCTCCGACGACGGCTTTGCAACGGTCGCAATACCTCGGTCGAGCGCCTGCTCGAAAAGAGCTCGTCCAGTCTTACCCTCTGCCAGAAGCCAAACCGCTAGCCGGTCCGCCACGGGGTCGGACTGTGCATAGAAACCAGCGTATCGATCGGCGAGGTCCCCGAACAGATGGTTGGCTTGCCACCGGCGCTGGTAGCGAGACGGAAACTGGGAGTCAGCTCGCACCGAGCTCCTCGCGACCATCGATGACCAGCTCCTGAACGCGGGCGCGCGCGGCGGTTGCCGCGTTGCGGGGGTCGAGGCCCGGGGGCAGCGGCTCACCCACGCGCACCGAAACCCGAGTGCGTGGCCTTGCGGCGATCCTTCCTAGATGTTTGGCGAACGATTCGTGGACGTATGGCACCGCGGGTGAATAGGCGAGCCCAACGGGCACGACCGGCACGTTGAGGGCGCGAACCGCCGCGAATGCACCTGGATGGAAATCGTGTACTGTGTCTTCAGGAAACGTGCGCCCCTCGGGAAACGCCACGACCGTTCGGCCTTCGCAAAGGCGCCTTTGCATGGCCCGTACCGCAGCGGCTCCGCTGTGACCATCGTCTCGATCGACGAAGATCGTGGCACCGTGCTTGGCCATCCGCCCGAGAAGTGGCCAGTCCGCGACATCGTGACGGCTCACCATCACGCCCCCGAAAATGGAAAGCATGACTGCAATGTCGAGCGCGCTCTGGTGATTTGCAACGACGAGAACCCCGGGGTTGTGAGCGACCTCACCGGCGATCGCGATCTCTGCTCCGAACAAGCCGAGGAGGCGGTTCACCAGGTAGGTGCGATAGGTCTCGGCGAGCGGCTCATGTAGCTCTTTGGGGACGAAAAAGCGGTTAATTTCGTATGCGGCCAGTATCCCCGCGGAGAGCGAGAGGAACGCGCCCGATCGATATACGGCGCGCAATGCGCTCATTTCCGAATCCCCCCAAATTGGGCTCGCGACCTTTGTCTTTTGGTGGCAGTCTCGATTCGTGGCCGGGTCATTGGCACCAGGATTCCTCGTTGCATCTCCGTCGATGAGATGTCCGTTCTTCAATCATACGCTCGTCTTGCTCATCGATCACGGCGACGAAGGCTCTTTCGGGTTTGTGGTCAATCGGTTGACCGATCTGGGCATGGGTGACGTGTTTCAAGAGGTCGGCGTAGACGGCGACGCGGCCGAGACGGTCGATGCCCCGGTCCTGCTCGGCGGCCCAGTCGCGCCGGAATCGGGTTGGATCCTTTACGACGCGGAGGGTGTGCCGCAGCCGAGCTCAGGGCGCACGATTGCGGTGGGCGAACGCATCGCTTGCAGCGCATCGCTCGAGCTTCTTCAACGAATCGCGCGCGGCGACGGTCCCAACACTTGCGCAATGATGCTTGGCTATGCGGGTTGGGGGGCGGGGCAGCTCGAACGCGAAATGAAAGAAGGCTCTTGGATCCCCGTTGACCTAAACTACGATCTGATTTTCCAAACCCCGGTCGACGCGCGTTGGGAGGCGGCTCTCGCGAGCCTTGGGATCGATCCGGCCCGGGTGATCGACAGCCACATGGCAAGCGCCTGACGCCCCAGGCGGCTGCGAGTCGTCGACTTGTTCGATCGGGGCACAACGGCTACGCCGGTGGCGATGTCGGTACGTCTCCTCAGGCCCGTCTTATTCGTGCTCCTGGCAGTCGCTTGCGCGTGTGGCGGCAGCAGCGGCCAGACGAGGAGCAAAGGCAGCACGATCGAGCGCGGAGAGGACGCGAGGGGCGCCTACGAAAGGGCCTTGCTCGATTTTCGTCGCGGAGATTGCCTCGGCGCCGAGCCCCTGTTTCGCGACATCCGGAGGGAGTTCCCCTACAGCCGCTTTGCCGCGCTTGCGGAGCTTCGGATTGGGGATTGCCAGTTCAAGAACGAAAGTTACCCCGAGGCGATCCAGACCTATCGTCAGTTCGTTCGCATACGTCCCTCGCACAAAGAGATTCCGTATGCTCGGTTTCGAATCGCGGAATCCTATTACAAGCAGATTCCTGGAGGCTGGTTCATGACACCGCCGCGCCACGAGCGCGACCAAAGCGCCGCCCGAGATGCGCTCATCCAGTTGCGGAGGTTCGTCGTCGACTACCCTGACGATCAGCGAGTGCCCGAAGC
>JBFICQ010000206.1:0-6542 GCA_041581895.1 Polyangiales bacterium | reverse complement strand
CTTCGCGGCCACCAACACCATGCTCGAAGGTGGCACGATCCCTACGCTCACCAATCGTTTGCCCCAGCTCATTCAAACCGACATCCCGGAGCTCGACCTGAAGGCTCGTCCACCGGAACCGGAGCCGAAGACGCAAGAAGGGACGGGACCTGCGAGCAGCGACACCCGCACTTCGGATGGCTGTAGCGTGAGCGCTGCAAAGACGGCGTCGCTCGGTTGGATCGCGTTGATCATGGTTGCTATGTGGCTGACTAGGCGAAGAGCCGTCTATTAGCTCATGGCAGAGTTCATCTTCACGATGAAGGGGGTCACCAAGGTTCATCCCCCCGACAAGAAGATCATCGAAGACCTCTATCTCTCGTTCTTTCCGGACGCGAAGATAGGGGTCATCGGCGTTAACGGGACGGGCAAGTCCTCGTTGTTGCGCATCATGGCGGGCGAGGACGACACCTTCAGCGGCGAAGCTTGGATTCGGCCTGGCGCGAAGGTTGGGTATCTACCCCAGGAGCCGGACCTCGGCGCTGCGAACACGGTTCGCGAGGCCGTCGAGGTCGGCGTCGCGCCGGTCCGGGCCCTTCTCGACGAGTTCAACGAGGTGAGCATGAAACTCGCCGAGCCGATGAACGATGATGAGATGACCAAGCTCCTCGACCGGCAGGCCGCGCTTCAAGACCGTATCGATGCCGTCGACGGGTGGAACCTCGAGAGCACGCTCGAGATCGCCATGGACGCACTACGGCTACCCCCGGCCGATGCCGACCCCCAATCGCTTTCCGGTGGAGAGAAGCGACGGGTGGCGCTCTGCCGACTGCTACTCGAAAAGCCGGAGCTTCTGCTGCTCGACGAGCCTACCAATCACCTCGATGCCGAGTCGGTGGCGTGGCTTCAAGGCTATCTTCAGCAGTACCCGGGGTGTGTCATCCTCGTGACGCACGACAGGTATTTCCTCGACGAGATCGTGCAGTGGATCCTGGAGCTCGACCGTAGCGAGGCGCATCCTTTTCAGGGTAATTATTCGCAATGGCTCGAGGCGAAGGGTGAGCGCCTTGGCCAGGAAGACAAGAAAGACAGCGCGCGAAAACGGAAGATCGCCCGCGAGCTCGAGTGGGTGCGCTCGTCGCCAAAGGCGCGTCAGGCGAAGAGCAAAGCACGCATCACGGCCTTCGAGAATCTGGTTGCAGAAGCCGCCAAAGCGAGGCGCGATCCCAACGAGATCCGAATCCCGCCCGGCCCGCGGCTCGGGACCCAGGTGTTCGAGGTCGAAGGGCTCACCAAGGGCTACGGAGACAAGCTGCTGTTCGAGGACCTGAGCTTTCGAGTGCCGCGCGGGGCCATCGTGGGCATCGTTGGCCCCAACGGCGCCGGCAAGACGACGCTTTTTCGATTGCTGGTGGGTGACGAAAAGCCCGACGCAGGGACCGTCACAGTGGGCGATACCGTCAAAATCGCCTACGTCGACCAGAGCCGCGACGCCCTCGATGACGGCAAGAACGTGTTCCAAGAGATCACCGGCGGCGCCGACGAGATCGACGTCGGCGTGGGCACGGTGAAGTCGAGAGCGTACGTTGGCTGGTTCAATTTCCGCGGGAGCGATCAACAAAAGCCTGTGAAGAACCTGTCTGGCGGGGAGCGCAATCGCGTCCATCTCGCCAAGCTCCTCAAGAGCGGCGGAAACGTGCTCCTTCTGGACGAGCCTACCAACGACATCGACGTCGATACGCTTCGTTCTCTCGAGGAGGCCATCCTCGGTTTTCCAGGCTGCGCCATGATCATTAGCCATGATCGTTGGTACCTCGACCGCATCTGCACCCACATCCTGGCCTTCGAGGGAGACAGCAAAGTCGTCTGGTTCGAGGGTTCGTATGCCGACTACGCCGCCAACCGAAAGGCGCGCCTGGGCAGCGATGCGGAGATCCCACACCGGATCAAGTATCGGAAATTTTCTCGCTAGGCCCGGACTGCGGCCGCGGTTTGTCTCGCACCACCGTCCGCGCTCTATTGCTTGAACGAATTGGTCGCCGTAACGAGCTGTGCGCTGATCCCGAGCTCGAGGGCGGAGTGACCGGCGTCGGGAACGACGTGGAGTTGGCTGTTGGGCCACGCGCAGTGAAGCTCGTAGGCGCTTTCGGCCGGGCAGACGACGTCGTAGCGGCCTTGAACGATGATCGCGGGTAAGTGGTGGACGTGTGCGACGTTGTCGAGGAGCTCGCCGTCCTTCTTGAAGAAGCCGCCGTTGATGAAATAGTGGCATTCGATGCGTGCAAAAGCCTCTGCGAACTGATCCTCGCCGGTTCGTTTGATGAGATCGGCGTCGGGGACTAGACGGCTCGTGCTGCCCTCCCAAGTGCTCCACGCGCGAGCAGCCGCCATTCGGACATCCCGATCGTTACTCGTGAGGCGCTTGTAGTAGGCCGCGACCATGTCATCGCGCTCCTCGACGGGAATCGGGGCGAGATACTCCTGCCAGGCTTCTGGAAAGATCCGGCTAGCTCCGTCTTGGTAATACCAGAGAATCTCACGGCGCCTCAGGAGGAAGATCCCCCGGAGCACGAGCTCGGTGACCCTGCTCGGATGCTGTTGCGCATACGCCAGGGACAAGGTGCTACCCCATGAGCCCCCAAAGAGTTGCCAGCGGTCGATCCCCAGGTGCTGACGGAGCTGCTCCATGTCGTCGACTAAGTCCCAGGTCGTGTTGTTTCGGAGCTCTGCATGCGGCATGCTCCGGCCACAACCGCGTTGATCGAACAAAACGATGCGGTACGCTGAAGGGTCCCAAAAGCGTCGGTGGACCGCGTTACAGCCACCGCCGGGCCCTCCATGGACGAAAACAGCGGGTTTCCCCTCCGGATTGCCGCATTGCTCGTAGTAGATCGAGTGGATGTCGTCGACGCCTAGAAGCCCAGAGTCATAGGGCTCGATTTCTGGATATAACTCTGGCATCGCCGCCGGCGAATCACAGCACGTTCGCGGACTGGCGCAACCGAGCACAATGGTTATGTTGGCGCGCGGGCTATGACCCAAAGCGAATTCGAACGACGGCGCACGTTTGCGATCATCTCGCACCCAGATGCCGGCAAGACGACGTTGACCGAGAAGCTTCTGCTCTACGGTGGAGCCATCCATGCGGCCGGTGCGGTCAAATCGCGCAAAGCCAAGCGCTCGGCAGTGAGCGACTGGATGGCCCTCGAGAAGCAGCGCGGCATCTCGGTGACGACGTCGGTTTTGCAGTTCGATTATGACGACGTGCGCTGGAATCTTCTCGATACGCCAGGCCACAACGACTTCAGCGAGGATACGTATCGGACGCTCATGGCGGCTGATTGCGGGATCATGATCCTCGATGCAGCCAAGGGGGTCGAGCCGCAGACTCGGAAGCTCTTTCACGTATGCCGGATGCGGCAGACGCCCGTCGTCACCTTCATCAACAAGATGGACCGCCCAGCTCGGGACGCTTTTGGCCTCATGAGCCAGGTCGAGGAGGTTCTCGGGGTTCATACGGTCCCCTTCACCTGGCCGATCGGGAGCGGGGACCTTTTTCAGGGAGTCTACGACCGCATCAACAAGTTGGTGATCCGGTTTGAGCACGCCGCACAGGGTCAGGAGAAGCGGGCCGAGATGCGGGTGACGGGGCTCGACGATCCCGAGCTCGATTTGCTACTCGGCGAGGAAGCGGCCGCAACGTTGCGCGAGGAGATCGAGCTTCTCGACGGCGCCGGCGAGGAGTGGGACGAAGGGCGGTTTCTGGCGGGTGACATCACGCCAGTTTTTTTCGGCAGCGCTCTGACCAACTTCGGAGTCGAGCCGTTCCTGCAATCGTTCAAGGGCCTTTGCCCGCCTCCTGGGCCGCGCCAGGCGGCTGGAGAGGTGAGCGTCGACCCTGCCGACGACCGGTTCAGCGCTTTTGTGTTCAAGGTGCAGGCCAACATGGACCCTTCGCACCGCGATCGAATCGCGTTTGCGCGGATCTGCTCGGGGCGATTCGAGGGTGGAATGCGCGTCCACCACTATCGCCTCGGCAAAGCGGTGCGGCTCAACCGAGCCGAGCAGTTCTTCGCGCAAGAGCGAGAGAGCGTTCTCGAGGCCTACGCGGGCGACATCGTGGGTCTCTACGACCCGGGTCTCTTTCGTATAGGTGATACGCTTTCGACCGAAGGCCCGATGAGCTTCGATGCCGTGCCACGATTCTCACCGGAGCACTTCGCCCGCCTGCAGCTACTCGATCCGCTCAAACGCAAACAGCTTCAAAAGGGCATCCATGAGCTCTCGGAAGAGGGCACTGTGCAGCTGTTCATCGAGCCTGGACGGGAGAAGGATCCAATCTGCGGCGTAGTGGGGCGGCTCCAATTCGACGTGTTGGTCTTCCGACTCGAGCACGAATACGGCGCCAAGGTGAGTTTTGACCTCTTGCCGTACCAACACGCCCGCTGGGTCGATGGGGTGGGCGGGTGTGACGAACTGAAGGCGCGTCGAATTCCCATGGCGGTGCTGGATCGAGATCGCCGCCCAGTCGCCCTTTTTCGCGACGAATGGGAGCTGCAAAGAGCGGCGCGCGACAACGAAAGATGGACCTTTCACGAGACGGCTCCCATCGTCGCGGCAGCTTGAATAGCGGCGAAGTAACCCACGTCCTACAATGTCATAGAGGGATTAGGGTTAGGAGAATCGGGGCATGATTCACAGAACGAGCAAGGTCGCGCTGATCTTGGCAGTCTGCTTGGCCGCGCCGGCCATCTCGCAAGCCGACGCCACCAAGTTCCAGGTAAAAAAAGGGAAGGCGACTTTCGTGTCGGACGCGCCTCTCGAAACCATGGAGGGAATCACCACCAAGGTGAGTGGAGCGGTGACATTCGACCCTGCCGATCTCTCGACGACGAAAGGCACGTTCAAAGCCCCCGTGGTCTCGATGCGGACTGGCAACGACCTGCGAGACGAGCATCTCCAAAGCGATAGCTGGCTAGATGCAAAGAAGTACCCGCACGTCGTTTTTGAGATCATGGAGGTCAGCGGTGCACAAGCGCTGAAACCCAAGAAGAGCAACAAGGTCAAGGTGAAAGGCAAATTCACCGTGCATGGCATCACGAAGATCGTCGAGGCTGACGGAACGGTCAAATGGACTCCAGTGGATGGGGGCAAGGATGATCTCCGGATCAAGGCCAACTTCACCGCCACGCTCGAAGACCACGACGTCTCGGTGCCGTCGATCGTACGATTGAAGGTCGCCAACGAGATCGCCGTGTCCGTCGATCTTCAAGCGACGGCCGTCAGCGCGTCCACGCGAAGCGCCTCGCGCTAAAGCAGGCCGGCGCGCTCGAGCAATGGCTCGAGCTCCGGGCCCCGCCCCATGAAATCCTCGTAGAGCTTGGCAGCCTCCTCGCTGTTTCCTTTCGCCAAGATCGCCTCACGAAACGCGCGACCAACCTCTGGGTTGGTGATGCCCTCGTTCTTGAAGCGCGTGAAGGCATCGGCGTCGAGTACTTCGGCCCACTTGTAGCTGTAGTAACCCGCGGCGTACCCGATGGGATGCGCAAAGATGTGCATGAAGCCCGCGAGCATCGCGTAGTCTTCCGGGAGCGCGGATGGCGAGTGCGCCTGCAGAATCTTCCTCGTGTAAGACATCACGTCGGCACCGCTTCCCGGCAGGTAATCGCGATGGAGCGCTAAATCGACAGTAGCGAAACCGAGCTGGCGCATTTGGGCATTGGCTGCGCGGTAGGTTCGAGCACGAATCATCTTTTGATAGAGCTCGTCTGGTATCGGTTGGCCCGTCTCGTAGTGCGCGGCAAACAGGTCGAGCCCGCTTCGTTCCCAGCACCAGTTCTCCATGATTTGAGAGGGAAGCTCGACGAAATCCCACGCGACGTTGGTTCCCGCGAGGCTTCGTACGCTGACACGGCTGAAGCAGTGGTGAAGCAAGTGGCCGAATTCGTGAAAAAGGGTCTCGACCTCGCGGTGTGTCAAGAGCGCTGGCTTGTTGCCGACCGGTGGATTCACGTTGGCGCAGAACAAAGCGAGATGTGGCGAATGGCTGTGTGGTCGATATGCCGATGCGATCAGGCCATTCATCCACGCGCCTCCGCGCTTGTTCTCGCGAGGAAAGAGGTCGACGTAGAAGGCCGCGATCATCGTGCCGTTGGCGTCTTGGATCCCGTATGTTTTCACCGCCTCATCCCAGGTTGACGCTTCGCGTTCGACGATTTTGATGTCGTAAAGAGCCTGCGCCGTGGCGAACAGACCCTCGAGAACTCGGTCCAACGGGAAATAGGGCCGGAGCTCTTCTTCGTTGAAATCGTACTCGGCATGTCTCTTTTTTTCGGCGTAGTACGCAAGGTCCCAAGGTCGAACCGGAGGAGTGGTCGGGCCTTCGAGCGTGCGTCGGTACTTCGTCAGCGTATCGTTCTCGCGATCGAAGGCCTCCAGTGTCTTTGCGCGGAGGTCGTCGATGAACGCCCGCGCCTTGCTACCCGTTTTGGCCATGCGGTCCTCGGTGACGAGGTCTGAGAAGTCGGCGTAGCCCAAGAGTTGTGCTTTTCTCTTTCGCAACT
>JBFICQ010000205.1:0-6543 GCA_041581895.1 Polyangiales bacterium | reverse complement strand
CGATCTCTTGGGTGGTGCGGATGAACCACGAGCGTCGGGCGTACTGAATCAGAGGGTCGTCCATCGCACGCCAGCAAAACGGGTAATCGTGCCGGTAAACCTCTTCTTTGAAGAGCAATCCGCGCGACCGAAGGTTGCGAATGATGTCCCGATCGGCCTCCTTGCAGAACCGCCCCGCGAAGTGGGTCACGGTCACTGGGAACGTGCCGTCGGGATTGACCAGCTGCAAAAAGCCCATCCCTTTGTCTTTGCAGACACGGAAATCGTCCTCGCCAAACGCGGGGGCCAGATGAACCAGGCCCGTGCCGCTGTCGAGAGACACGAAGTCCGCGTCGACCACCTCCCACGCGGGGCCTCCTTCGGGCTCGGCGTATCGAAAAGGCGGCTCATACCGCATGCCGACGAGCTCGGAGCCCTTACGCTTCGAAACGAGACCGGCTTCGTCACCGACCACCTTTTCAACGAGGGCTTCGGCCACGATGTAACGCTCGCCTTCGACTTCTACCGTGGCGTACACGGTGTCGGGATCGACCGCGAGGGCGATGTTGGACGGAAGGGTCCAGGGGGTCGTCGTCCACGCGAGGAACGACGTGTTGTCTTCGCCGACGACCGGAAAGCGAATCATCACTGACGGATCATCGATAGTCTTGTAGCCCTGGCCTACCTCTCCTGCGGAAAGGGCGGTGCCACCCTGCGGCCACCACCAGACGACTTTGTAGCCCTGGTAGAGAAGCCCCTTCTTGAACATCTCCGAGAGCGCCCACCACACACTCTCCACGTACGACTTGTGGAAGGTCACGTAGGCCGCATCGAAGTCGAGCCAGAACCCGATGCGACGAGTCATCTCCTGCCACTCGTCGATGTACTTGAACACCGAGTCGATGCACTGGCGGCTAAAGGCCTCGACCCCGTAGGCTTGAATCGCATCCCGGCCGCTGATCCCGAGCGCCTTCTCGACCTCAACCTCGACCGGCAGTCCGTGGGTGTCCCAGCCTGCACGGCGCGGCACGTAACAGCCTCCCATCGTGTGGTACCGAAGGAACACGTCCTTCATGACGCGGGTCATGACGTGCCCGGGGTGGGGCATGCCGTTGGCCGTTGGCGGCCCTTCGTAAAAAATGAAAGGAGGCTTGTCGGCGCTGCCTTCCAGCGTCTTTTCGAAAATGCGCGCCTCTTCCCAAAACGCGAGGTGGGTCGCGTCGAGCTCGGGGAACGAAACCTGGGGAGACACGGACTCGAACATGGGCACGCGGCATACCACGCCAAGCCGCGATTTCCACCAGCAACGGTGGTTTGTCCGTAGAACGGGCAGCTGTTACACCCCCGGCCATGGGTGAGCTGATCGACGGCAAGGCGCTCGCGAAAGAGGTGCGGGCCGAAGTCAAAACCCGAGCAGAGGCGTTCTCCGCCAAGCATGGAAGGGCTCCCGGGCTTCACGTCGTGCTGGTGGGTGAAGACCCCGCCTCGACGGTCTATGTGCGAAACAAGGAACGAGCTGCGGGCAAGGTCGGGATCGCCGGGGAGGTCCATCGGCTCCCCGCGAAGACCACCGAGTCAGACGTGTTGGCACTCGTCGCCAAGCTCAACGCTGCCGCCGGCATCGATGGGATCCTGGTGCAGCTTCCTTTGCCGGACCATCTGGACGACCAAACGATCGTCGACGCCATCGACCCTCGAAAAGACGTCGACGGCTTGCATCCGTTCAATGCGGGGCTGCTGTTCGTGGGCCGAAAGGGCCTCCGGCCCTGTACCCCGAGTGGCTGCATGCGGATGCTCGACTACGTCGGCTGCAACCCCAAGGGCAAGCGCGCCCTCGTGCTCGGACGAAGCACGCTGGTTGGAAAGCCGATCGCGCTGATGCTGCTCGAGAAGCACGCAACCGTCACGGTGGCACATTCGCGAACCGAAGACTTGGCCGACCGGGTCGGCGAGGCCGACATCGTGGTCGCCGCAGTCGGCCGTCCGAATCTGGTCAAGGGGGATTGGATCAAAGAAGGCGCGGTGGTCATCGACGTCGGGATCAATCGCCTGGACGATGGCTCACTCACTGGCGACGTCGACTTCGAGGGAGCATTGAAGCGCGCCTCATACATTACCCCGGTACCCGGTGGTGTGGGTCCGATGACGATCGCGATGCTGCTCAGCAATACGGTCGACGCAGCCGAAGCGAGAAGCGTTCGCACCTAGCGAGCGAGCAAGACGATGCAGATCGTGGTTCACACCGTCCAAGGCGACCGATTCCAGAGCCAACCGCTTCATTCGCATGACCCGGTACCCGACGAAGCGGTCTGGATCGAGATCCATAATCCATCCAACACCGCCGAAGCCGTCGACTACGTCGAGAGGCTCGGACTTCGGCTCGACATGATGGAAGCCGCCCAGAATTTCGATCTCTATGGTCATGTGGAGATCGACGACCAGCAGGTCACAGCGCTGCTTCGCGCCGAGCGTAGGGGACAAGGACAAGAGAGCTCAAAGCTCGCGGTGGTGCTCGGACGCGGCAAGCTGGTCACCGTTGCGGTGGGACCGACGCCCGCCATCGACCAGGCCGGCAGCAGGTTGTCCGCCTCGAAGCCCGACACCCATCCGCCGACCCAGATTCTCGCCCGCATCTTGGAGCTGGCCTTGGATCGGGCTTCGCAGATCCTCGACGAGGCCGAAGACGAGGTGCGCCTCCACTCGCACCAACTCTTTGGGTCGAGCAGCGTGGCGAGGGCAGAGATCGACTTGGAGCACATGCTCAGCGAGCTCGGGCCCAAGCAGGCCCGCATCGTCGAGGTCCGCTATACCAACGGCGTGGTCGCCCGACTGCTCCACATCCTTTTGAACGATCCGCGGGTGAGCCTGTCATCGGAGACGCGAGAGGCGCTCGAAGGGATGGCCAGCGAGTTCGTCAGCTTGAAGGAATTCGCTGGAACGATCGAGCAGGAGCTCGCGAACCTGGTGGACCTCACGGTTGGGTATATCGGCATCCGCCAAAACGCGAGCGCCCGTTGGTTCTCAATCGTGGCGACGGTCTTCATGCCCCCGACACTGCTCGCGGCGATTTGGGGAATGAACTTCCAACACATGCCGGAGCTGGACGATAGCTACGGCTACGCCCTTGCCCTTGGACTCATGCTTCTGTCCGCCACCATCCCGTTATGGGTCGTGCGCAAGCTGGGCTGGCTGAGTCGCTAGGCGACCGGGAACCACCGGACGATGCGCGAAAAACCGCTCCACTTGTCGGCGAAGTGCGCCCGGCCGTTGGGAACCGCCTTGGCCTCGGCGTGCCAACAGCGGGCGAGCAGTTCGTGGACCTGCTCTCGGGGATACATTTGATCCGCGCGGGCCCGCATCTCCTTGGGTAGTTGCCAGGTGCGGAGGCCAGCGAGGTCTGCCATGGCGCCAGCCTGCAGGTAGAATCCGAGCGCGCTCTCTTCGTAGCGAAGTCCAGGCGTGATGTGGTGAGCAATCCCATTCATCATTGCCAGCGCGTCGGCTCGATCGAGGCCGGACCGCTCTGCAACAGCTTCCGCCGACTCGCCACTTCGGCGCGTAAAGCACCGCCCGGGCTCGAGATGCTCGAGCCCCAAGTCGTGAAGGAGCGACGCCGCGTGAAAGAGCTCCGGATCGAGCGCTGCGCCATCGAGCTTGGCCAGCGCCACCCCAAAAATCCAAGTGCGATAGCCGTGATTCACGACCGCACGCGACTGAAGCTCGCGGGCCTCTTCCTCGGCGTGACGGATGAGCTGCGAGTCGGGAGCCGCCGGCCAGAGATCGTCGGAGCCAAACGAATGCCGCGCGCGGGCACCAAGCGCGAGTCGGAGCCGATCCAAAGAAAACCGCCCAAACGTTCCGGCCAAGGCAGGGATCAGCGCGAGTTGTTCTCTGGGGGTCAGCACGCCACCGGTCTCGGTCAACCAATCCCAGCTCCCAAGAGGCGGCTTCACGGGTGGAACTACGACATTCATCGAGCCGCTCTCAGGTGAGCTTGTCGATGAGTCGGTCGAGCTCGTCGAAGCTTGCATAGTGAATACGGATCTGACCGCGCTCTTTTCCGGTTTCGTGGATCGTCGTCGTCGAGCCGAGAGCCTTCGAAAGCCGGTTCTCGAGGTCGCGGACGTTGGCGCTCTTGCCGGCCTTTGCTTTGGCCGCTCCATTGCCATCGCCTCGGGCGGCCTTTCGAGCATGCCGCTCGGCTTCCCTCACGCTCCAGCCCTTCGCGACTGCGGTCCGTGCGAGCCTTTTCAGCGTGCTCACGTTGGGCGCCGAGAGGAGGGCCCGCGCATGGCCTTCGCTGAGCTGACTATCCTCGACCATGTCCATGACGTCTTTTGGAAGCCTCAAAAGGCGAAGAGAATTGGCAACCGTCGACCGTTCTTTGCCAACCCTGGTTGCAATCGCTTCCTGGGTGTAGCCGTAATCGTCGACCAAACGCTGAAACGCTCGCGCGGTTTCGATCGGGTTGAGATCTTCACGCTGGAGGTTCTCGACGAGCGCCGCTTCGAATGCGCCCTCGTCGTTGAGGTCATGGACGAAGATCGGCAGCTCTTTGAGGCCTGCTTGCTGTGCTGCCCGCCACCGCCGCTCGCCGGCGATGATCTCGAACCCCCCGGACGAACGCTTGCGCACGAGTATCGGCTCGAGCACCCCATGCTCCCGGATCGAAGCGGCAAGCTCCGCCAACGCCTCGGCGTTCATCCGCGTGCGGGGCTGCATGCGACCTGGGTGCAGGTCTTCGATCGCAGCGGTGTTCTTCGCGGAGCGTTCGGACGCCGGTGGCGCTGCCGGAAGCAAGCCGTCCAACCCTCGCCCCAACCGTCTTCGCGCCACTACGCCGCTACCTCCAGGTCATCGAGCAGCTCTCTCGCGAGGTTCAAATACGTGTACGAGCCCCGTGAGGACGCATCATACAGGATGACTGGCTTTCCGTGGGAAGGAGCTTCGGCGAGCCTCACATTTCGGGGAATAATCGTCTCGTAGACCCGGAAGTGGCGGCGCACTTCTTCGGCCACTTCGTTGGCCAAGTTGTTTCGAGAATCGAACATGGTCAGTAAGACGCCGTGGATCTCGAGGTCTTCGTTGACAGAAGCGCGCACCCGCTCGATGGTGCCGACCAGCTGTGACAGCCCCTCGAGCGCGTAGTATTCGCATTGCAGCGGGACGATGACTAGATCGGCCGCGGTCAAGGCGTTGATCGTCAGCATGCCGAGCGAGGGTGGGCAGTCGACAACGATGAAGTCGTAGTCGCTGCGCACCGCGTCGATGGCGTCGCGGAGCCGCGTGGCGCTGTCGCCCGCATGGAGTAGGTCGCGTTCGACCCCCACCAAGTCTTGCGTCGCTGCGATGATGTGCAGGTACGGCATCTCGGTTTCGTAGATCGCGTCCGCGGCCTCGATCTCGCCAAGGAGGAGCTCGTAGGAGCCCTCCATCTCGTCGTCGCCCGGGTCGCAACCGACGCCGGTCGAGGCGTTGCCTTGGGGGTCGAGGTCGACCAGAAGGACGCGTTGCTCGGCTACCGCGAGGCTGGCCCCCAGGTTGACCGCCGTCGTCGTTTTCCCGACGCCGCCTTTTTGATTGGCGATCGCAACGACCCGACTCATGGATTGCGTCTACCAGCGCGGCCGGTTGGTTTCAATCTCGCCCCTTTTTTTTGCCATCTCGATCCCGGTGAGTAGGGTGTGCTGCAGTGTAGGATAAAGTAGTCAGACGCCATACCAAGCTCGGTGGGTGCGCTGGCGAAAAAGGGGGAGACATGCGGCCGAAAGGACCGAAGAACTATTTCTCACTGGCCGAGTTCGAGCGCGAAGAGCTCCGGCGCCACCACAAGGCCGGCTGGTCCCTCGACGATCTCTATTCCGAAGCCACCTTCGAGCCGGGTGAAGACGACTCGCTCAGGAGTGAAGAGCCCGAGGAGCTCGATTTCGATTTCGACTGACCAGGGCTCGCCGCGCCCCGATTCAATCGAGGGGACCGCCGCCGGGCTGAAGCATGTGGGTTTCGTGCCCCCAATCGGCCTCGTGTTGGTCCGGACCGATGATGCCTTCCGCCATCGCCCAAAGCAGGGCAAAGCACACACCCAGCGTCGCGAAGCCGAGCACGACGAGCTTCGGGCCGGTCCAGAAGGTGTCCTCTTTGACCGTGCGCTCGGCCATGCCCTCACTCATCGGGACGTTGTTGTACGTATCTGCCATCGAAAGCCGTTCAAAACCTCTCGCGGCCGCTAGATAGTGCCAACGGGACCATGGGTCAAATCCCAAGTCGGTCCTACTCAAAGTGCAGGAACGGTCTGTCGCAGATCTCTCCCTCCGGGATATCGCGCGATTTGAATTCCGAGCCTTCGACATTGATCAAAGTGGGGATGGCCATCAGGACGGTAACCTTCTTGTCGGCGTCGTTCGTGAGACGCCCCCTCACGTACTCTGTGATGTCGAGCGCATACTTCGTTCCGGGATCGTCCATCCCCTCATCGTCCTCCAAGTCAAAGTCGTAGCCCGAGATGAACTTCTCCACGCCCGGGTCGTCCTCGAATGCGTTGCCGGCCGCCGTGTCGTTCCGTGG
>JBFICQ010000204.1:0-6567 GCA_041581895.1 Polyangiales bacterium | reverse complement strand
GGGGACGATATCGCGTGGATCAAGCCGGACGCAACGGGACAGCTCAGGGCGATCAATCCTGAAGCGGGCTTCTTCGGCGTCGCGCCAGGCACATCGGTCCAATCGAACAACAATGCGCTCGAGTCCTGCCGCGCGAACAGCGTTTTTACGAACTGCGCGCTCACGCCGGACGGCGACGTGTGGTGGGAAGGGCTCACCGACGAGGCGCCCCCGGAGCTCACCGACTGGCGCGGCGATAAGTGGACGCCCGAGAGCGCGCGGACCGCAGCCCACCCAAACGCGCGCTTCACCGCGCCGGCATCACAGTGCCCCGTCATCGATCCCGATTGGGAAAATCCCGCGGGCGTACCGGTTCATGCGTTCATGTTCGGCGGGCGTCGCGCGACGACGATGCCGCTCGTCGTTCAGTCGTTCAACTGGGCGTACGGCGTTTTCATGGCCGCGACGATCGGCTCCGAGCAGACTGCCGCGGCCGGTGGCGAGGTCGGTAAAATTCGGCGCGACCCCTTCGCGATGCTCCCGTTCTGTGGCTATCACATGGCGGACTACTTCAACCATTGGCTCGAGATCGGACGCAATACTCCCAGACCACCGCGCATCTTTCTGATCAATTGGTTCCGTAAAGACGAGAACGGCAAGTTCGTGTGGCCGGGCTTCGGCGAGAACATGCGGGTCCTTCGTTGGATCGTGGACCGCGTGCGAGGTCGTGCGAGCTCGACCGAAAGCCCGCTTGGGTGGATGCCGCAATACGAAGAGCTCGACTGGCGCGGCCTCGACTTCACCAAAGAGCGGTTCAAACAGGTCATGAGTATAGACCGCGAGGAGTGGAAGAAGGAGCTCTACGATCAGGAGTCCCTCTTCGATCGGCTGTATGACAAGCTTCCGCGCGAGTTCAGTCACATGCGCGAGCTCACGCTCTCGGCCCTATGGCGTTCACCGACGGTTTGGGAGCTCGCACCCGAGCGCTTCTGACAGGTCGGATTTCGGCCAACCACCGGAAAAACCCCGCAAAACACTGGAAAAACCAAAGGCCGCGCGGCCTCACCATGCTTGATACCTGCTCAACGTAGGCCGCGCCTCAGCCTGGATTCCGACAGGCCTCGACGTCTTCCTTGGACAGCCCAAGCGCATCGGCCGCCTCTTCGAGGTCTTTCGCCGTGGCGTCGACTTTGTACGCCTCCTGCGACGCTCTTTCGACCTCACGACTGACATTGCTGCCGCCGTAGCGCGAGGCGCTGTCTGCCGCGGCCTTCATCACCCGTCCAAACGCGCGCTTCTTCTTCTTGGCCGCGTCGATCTTGGCCTGCAAACACACCTTCTGAGCTTCGTCGAGAGACTCAGCGCTCCCCCCAGAGCCCGCGCCCGACCCGCCAGCCGCATCGCGCTTGGCAGCAAGAATTCCTGCAAGCTGCGGCGTCACCTCGCCCGTGACCTCGAGCCCGTTCTCTGCTTGGAACTTCGAGATCGCGACGATGGTCGGCGTGCTCATTTTCCCGTCTGCGCTCCCGGGGTCATACCCGAGCGCAATCAAGTCGCGCTGAATCGATTGCACGAGCGGATCGCCACCTGCTGCCAACGCTGCGGATCCCGGAGCCCCGGACCCAGCCGACGCCGATGCACCCGACTTCCCGCCGCCCGCACCGACGCCCGCAGCAGCAGCTCCCTCGAGTCCGACATTGACCCGAATCGCCCGTACCTCCGTCACCACGTCCATCTGTCCGCTGTCGACCATCTTCCGCAGCATCGCCATCTGCGAGCCGGACATCTGTTCGACCTGCGCGCGCTGCGCGGGCGGCATCTCCGCGAGCTGCTTATCAAAATCGGCAAGCTGCTTGCGCGCGTCTTCCATTTGCTTCTTCTGCTCGGGGCTGAGCACCCCCTGCATGCGAACGATGTTTCGGTAGGGCATGTAGAGCTTGCTGCCCGGCACCGTTCGGTAGTCCTGGTCGAGCCGCTCGATGACAATCTCGCGCGAATTCTTTCCCTGTCTCGCGACGCCCTCCATCCGCATCTTGAGCGGCACGTACTTCTCGGCATCGACCCAGAGGCTGATCGCCTGAATCTCGAGCTCTTCGCCATCGGACGACTTCTCGACGATGTTCAGCTTGTCCGCGCGCGCATGGATCGCACGTCGCTTCCCAACGGATTCCTTCCCGACGATCTTCGCCCGCTTCTTGAAGCGCGCCATGCTCTTCGCCATGTCGTCGTCGCGCGCGTCGGCTTTCGCCTCGGCAGAAGCTCTGCCCGCTGCGTCCGCGAAGTCCGCCATGCTCCCCATCATCGTGCTCGGATTTGGCGAAGCCCACGGCTCGGCCTCCGAGCCCGACCCCATCGCGTCGCGCATTCCCGGCGGAAACCCCGCTTCGTTCATCCCCTTGTCCATCTCGCTGCCAACCGCGGCGCCCGTTTCCCGAAGGGCCTCGGAGTACGCCTCCCAAGCTTCAGGTGACATGCCTTGCCCTGCCTGCTGCCGGCTCTGCATCTCCCCAAACGACACGAGCCGAAACGTCTGCATTGGCTTCCCATCGGGCCCGCGCATCGACACGCGCTCGTAGTAGAGCGTCTGCTGGTGCCCCATGACCGTCACGTCCATCGCATAGTTGTCGACGCCTTTGGCCCGCTGGCTTTCGAGCTTCAGCATCTTGTTGAGCACGCCCTGGGCGCTTTGCGCCTCAGCGGCGTTGACGACGCCGGCCACCAACACCAGCGCGCCCATGCCCATGAGCAATGTGGGCATGTGTCGGCACGCCCTGTCCTCGCTAGTTCTCATCGCGGCGGTCATCATAGCCAGAAACGCCCAGGATCATAAAGGGCTTTTCTCCTACTCGGACACGCCGCGCGGGTTCAGTTGGTAGGTCGCGTCGTCGATCACCCTACCCCTTGGGATGGTCCAACAGTTTCGGGCGGACTAGTGCGAAGCACTGGATCTACGTCGCTGAGAACCCGAAGTCTTCTTTGGGGATGTGTTGCGCGTTCGCGCACTCGGCTTTGAAATGAGCCGCCTGGCGGCGGCCTTTGATCCTCGTCAGGGGGACTTGACGTCCAATGCCGGTTGGGCCGAGGATTGTGCCGGCCGCACATCCGCAAGAATGAAAGGGAGACACACATGATCAGGGCACGTCGTATTTTGATCTGCGCCTACGGAAGCGCAGTCTTTCTGCTGCTCTCAGCTACACTGGTTGCAGGTCCGCTCTCCGCACAGGAGTCCTCCGGGACACTGGTCCTGACCATCAAGGACGCCACGACGGGCAAGCCCGTTCCAGCGCGCCTTGAGATCAAAGGCGCGGACGGGACCTACCATGTGGCACAGGACGCGCTCCCGGCGAGTGGTGATTGTTCGATGGGCGACCCGGGGTCCGGGCCCGTGGACGCGGCCGCCTCGGTCGCGAAGTTCTTTGACCGGGTGGCCGTCAGTAACCCCTAGGGCCGCTGACCTACCGGAAATGGATCGAGAGCATGCGCCAGGGCCGCACCTTCGTGACGACCGGCCCCGTCGTGGAATTTCGAGTCAACGGCAAAGACATCGGCAGTGAACTCGTGCTGGACAAACCGTCCACCGTGCAACTGAGTGGCAGTGTCGTTTTTGACCCTGACCGAGACGATCTGGTCGCCGTGGAACTGCTGCAGAACGGCAACGTCGTGAACCGGTTCTCTCGTGTCAAAGGCGAGTCAAAGATTGAATTCAGGGTCAAACGTCGTGTCGACGAGTCGTCCTGGTTCGCCGTGCGCGGCTACGGGTCGCGCTTCGACGAGAACACGTTCGTCGACCCGATCATATTCAGCGTATTCGAGCCAACGAGCAACGTGCATACGTCTCCGATCTATGTCTCGCTGAAGAATCGACCGGGCATCGAGAAAAGCGCTCACTCCAAGGCGGTCGCACGGAGCTATCTGGCGAGATTGAACGCCCTAGAAAAGCTGCTCGCCAAGGACAACATCAAGACGCTGGCCGCAACGTTGTCAGAGCCGACCATGGATGCCGTCCCAAAGGAGGTGTTCCTCAAAAACAGGAAGCCTCTGCTCCACGAGATTCGGGTGGCCAAGAAGTTTTTCGAGTCGAGAGCGCGGTAAAGCTGCCCGCGCTCCTGGAAGGCGGCGTTCTCGGTACGTCTCGGACGATCATCGCTGCTGCACGCGCGGCATCGCTCTAAACGGCTGGTTCTAGTCGTCAAAGAAAAGCGCGCCGAAACTAGCGGAGATGTAGTCCCACTCCTCCCGTGTGTCCGCGGTTTCATCGGCGTCCTCGTCGGTGTCGAGGCGAATCCTGTTCCCGTCGGCGTCGTACTCGCTTATTGCGATGCGGTACAAGACCAAGCCCGCGCCCAAGTCGCGGAAAGTCTCCTCACGGACCTCCAGACCCTGGTCGTTGTACGTCCACGCTAGTACGAAATCGACCTCCGGATCCGCGTCGTTGTCTTCTTCCAAGCGGAGTTCATTGCCGGCTTCATCGTACTCGTGCGTCGCAATGCGTGTGATCACTCCGCCGTCCTCAGACTCCTCGCGGATGATCTGACCCGCGTCGTTGTACTCTCGTCGAAAGATGAATTCGGGTGTTCCGTCTCCGTCAGTATCGGTCTCAGTCCGGATCCGGTTTCCTGCTGGGTCGTAGAAGTCGAGCACGATGCGGTCGTAGTCGCCGTCACCGTCTTCGTCGGATTTCTCACTGACGCGGTTACCGTCTTCGTCATACTCGAACACGTCGATGTCGTCCTCGGTTCCATCAAGGTCGTTGTCGAGCGCTCTTCGAAGTAGCTGCCCGGCCTCGTTGTATTCAAAGGTGCGCGCGCGGTCGATCGTACCGTTACCGTCGTCATCGTACTCCTTGCGGATGATCTGACCCGCGTCGTTGTAGGTGTTGAACTCGATTTCGTCATCGATGCCGTCGCCGTTCGTGTCTTGGGCAAAGCGAGTCACGCTGCCGAAGCTGTCCCGCTCCCATGAATACGTAAGATCGGGCCTTCCGTCGGCTCCGTCGTCGTAGGATTGAAAGATGAGATAGCCGTCTTGGTTGTATTCATTGTCGATGATCTGATCGAGCGATCCGTCTCCGTCGGAATCGATGGTTCGCCGGGTCGGGAATTTATTGGAGTTGTACGCCCAGGTGTTGACCTCATTCAGTGCGCCGTCCGCGTCGTCATCGCGTTCCTCGCGAGTTTGAAAGCCGTCGGTGTCGTGTGTGAAGGTGATTCTCCTGTCGAGCACACTGTCGATGCCGTCGTCGCGACGAAACTCGGCAATGACAAAGAGGTTTGGGTCGACGCCGATCGATTGGTACAGATGCGCAAGCGCGAGCGCAGGATGACGTGGCTGGTGTTGCCCGGATAGCAGCCCTTGTTGTTTGGCCGTCCCAAGGATGCGGCGAAAGTTAAAGTCGCCGTAGAGGTCAAACTGTCGCATCTCCAGTTCGACCGATGCCCCGCTAAATTGAGCGCTTACATCGCTGGTGATCTTGATTCCATTAGAAGGATCCGCGTCTTCGTCAAAGGTTTGCAAAAGGACAGCGATGTTGGTCACAGTAGCAAAAGGAATCTCGAACCAAGTACGACGCAGCTCGACGCCTGTCGGAACCTCGATGCCGACGAGATCAAAAGGCGTGATCTGCGCCTTGCCGACAGCCGACCCCAAGACGGTATCACCGAGTCGAAAGGTAACGCTCTCGCCTTCTTCATAGCGGAACTCACCCCTGTCATTGGTGACGCCGCTTCGGGTGGGGGTCTCGTAGGTGACGCCTTGAACGAGACCGTCGATAAACACGCCGATTTCACCGCCGGGACCGTCATTGTTGCATCCGAGAATGCACAGCGCTGAACCCAATGTCGCAATCCAAAAACCACGTCTCCACATGGCGATCTCCTCCTCTGGGGAATCGCCACTATATTCGATCTCGGGGCTTCGGGCTCGCGAAAGAGACGACTCGAAGTGCGCAACTGGGGCGCTAGAAAGAAGCGCTTCGGCACATCGATGATCAGCTGGCTGGAATGCCGCCCCGTACATGCACGAGGCGGTCGCGGTTGGTCCCTGCGGCCGTTTCGCAATTTCGGGGGTCGATCCATTCAGGGGAGCGCCAGCGACCCCAGCCGCGTCCGCGTTGAAACGACTGGCGTCCGCCCACGAACGCCTCGCTGATCGCGCAATCGATCCAGCCTTCCGCCTTTGCCCTTCTGCGGCACCAGCGGCGCGCTTCGGCCCGGCTCATGGGCGGTACATCCTGCTCGATCCCGTCGATTTCGACGCGGTGGCCGATGAACGCCGATCGCCGGTTTTCACGCCATCGCGTGATCGCGAACTCGATTGGCGGCGGCTTGGCGCATTTCATCGGTGACCCCACGTAAGGCGGTCCCCGGGCGCCGAGTGCGCTACGGTTTTGAAGTGGCCACCGTGGCCATAAGTCCGACGCGAGGCCCCGTGAGTGGACGCCACACGACATCGAACAATCGGAGTTCCACTTAGAAAAGGCGGCGGACGCGGAGGGATTCGAACCCCCGACTTCTGCCTCCGGAGACCAATCCACGATCGCGTTTTCCCCGCGTTTTCCAGGGTTTCGCGATTCCGGCGAGTGTGCCGTAG
>JBFICQ010000203.1:0-6575 GCA_041581895.1 Polyangiales bacterium | reverse complement strand
GCTGCGTGCCATCCCCACCAATGCAGAACAGGATGTCGATTCCTTGCGACTCCATGAAGTCGACCATGCGTGCGGGCTCTTGCGCGCCTCGAGAGCTTCCAAGCACCGTGCCGCCAAGGTAGTTGATGTTGCGGACGAAGTCCGCGGTGATGGGTACTGGGGGAAGGTCTGACTCTGCATTGAGTCCGGCATAGCCGTTGCGTATCCCCAACACACGCTCGACCCCGTAGTTGTGCTTGAGCTCGAGGAACCCCGAGCGGATCACATTATTGAGTCCGGGGGAAAGCCCCCCGCAAGTGACAAACGCCGCTGTTGTTTGTGCGGGATCGAAGAAGAGCCAGCGACGCGCGCCCGCGCATTCGAGTGAGAGCTCGCTCGCCTTCGATGGTTGGGCGGTGGTGTGACGCAAAAGGCGGACGCGAGTCGATTCGTCCTCAAAGCGCCGCCCCTTCAGTTGAAGCGGTGATTCGAAACGGCAGGGGCCGAGGGTAGGAATCTCCAATTCACGCGCGGTCGGCATGGTGACCCGCGAATGATATGGGATCCGGGGATGTTTGGTAAGAGTCGGCTAGGAGTTCCAATGGGTTAGCGAGGTGAACCACCGCTCGGCCGAATGCTGGGGCTCGGCGACTGAGAGATCGACTGCGTTCCTCAAACAAAAGGTGGACAGATCAGGCGTTTTGCGTAATTCGGGGGCTGAAGGGCTTTCGAGGAAACTCGCGCTACCTTTGGCCGGAACGATCATCATGGACCCTGATTGGAGAAAGCAGGCAGTCACCGCCGCGGAGGCCGTGGCACTCGTGCCTAGCGGTAGCCGGGTGTTCGTGCACGGCGCGGCAGCAACGCCGACACCGCTCCTCGATGCACTTGCCGACCGTACAGACCTCGAAGCGGTACGGCTCTATCACCTTCATCTAAACGGCCCTTGCCGTTTTGCCGAGCCGCAGCATCGTGGGCGTTTTCTGTCGGTCTCGCTCTTCACTGGGCCGGCCCTTCGAACCCCGATCGACGAGGGGCGTGCTGACTTCATTCCGATCTTTCTTTCGGACATTCCGGAACTGTTCACGAGTGGACAGATCCCGCTCGATGTCGCCTTGGTGCAGGTGTCGCCGCCGGATAGACACGGCTTTTGTACACTCGGCACGTCGGTCGACACGGCCAAGGCGGCCAGCGAGTCTGCCAAGATGATCATTGCGGAGGTCAACGACCGCATGCCGCGGACGCAAGGTCATACTGCGGTTCCCTTCGATCGGATCGATGCGTTCATCGCCTCGGACCGCCCGCTGTACAGCCATCAGCCCGCTCAGGAATCAGAGGTCGACAAGCGCATCGGCGAGATTATCGCCGAGCTCGTCGAGGACGGGGCTACGCTGCAGATGGGCATCGGCGCGATCCCCGACGCGGTTCTACGGCGCCTAGGCGACAAGAACGACCTGGGCGTCCACTCGGAGATGTTTTCCGATGGCGTGGTCGACTTGGCGGAAGCCGGCGTCATCACGAACAGCCAAAAGAAGGTGCACAAGGGTCGTTCGGTGACGAGTTTTGTCGTTGGAAGCGAGCGTCTCTACGATTTCGTCAACGACAATCTCACGGTCGAGTTTCATCCCTGTGACCGCACCAACGACACGGCGATCATCCGACAAAACCCGAGAGTCGTCGCGATCAACTCGGCGATCGAGATCAGCCTGAGCGGACAGGTCTGCGCAGACTCCGTGGGTCATCGCATCTACTCGGGAATTGGCGGCCAGATGGATTTCATCCACGGGGCTGCGCTTTCCCAAGGGGGCAAGCCAATCATTGCTCTTCCGTCGACCGCCAAGCGAGGGGCGCTTTCACGGATCGTTTCGGACCTCCAGCCGGGCGCGGGCGTCGTAACGACGCGCGGCCACGTCCATTGGGTGGTCACCGAGCACGGAGCGGTCAATCTCCACGGAATGACGTTGCGCGAACGCGCGGAGGCGTTGATCTCCATCGCGCATCCGGACTTCCGAGGGGAGCTACGAGAAGCGCTGAAAGGCCAACGACATTTCACGGCACCTCCACCTCCGCGCAGTTCCTACTAGCCTTTGGCCGCCTGACGGTTTGAATCGCCCTGGTCCGAAACAGCTGGCCACTCGACACCGGGGCCGGTGTCTATCATGAGTGCGATTCGAAGTGAGCCAAGACGATGAGCAGCAAGATCCAGAGCAGCGACAGCCTCCACGACGTTCGCTACGAGATACGCGGGCAGCTGGCGCAGCGCGCGCACGAGATGGAGCGTCAGGGGTACGAAATCATCTCGATGAACATCGGAAACCCCGGCCTCTTTGGCTTCCGTACACCGGAAACCATGCGCATGGCCATGATCGAAAACCTTCCGAGCAGCGAGGCGTACTGCCACCAGAAGGGCATCTTCCCGGCGCGCGAAGCGGTGGTGATGCAGCAGCAGGAACGCGGCGTCATGAATGTGACGGCAGAGCACGTGTTCATCGGGAACGGTGTCAGCGAGCTAATTGATTTGACGCTGCGCGCGCTGCTCAACGCGGGCGACGAGGTCTTGATACCGAGCCCCGACTATCCCCTCTGGACTGCTGCGGTCACGTTGAACGGGGCTCGGGCGGTGCACTACCCGTGTCCCCCGGAGAAGCTGTTTGAGCCTGACGTCGATGCGCTGGAGAGGCTGATTACAGACCGAACCCGTGCGCTCGTCATCATCAATCCGAACAATCCTACGGGCGCCGCATACAGCCGGGAGGTCCTCGAGGCGATGGTCGCGCTCGCGGAACGACATAACCTGGTCGTGTTCAGCGACGAGATCTACGACGGGATGGTCTACGACGATGCCGAGTTCATCCCGATTGCGCCGCTGGTGAAAAATACCCTTTGCGGCACGTTCAGCGGGTTGTCGAAGGTCTACCGGGCTTGTGGTTTCCGCGTGGGCTGGGTGGCGTTTAGCGGCACCAATGAGCTTGCCAAGGATTACCTACATGGCCTCGACCTTCTGGCTTCGCTTCGATTGTGCAGCAACGTTCCGGGACAATGGGGGGTGCAGACGGCGCTCGGTGGTTACCAAAGCCTCAAGAAGCTGATCCGTCCAGGCGGACGTTTGTATGAGTCTCGTCAGGCCGTGATCAAGGGCGTCGAGGCCAGCGAGTACCTCACCCTGGTCGCGCCCCGTGGCTCGATGTATGCCTTCGTCGGCGCTGACACGTCCAAGCTGCCGGGGTTCGACGACGAAGACTTCGCGATGGAGCTCCTGGAGACGCAGCATGTTTTGGTGGCGCCCGGCTCGAGCTTCAATGTCGATTATCGCAACTACTTCCGGGTCACGATCTTGCCAGAGGCCCACATCATCGACGATGTCTTTCAGCGGATGGAAAGAGTCCTACGGGACACTAGCCACTCTCAAACCACCTGAGGCTTGGCGCAACCGATGAAGATAGGCATCGTTGGCATGGGCTGGGTTGGCGCGAGTGTGGCGACGTCCATCCTTCATGGCGGGGTCGCGAGGGAGCTCCTCCTGAGCGATGCCAAGCCCGGGCTTGCTGAGGGCGAGGCCATGGACCTCGCACACGGTGCAGCTTTCTATCCGACCGCGTCGGTGCGAGCCGCTTCCATCGAAGACATGGTCGACGCGGATGCGGTGATCATTGCGGCAGGCAAGGGCGGAGGCCCCGAAGACAGCAGACTCGATCTGCTTCGAATCAATGCCGCAATCGTGCACGAGATTGCGGAGAAGCTTACGGAAATGCGTGGTCTGCTGATCATCGTCACCAATCCGGTCGATGTGATGACGCAGGTGGCCGCGCAGGCTTCGGGCCTACCGCTTGCGCGGGTCATCGGCACGGGAACGATGCTCGACACTGCACGGCTTCGAGAGGCTCTTGGCCGAGCGCTCGATCTGCAGCCACGCTCGATTCATGCCCAGGTGGTGGGCGAGCACGGCGACTCGGAAGTCGTGCTTTGGTCGGGGGCGCGGCTCGGTGGGGTCCCGCTTCGCAAGTGGCCCGGATGGACTCGTCAAAAGGAGGTCGAGATCGCAGGCGAGGTGCGCAACGCTGCCTACGAAATCATCTCGAGAAAAGGAGCCACCAACCACGCAATCGGCTTGGTAACCGCCGCGCTGCTGCGTTGGACGCTCCGCGGCGGACGGCGAATTCTCACCGTCTCGCGCGTGCAGGAAGGCGCGGCCGGGATTCGCGATGTCGCGATTTCACTTCCGGCGATTGTGAGCGCCGACGGCGCCATCGAAGTAGTCGAGCCCGAAATGGACACAGAAGAAGGGGCGGCGTTGGAGCGCTCGGTCGAGGTGCTGAAAACCGCGTATCAACAGTCGAAAAGCTAGCCCTGGCCTGCACGGTCATGGGCGTTGGGGCCCCTGCACCAAGCCGTCCCCATCGGGCACCAACCGCGAGTGATCTGCCAGCGCGCTGAGGAATGCGGGCTTGTCCTCGACGGCAATGAACACGACGCTGCCATCATCGCCCTCGATGCGCAGCCGATCCAGTGACGCGGCTTTGGAGCCGCGCGGATTGTTGGAAGGCCGGACGCTCTGCACGCGATTCAGATCGCGAAACGGCCGTGTGCCAAAAAGGTCCTTTTCGTGAAGCGCCGTGCCGTCGACGATGTATGCCCGATTGTCGACGAACACCGCGACACCAACGAACATCATCGCCAGCACGAGCAACAGGACTCGGATCAAGCTCGGAACCCCCCGGCGAACGAAAGCGCCGGCAAACATCAAGAGCCCCCCTCCGTAGAACGAAAGAAGAAACCACGTGTCTACCTTGGCGGCGAACTCCATTGCCTTTCTTCTTAGCGCGAAATGTGCTGACACTGCCATTGACACAAAGAAAAGGGGCTCCGTCCACGCGCTCGAGGCGCTTCAAAGGGTCGAGTCGGCGTGGTAGGCTCGCGCGTCGGCGCGTGGCGTGCGTATAGGTTGGATAGATCGTGTCAAGAACGCGCAACGAGCATTTTTCCGTCAGCTTCCGGTCGAGCTTTGTGATCGCAGTCGGCTTGCTGGTTGCACCGGCGATCGCTTCGGCCAAACGCCCCTCTCATTACGCAGGACGCAGCGAGTATCGTGCTCCCAAAGCGCAGCATGCGCCCAAGGTGGACGGCGTTGCCGATGAGGCCATCTGGGAGCGGGCTCGCTGGCACGAGATCACGCACCGCTGGCTGGGCCCCGAGTATTCGGCGGAAGATTTCCAAGGCCGCTTCAAGGTGGTCTGGACGACGGAGAAGATCTACATTCTCGGCGAGCTGGTCGACGACATCTTGTACGACGGGCACCGCGACCCGCTAGTCCAGTATTGGGACGACGACTGCCTGGAGGTCTTCCTCGACGAGGACTACTCAGGCGGCAATCATCAATACAACCACAATGCCTTTGCCTACCATGTCTCGCTCGACAACCAGGCGATCGACATCGGCACCGACAAGCGACCGCACAGCTACTCGCATCACGTGCACAGCCGTTGGCAGGCGCGCGGCAACAAGATCGTCTGGGAGTTGGCCATAGACATCTACACGGACGACTACGTGGACGGTTCCAACAAGAACGTGCCGGTGAAGCTATCTGCCGGCAAAGTAATGGGCCTGATGATCGCGTGGTGTGACAACGACGGCAGCAAGCTCCGCGAGAACTTCATCGGCTCCGAATCGGCGCCGGGCGAAGAAAAAGATCGTGGCTGGAAAGACGCCGGCCTGTTTGGCGCGCTCGTGCTCGTCGAATAGCGCCCCGAACGTGCTCACCTGCCCCGGATCGACCAGAACGTGACGCCGGCCCACAGGCGTGCCGCGAGCGCGACATCGGAGGAACCCTGCCCAAATCCGAAGCCTGGCCCCACCTCCATCAAGACGAAGGGCGCAGCGTTGGAGCCGCCTTTGATCTCGACGCCCAGACGCACCAGAAGTGGAATGGCGCCGGTAAAGCCCGTCCCCTCGATCCAGCCGAGGTCCACCGGGACCGCTGCGCCCGTGACCACGCTGAGCTTGGGGTGCACATCGACGGAGACCGGCACCGCCAGCTCGGCTCGCGCCACGACCGTGGCGGTCTTTCGAGCGACCGAGCCTGCCATGAGGCCAGGTGTGAATCGAATCCCGAGGTCGGTTTTCGAGGCGGGTCGCTTGCGACTCCAAAGATGGAAGCGAAGCGGCGCGTAGAGCGCAAAGCCGATTCGAGGATCATCCCAGGCGCCCGACCAAGGTCCGTAGACCAGATCGCCCCCGAGTGCCCAGTCGAGGCTGTTCTTGCCCTTGTTCCACCATTCGTACGAGGTGCTCGGCCAGCCGCTTCGCACCTGGTGGGCCATGTCGGAATCGAGCCGCGCTCCACCGATCGTCGACTGCGGGCCGGCGAGCGCACTACTGGCCAAAGCCATCGCACACAAGAGAGTCAGGAGGAACTTCATCGGGGTCCTTTCGGTTCTGGGAGAGAGCGAGCCTTGCCACTGATTTGCGCCGATGCAAGGTACCGGGAGGTCGCGCAGGCCTTACCGAAGCCGAAGGGTTACTTCAGCCTTCCCTTGGGGTATACCGCTCAATCGTTCAGTGTGATTCATCGCTCGACTTCTCGAGCGTTCGCTCAAAAT
>JBFICQ010000202.1:0-6634 GCA_041581895.1 Polyangiales bacterium | reverse complement strand
GTTACGCAGGTCCGCAACTCAATACGACGGTCGAGGACCTCGTGAACATCGACAAACTCGGGGAAGTTGAGCGCCTTGGGTACGATTCGATTTGGACGGCCGAGTCTTGGGGCAACGACGCGGTGACTCCCCTCGCCTGGGTGGGCTCACGGACTTCCACGATCAAGCTCGGCACCGCGATCATGCAGCTGCCTGGACGCTCGCCCGCCAATGCCGCGATGACCGCGATCACCATGGACACACTTTCAAACGGGCGCTTCATCATGGGGCTTGGAACTTCAGGCCCCCAAGTCGTCGAGGGCTGGCACGGCGTTCCGTTCAACAAGACTCTCACCTGGCTCCGCGAGTACGTCACCATCGTGAAGCAGATCTTCGAACGCCAAGCGCCTCTCGAGTTCGACGGCGTGCGGTATCAGATCCCCTATCACGGTCCGGGGTCGACCGGACAGGGCAAGCCCCTCAAGAGCATGGTCCACGGCCGGCCCGACATTCCGGTCTACACCGGGTCGATGGCCCCCAAGTCTCAAGAGATGTCTGCCGAGATCGCCGACGGCTGCCTGCTGACCTGCATGCACCCCACCCGCGCCGACGTCTTGATGGAGAACTTCAACCGTGGCTTCGAAAAAGCGGGCAATGGCAAGGGTCTGCACAACTTCGACATCGCGCCCACAGTGGTCGTGGCCATCGGCGATCCGCAACGGGCGATGATTCCGTGCAAGATGCAGCTAGCGCTCTACATCGGTGGAATGGGCTCCAAAAAGAAGAACTTCTACAAGGACTACCTGAGCCGAGTTGGCTTCGAGGAGGCCTGCGAAAAGGTTCAGAGCCTGTTCTTGGCCGGAAAGCGCAACGAGGCGATCGCCGCCGTTCCCGACGAGCTGGTAGACGAGCTCTACTTGGTCGGCTCGAAGGACCGAATTCGCGACCGTTTTCAGCGCTGGAAAGAATCCCCGGTTGGGACCATGATGGTGGGCTCGCAGGACATGGACACACTCAGGTTCATGGCTGAGCTCAACTCGTGAGGAGCATATGAAGATCGGAATTGTGGGCGGAACCGGCCGCGAGGGTCGAGGCTTGGCCGTACGTTGGGCCAAAGCGGGTCACGACGTGTTCATCGGATCTCGAAAGGCGGAACGCGGTCGCGACAAGGCTCAGGAATTCTCCGAGGAGTTCGATATCACCGTACGGGGCGCCGACAATGCGAGCGCCTGTGAACACGGTGATCTCATCGTCGTGACGGTTCCCTACAGCGCACACCGCCCAACGTTCGAATCGATCCGGGATCGCGTCGCTAACAAAGTGATCGTCGACATCACTGTCCCGCTGCAGCCACCGAAGGTCCGGTCCGTCCATCTTCCTGAAGGCCAGTCGGCGGCTCTCGAGGCACGCGCGCTACTTGGCGAGGATACGCGCCTGGTCGCTGCACTTCATCACATCAGCTCGGAGCATCTCAGCGATCCCAGTTACATATTTGATTGCGACGTTCTCGTGTGTGGGGACGACAAGGATGCGCGCGCAGAGGTCATCGGCATCATCCGTGACTTGGGGCTTCGCGGTATCGATGCAGGTGTGCTTCGAAACTCCATCGCTCTAGAATCGCTCACGCCGGTCTTGCTGCACATCAATCGCCGCTACAAAGCCGTTGGCTCTGGCGTTCGCATCACGGGTATTCCGGAAAGCGAATGAGCTCTGGTGAGCCCGGCGCAGGTGACGTCAGCGTAGGCAGTGAAATTCTGGTTCGTGCCATTTCTGGTGTTCCGACCGTCGAGCGTGGCGACGATCTGCTCGGCGTGATCCTCGCTAGCCTCGCGGGTGCGAACGTCGAGCTTCGCGATAGCGATGTGCTGATCGTCGCCAGCAAGGTCGTCGCCCGCGCCGAGGATTGCTTCGTCGACTTGTCGACAGTGGAGCCAAGCGAGGCCGCACGAGACCTCGGAGCTGAGGTCGACAAAGATCCGCGGCTCGTCGAGGTCATTCTGCGGGAAAGCAAGTCGATCTCCCGAAGACGAAAAGGCGCGTTGATCGTTCGGCATCGCCTCGGGTTCATCTCGGCAAATGCCGGGATCGACGCGAGCAATGCCGCGCCCGCCGATGCGCCGGGTGACAGCGGTCCGTGGGTGCTCACCCTTCCCCGGGACCCAGATGCCAGCGCCCGGAAGCTGCGCGCAGGTCTCGCAGAGCGCCTGGCCACCGTCGGCGTCATCATCACGGATTCCTGGGGCCGTCCTTTCCGGAAAGGAACGGTGGGATTCGCCATCGGGTCGAGCGGCATTCCGCCCCTCTGGGATCGCCGCGGCGCGCACGACCGCCACGGACGCACGCTGGAGGCAACCGAGACAGCCATCGCCGATGCACTGGCCGCAGTAGCGGATCTGGTGGCGGGTCAGGCGGATGAGGGCCGGCCTTTGATCTTGGTGCGGGGCGTTCGCTTCAAACCGAGCCCCGAGCCGAGCAGCGCCCTCTTGCGGGATGCCGAGGACGACTTGTACGCATGAATCCTGCCCATTCAAATGCACCCCGGGTCGTTGCTCTCGCGGGCGGAGTCGGGGGTGCGCGGCTCGTCGATGGGCTCGACCGCGCGCTTCCCGCAGGGGCTCTCACGATTGTCGTGAACACCGGCGATGATCTTTTGCATTGGGGCCTTCACATCAGCCCGGACCTCGACACGGTGATGTACACACTGGCCGGGCTGGCTCCCGAGGAGCGTGGCTGGGGCATCGAGGGCGACACCTTTCACGTGCTCGAAGAGGCCGAACGGCGGGGAGCCGAGACGTGGTTTCATTTGGGCGACCGCGATCTGGTGACTCATCTCGAGCGGTCGCGCGCTCTCGCTGCCGGCGAATCGTTGACTCGAGTCACCGAGCAGCTCTGCCGCAGGCTCGGGGTGACGCGTCCGATTCTGCCCATGACCGATTCCGCGTGTCCCACGACGATCGTGACCCGCAGCGGAGTCGAGATGCCGTTTCAAGATTGGCTCGTGCGCGCACGGGCTGCTCCCGAGGTGCAGAGCATTAGGCACGGAGGGGCTGCCCAGCTCACGCCTCAAATCATCGAAGCGTTACGTGCCGCGGACTTGGTAGTCATTTGCCCATCGAACCCCTTCGTGTCGATCGAGCCCATCCTGTCTCTCGATGGCGTTCGAGGTGTCCTGCGCGAAAAGCTCGCCGTGGCCGTCAGCCCCATCGTTGGCGGCCGGGCCGTCAAGGGCCCGCTCGCCTCGATGATCGCCCAACTCCAGGGTAAACCCGCTTCCGCGCAGCAGGTCTCCACGCACTACGAAGACTTCCTTGACGGGTTTGTGGTGCATACGGGCGACGTGTTTTCCGCGGCCTTTCCGGTGCTCGAAACCAACATCCTGATCCAAACGCGAAAAGATCGAGTAGGCTTGGCTCGGGCGCTGCTCGATTTTGCACGGAGTCTTCGATGAGCACTTGGGCACTGATCCCGATCAAAGGGTTTGATCACGCGAAGTCGCGGCTCTCCGAGGTATTGCAGCCCCGTGAGCGAGCTCGGCTCGCCCAAGAGCTCTTCGGGCACGTCGTGAGCGTTCTTCGGGACTCACCGGAAATCGACCAGATCGCCGTGGTCAGCGATTCGGGCAATACGCGGGCGCATGCAGAACGTCTGGGTCTCCTCGCGCTCGCCGACGCGCCCGGCGCCCCGGGCCTGGCGGGCGTGGTCGATCATGCGCTCCGCGACTTGGCAAGACGCGGAGCCGAAAGGGCTGTCATCTGCATGAGCGATCTCCCCGAACTTACTACCGAGGATGTCGCCGACGTGATGCGCGCCCTAAACGAAACCGACGTCGTGCTCGTCCCCGACCGTCTCGGCGAAGGTACCAATGTGATTGCGCTCGCGCCACCCACCCTGCTCCCGAGCTGCCTCGGCCACAAGGACAGCTTGCGCCGTCATCTCCTTCGGGCACAGAAGCTCGGCCTGAGCGTCAGCGTGCAGCTCAACCGCGGAATGGCCTTTGACGTGGACAGTCCCGTCGACCTGGCTCACCTTCGCGAACGCTGAAGGCGCCACGCCCAATGTCGACTCGACTCACGCTCGCGGGTCTTCTACGTGCACCGACACCTTGTGATAGCCGCTAGCGCCGTCGGGCTCTGCGCCTTGGACGACCGACGTCTGCACGTTGCCAGCTCCGTCGGTCGAACGGGCCATCAAGCGGTGCTCACCCGCGGTGGGGAATGTCCATTCATAGGTCCAGATCCCCCAGACGCCTGGCTCCCCTCCTTCGATTAACTCGCAATCTTGCCAGCTCATCCCATCGTCCAGGCTGATTTCGACACGGCTGATGCCGCGTGCACCAGCAAAGGCTATACCGCGTAGAAGCGAGGGCACCCCGTCGATGATCCTCTGTCGGGGGGGTTGATCGATGCGGGTCGTAGTCTTGATCGAGACCTCGGACGCCATGCCGAGCTGTTCATAGAAGCCAGTTGTTTCTGCGCCCTCGATGAGCGCGATCTCGCTAATCCAGCGCGGCTGCTTCATCCCGTAGAGATCGGGAAGCAGAACTCTCACCGGAAAGCCATGCTTTGACGGCAACGGCACACCATTCATCTCGTAAGCGAGAAAGCTGTCATCGCTGAGACAGCGTTCTATCGAAACGCTGGAGAAGAACCCATCGAGAGCGCGGAACATCACGACGTAGCCCGAGCGCTCAGCCGGGAGAATGGGCTCGAGAACGTCCTTGAGCGGAGCGCCCTGCCACTGCGCATTGCCAATGAGTCGGCCTCCGACAGGGTTGTGGATGCACTCGATGGTGTGGAGGAAGTCCACGGCTCTTAGGTTGCGCAGGTCGGAGTATCGGAGCTGCTGTTGGCGTCCGCCAAAACCGGAAAGAGACAGGCTCCAAGCGGATTCTACTGAGTTGATATCCAGTCCAGGATCGAAGCGCCCGTTGATCCTAACGAGAAAGAAGTCCTCGTTCGGAGTGATGAAGGTCGTCAGAGCCGGGTCTTCGTGCCGCGGACCGATTGTTCCGCATGCGCGCACGACCCACCCGAGGCCGACAGTAGCCGCAACCCCTCCCATCACAGCTAGAAAGCCACGACGCTTGGTTCGTGTTCCAGCTCGCGCATCCAGCATTCGTTGGTCTTCCCTTCAAGCGGTACGTAGAACCGATACCCCAGGTGAACAATCGGTGAGCCGCAACGGGATCGATCTCCGACTCACTGCTGGGTCGCGGGCGATCGGGTATCAGACTACCGCACCAAGGGGCAAGCCGGCGAAGGCGCAAATCGTGCGCATTGGCCGTAGCAGGTGCATCACCCGCGTCCGGATTGCTTCATTTTTGCCAATTTCCTGCCTGGTACAGCTATTGCACCACGACCCTCGACGTTTGCCGCTTTAGGCAAGGATGAAAGTGAGGAGAGAAATGTTGTATATGAAGAAGGCGTTCTTCGCATTTGCGTTTGTGCTGGGAGTGAGCTTGGCTGCTGCCTGCGGGGGCGATGAGGGCGGCAACGGCGGCACTGGCGGCAACGGCGCGACAGGTGGCTCTCCGCCGCCAGCAAATACCGTGCGCTCGCTGTGTGAGAGGCTCGATGAATGCAATGAGCTCATTGGCATGAACGTTATGGAATGTATTGACCTGACGGAATTCTGCTTGGATGAGAATTTCCCAACGACGTCGCTGAGAAATGATTGGGAGCTGTTGACCGAGCAGTGCCTGGACTTCTCGACCTGCGCGGTCTTCGTCAACTGCTGGCTCAACGACGTCCCCATCTGCTAGACGCGGGGCTAGGTCGGTCGGGGAATTGCGCGCCTTCTCTCAACATCCTTACCGGGTAGCGTAAGATGAGTGCGCAATTCCCTCGTCCTGTCGGACAGCTCTTTGGCAGTTCTTGGCCGCGCAGAGGGTGTGCGGTCGTCCTCGCGTTTGCAGCTCTCGTGGGATGCGGCGGCAACGATGCCATGAATGGTGGTAGCGGGGGCGTCGGCGGAAACGGCGGAACGGGCGGTTCTGTGACCGGCAATCTCATGGTGAGCGGTGCGCTGTCGATCCCGGGCTTTGTGTTCGTCGACGGCGATACGAACGATCCCACAAGTCCAACACAGGCCAACGACGGCACAAACGCCAACGACATCCAGCTCGTTGGCAACCCGGCGGTTATCGGTGGGTATCTCGGACGCGTCGAGAGTGACCAGGAGGTCGATGTATCCGATTTCTACCGCGTTCCGTTGGCGACCGGGCAGGCCGTCACGCTATTTGGCTCCCGGCCAGGGGCGGACTTCGATCTGTTTCTGTATCGCTTCGAAGGAGACGGCGAGCTAACCCTCGTCGACGAATCCCAAGGAGATGGGAATCCAGAACAGGTCATCGCGCCATCCGGGGGCGAGTTCATTGTAGAGGTCTTTGGTTGCAGCCTTAGCGCCCAATGCATTAGCGGAAAGGGCGGACGCGGGCTCTACAATCTCATCATTGGGTCGACCGTGACTCTCTTCCAAACGAGCATCAAAGCCAAGCTTTCGTCTCAGACCGAGTTCGTAGACGGTGAGGTGTTGCTTCCCGAAGACGCGGGCATTCGCAGCAAGAAGGCTTCGCTGCCCGACGAATGGTATCGCTTGGACGAACACTTCGACCTGAAGCGCGAGCAAGAAAGCCCGCGCTTCGAGCGCTGGGAGC
>JBFICQ010000201.1:0-6657 GCA_041581895.1 Polyangiales bacterium | reverse complement strand
CGCTATCCAGCGCTGTTGGCGATCGATCATCTGGAGGGGGCTGCATGGATCGTCGGAGACGATGAAGCTGCATGCAACGGATTTCGGGTGCGACTCGAACTCAGTCACGACCGAGCAGCGGCCCAAGCGATGGTGGGCACACTAGACATCGACGATGCCGCCCGCCACCGATCCGCGATCGTACGAGCACTCGACTTCATCAGTCGGGGCGACGTTTACGAGGTGAATCTGGCGCGCCGATGGGCTGCACCATTCGAGGGAAGTGCGTTTCAGCTTTGGAAAGCGATGCGCCGAGCGAGCCGAGTCCCGCTCGGAATGTTCCTCCACACCGAGGAACGCGCGATTCTGGCCTGCACGATGGAACGCTTCCTCCGCTGGCACGCCGAGAGCTGCACCCTAGTCACGCGTCCGATCAAGGGAACGATTCGAAGAGAGCCGGGAGACGACCAAGCGCCCGAGCGGCTCCGAGCCGACCCGAAAGAGCGTGCGGAGCATTCGATGGTCGTCGACCTCATGCGAAACGACCTAGGGCGAGTCGCAGCGACCGGCTCGGTGAGGGTAGAGGCCCCGCTTGCCGTCGAGCCTTTCACCGGGCTGTATCATCTCGTCAGCACCGTCAGCTGCATCACTCGCCCCGAGATCACTTTGCCCGCGATTCTCGAAGCAACTTTTCCGCCGGGAAGCGTCACCGGTGCACCGAAGATCCGCGCCCTCGAGATCATCGAGGAGCTCGAGCAGCATCCGCGTGGTGTGTACTGCGGGGCGGTTGGGTTCGTCGACCGAGACGGAGGGCTTTCGTTGGCGGTCGCGATTCGAACGGCGACCGTGCAAGGCGGTCAGGTTCACTACTGGGCGGGGGGTGGCATCGTCGAAGCCAGCGATCCCGACCGCGAGGTAGCTGAGACCGAGCTCAAAGCCCGTGTGTTCACCGATGCTATCGAAAGCCTTCGCGAACGATGACCGGGTATGGCAGACATGGGACGCAGTCTACGCTCATTCCGCCCCCATCGGTCTTGCGGCGCCGCCGCGCGAGGTTCGCGGATCGGGGGGCGGCTTGACTGGGCGAGGAAGGCGACTTCGTCCCGTGATCAGGCGCACACCTCGGGTGCCGAAGAAGTACTGCCAGATCCATTCGGTGAAGACGGTGAGCTTTCGGCGGAAGCCGATCAAAAACAAGATATGGATGAAGGCCCACAAGAGGAAAGCGAAATAGCCGGAGAAGCGGAGCTTTCGGATTTGGGCAATCGCCCGATTGCGCCCGATGATCGCCATCTCGCCTCTGTCGTCGTAGACGAAAACCCCGCGGCTTGGTGACGGCACCCCGATCGACGCAGCGCGAAGCTCTTCGGCGATCTTCTGCCCGGCGAAGCGCCCCATCTGAAGCGCGCCCTGCGCGACGCCTGGAACCAAGTTGCCAGTCTTCGGATCGACCCGATGCGCCAAGTCACCCACCACGAACACGTTTGGATGCCCCGGCACGGTGAGATCGTCCTCGACGAGGACACGGCCAGCGCGATCGAGCTCGACGCCCAGAGTCTCGCCGATCGGGGTGGCCTTGACGCCCGCGGCCCAAATCACGTTGTTGGCATCGATTCGGATCTCGCCCTCGGGTGTCTCGGCGGTAAGGCCCTTTTCGTCGACGTTGATCACCCGAGCTTGCAGTTCTACTTCCACTCCGAGGCTTTCTAGCTGTCTTTGCGCCTTGGCAGAGAGCTTTGGGTCGAACGCCATCAAGATGCGATCGGCGTAGTCGAGAAGGATGATCCGCGAGGTGGTGGTGTCGATGTGCCGAAAGTCCTTTCGCACTGACTCCACGATCTCGGCGAGCGCGCCTGCGGTCTCGACGCCGGTTGGGCCCGCTCCCACGATGGCGAACGTCAATGCGGCGCGTTGGGCGTCAGGGTCGTGTTCGAGCTCTGCTTGTTCGAACGCTAACAGGAATCGCGCACGCACGTTGATGGCTTCGTCGATGGTCTTCATTCCGGGCGCATGCTTCGCCCAATCCTCGTGCCCGAAGTAGTTGGTCTCCGCCCCAGTGGCCAAGACGAGGTAATCGTAGCTGTATGGCTCGTCCTCCAGGTAGATGGTCTGCGATTCGAGATCGACTCTCGTCACGGAAGCCATGATCACTTCGCAGTTGGTCTGTTGGCGCACGATCTTTCGAATCGGTGCAGCGATGTTGCCGGGAGAGAGCGCGGCGGTCGCAACTTGGTAGAGGAGCGGCTGAAACAAATGGTGGTTGTGCCGATCGATGATGGCAACCTCGGCGTCGGTATGCTTGAGTGCCTTGGCGGCCGCGAGACCTCCGAATCCGCCGCCCACGATCGCGACACGTGGCTTTTCTCTCAGACTCACCGAGAGACGACGATATCCCGTCGGCGTCTCAGTGTCATACCGAACGCGTCTTGGAGCTGGCGCCAGCACTCGGGCCCCGCAGCGACTGACCGGGCCGCGGCACTCGGCAGTGGTTGACGCAGAGTGCGGACAAATGCGATAGCGGGACCGATGCGTCTCGGGCCATTCGTCACAACGAGCTCGCTGGTCCTCGCTCTTTCGGCGTGCCCCAAGGATGTCAGCCCGACGCCGACGACCGCGCAAGGCTATCCTATGGTTTCGCCGAAAGAAGCGAAAGCGATCGCGCAGGAGGCCTACACGTACGCATACCCGATGCTCGAAAACTATCGTACGATGTACGTCCAAGCGGTCGCGAAGTGGGCGCCGGGGTACAGCGCGCCTTTCAATCAGCTCTCGCACAAGACCGAGCTTCTCGGGCCGGATTTCAAAGACGTGGTTCGGCCGAACAACGATACGCTTTACTCGTTCGCATGGCTCGACGTTCGTGCGCAGCCAATCGTCATCACCGTCCCGCAGATCGAGAACCGGTATTACTCGATACAACTCATCGACATGTTCACCAACAACTTGGGCTACATCGGAACCCGGACGACGGGCTCGACGGCCGGGAGTTACCTCGTCGCCGGGCCGCGGTGGCAAGGTGCAAAGCCAGGCGGCGTGAAACGGGTCTTTAGAAGCAACAGCAACTTCGTGTACTGCATCATCCGCACGGGAGTCGACGGACCGAAGGACGTCCCTGCCGTCGTGAAGACCCAGAAACGCTACCACCTCACGCCGCTGAACGTCTTTCTAGGCAGATCGCGGGTCCCGGTGGTCTCTGGGATCACTTTTTCGGCCTACGAACCCCAAAAGGCGAAGTCCGCAGGCTTCATCGACTATTTCAATTTCCTCTTGGCCCACGTCATGGTGCCTCGGAGCGAGCAGGCTCTGATGAAACGTTTTGCGCTGATCGGAATCGCACCCGGCCAGCTCTCGGCATCGATGCGGCTGGATCCCACCATGCGCGACGCCATCGACGACGGAGTAGGTGCAGCGCTCGTCCAGATTTCGAAGGCTGCCCGCGATCTGTCTACAGTCGAAGGCGTGGTTAGCCGCACGGGCGGAGGGTGGCAAGGAACGATAGGCTTGTTCGGCAGCCCCGAGGTCATGAAGGGGCGGTACTTGGCGCGCGCCGCGGCCGCGATGTTCGGCCTGTATGGAAATGACGCGGAAGAAGCCTACTACCCGATTGGCAACAGCGATGCCTCGGGAGATGCGCTCGACGGGAAGCACCAGTACGTCATGCGATTCGGAAAGAGCGAGCTACCGCCGGTCGATGCGTTTTGGTCGATGACAATGTACAGCCTGCCGGACCAGCTCATGGTCGCGAACCCGATCGACCGCTACTCCATCGGCGATCGGAGCGAGCTTCGCTATGACAAAGACGGATCGCTCACCCTCTACATCCAGCACGAGTCGCCGGGGAAGCAAAAGGAGACCAACTGGCTCCCGGCACCCGACGGTCCGTTCTCGCTTCAGTTCCGAATGTATGTACCAAAGCCGGAAGCTCTCGAGAAACCGCTCTACCTGCCGCCGGCGATCCAACGAGTGCACTGAGGGGTTCTAGAGGCTTGGCCGCAAGCCGTAGTCGTCGAGCTTGTGGGGGAGCCCATGCGTGTTATGAGGAGAATCGCTCCCGGGTCGTCTAAGGGCAGGACAACAGGCTTTGGACCTGTGAATGGTGGTTCGAATCCACCCCCGGGAACCGGTTGCTGATGCGAATGCGATCGATCGTGACAGTCACTCTGCTCGCCGGCGCTGCGAACGGATGCACGAAAGCGGGAAGCGCTCCCGCCGCCGAAAACGCAGGCGAGCTCGACACCATCCCGGCCTACGCTGAAGAGGGCATGAGCGGTTGCGACCACGATGCAGAGTCGAATGCGATCGCGAAACACGCCTGGCCCTTCCCAGCTGAGGCCCGCGACGTGCGCTGGGGCAACAAATACGAGAGAATGAAGCTCAAGTTGAGGCCACGATCCGCCGCTTTCGTCACCGCGACGGTCACGTGGAAAAAGGGCGAGCTGATCGAAGTCGAAGACAGTGAGATCGTGGTGCGGAAGCCGCGTCGAGTGACAGCGAAGCACGATATGTTCGTGACGCGCAAAGTCTGGGATCAGGGTGTAGAGGTCGAACGCACGGTCAAGGCCGCATCTGCCGGTGAAATCACCAGCTTCCTCTTCTACAACTCGCGGGGCTATTGCATGATTCTGACCGACGAGGGCCCTGCATGGACCAAGTGCACCCTCGATGGCTCTTTTGAAGGTGTTACCGCCGAGCAGCCATTTGCCTGCCATCAAACATGGTGGATCAAAGTGCGCAAAAGCAAGGTGGACAAGGGTTGGATGCCGTTCGACGACGCTCTCATGGAGCGCGTTTCTCCGCAGGACGTCGAAGCCAGATGAAGGTCTCCCGATTGCCCTTGGGGCCCGTAATCACGCTGTCAGCCTCCGCAACCCGCTCAAAGCCGATCGGTTCCGCATCGCGAACGAGCCCCCGCACCGCCTCGCGCCTCACTTCCATATCGCGAACGACGCCACCCTTGCCCACCTTCTCTCGACCGACCTGAAACTGCGGCTTGATCAATCCCAGCACGTCACCCCCCGGAGCGAGAATCTCGTAAGCGGCTGGAAGAAGCTTTTCGAGACCTATGAAGGAGGCGTCGATCACGACGAGGTCCATGGGCTCAGGGAAGTCTGCGCGGCTCAGGTTGCGCGCGTTGGTTCGCTCCATGCTGACCACGCGCGGCTCTCGGCGAAGCTTGTCATGAAGCTGACCGTAGCCGACATCGATCGCATACACCTTGCTGGCACCCCGCTGAAGCAAGCAGTCGGTGAACCCTCCGGTCGACGCCCCGAAATCCGCAACGACCTTGCCAAAGGGGTCGTAGTCGAAGGCCTCGAGCGCGCCTGCCAACTTGACCCCGCCACGCGACACGAAGGGATGGTCGGGCTCGCGAATTTCGATCGGGCTCGAGGCGTCGAGAGCTTCGCCACTCTTCTCGACGCGCCGCTCACCCACGAACACCTTTCCGGCCAGGATCAGCGCCTGCGCACGAGCCCTGGATGGCGCGTGCCCCCGCTCCAACAACAATACGTCGGCACGGACCTTCGGCACGCGGCAAGACTGGACTAACTTCCTTTGAAAAGCGAACGGCGCTATACGGTGAGCATGGCAAGAGGTGTCTTGGTCATACTGGGGCTCGGGTCCATCGGATGGGGACTCATGAGCTTTTTCGCCGGTTCTTACATGCCCGATTGGATGGGTCTGAGCGGGCCGGTGCACGGCGAGCTTTATATCGAGTCACTTGCCGTGAACGCCGGAATGTGGCCCGCGCTTGGCGTCTTTGCGCTTTTTGGTGCTGCATTCCAACGCCTTCGTCTCGCGGCTACGCTTGCCTTCATGGTTTGCGGCTCGGGGATTGCTGGCGGGCGGATCTTGGCGTTGGTCAATGGCGGCGAGCCGGGGATCTACACCGGCCTGGCGATGGCCATCGAGATCGCAATCGTGCTCGCGGCATCCGCAGGATACGTCTCCGAACGGACGCGACTGGCGCGCGAGGCCCGCGAGCAAAAGAAAGCCGAAAGGGCCGCTCTCGAGGCCGCGCTTCGAAAAGAGCACGCCGAGGCCGTCACCGTACCCGGGGCATCCGCCGCCACCCCGGAAGACTAAGCGCACTCTGTCGCAGACACGCGTGCTCGCGCTGCGTCGCCGATAGTGCGCACTACGCCGTCTGGGACGGGCGTGCTCGCGAGCGGGACCCAGTCGCCCTGGCGGCTCTTTAAGGATCTGAACGAGGGCTCCCCCCACTCGCTGTGCTTCCCATCCCAGCCCGGCGCCGCACACAACACCCTCTCCTCGGAAACACGGGAACCCCCATCGGCCTTGCGGCTCGACCGCAGTACCCCTTCCTCAAGACACGTTGTTGTCTTCGAGGAGAAGGTGCGCCGCTTCGCGACGCAGGCACGGCGTGGGATGCGGTCATCGGCGGCGTGGGGAGTGCCAACCCGTCCAACAGCAGTCCGCTCGGGTTGGACACGAGTCACGAGGCGAGCTTGCGTCGGCCTAAGCCCACCGGTGAACCGGGCCGACAAGTGCAAGCGAGCCGTCCGGCCGGTGGCCGTGTCCCGCGTCGTGCCGGACATGGACCGGGGTACAAACGACGCAGCGCCGAGGGCGTGCCTGTGCCGCGGACCGGATGGCCGCGCGAGGAAGTCCCCCATGGTTGGCGGCGCGGACCGAGGTACAACCGACGCAGAGCCGAGG
>JBFICQ010000200.1:0-6666 GCA_041581895.1 Polyangiales bacterium | reverse complement strand
GCGCAACTTACCGGTGCAGACGAGGCAATCATCGAGACGATGCGCGATCGGTTGCTGGCCGACCGATTGTTCTTCGTCGGGCTCGATGTGATCGGCGGCAAACTGATCGAGGTCAACGTGACCAGCCCGACTCTCATCCAGCAGATGTCGCGCCTGATGGGCAAGAACTTGGCGACCCCGGTCATCGAGCGCCTGGAAGAGAAAATCCGCGCCTATCCCGGCTAATCTACGGGGCTCAAGCCGAGAAGATCCGGATCGCGGCGTTGATGGCAGCTGCAACGAGCACGCCGGTCACGATGGCGACCAACAGTGCGACCGCGGGTGCCATGACATCCAAACCGTCGAGCACGAGCCCAGTCATGCCGAAGAAGGCAACGAAGAAAGTCCAAAACCGAACAGATTTGGCCGTGGTCAAGAAGAACTGCCTAGGAGAGGGCTCGACGCCGTCGAGTTGGCCTATCTCGCTTGGATCGCTCGGGCTCGCACTGGCCTCTCGATCCGCAGCGGTGTCGGACACGTTTGCCACCAACAGCGACGCGACTAGGAGGACGGCGCTCAACACGAGAGAGAAGATGTAGAGCTGGATCAGCACGGGTCACCTCCGTCGGTGAGCGGGGTCAAGGCGCGCACGGACTCACGCCGGCCGCGCCCCATGACACCTCGATAGGATGAAGGCCTGCGTCTCTGCAAGCGCTTTCGAATCGATCGGCAGATGAGTGGTCGACGAAGAACCCCACGGCGACGTCGCCGCCGCCCGCCCCACAAGGCTTCGCGCTGCCGGAAAACCTCTGGGCGAGCTCTCGGATGCTTTGCAGCCTCTCCTCGACGATTGGTGCGCCTGCTGCGCTGCCGAGCGCATGCAGGGCGTCGGCATAGGCCGCCGCCTCTTCGACGACCGCTTGCGTCGAACGTCCCTCGAATGCTTTTGCGAACCGCTCGGCGACGCTCGCCAAGCGGTCCATCGCTGTGCGATACCCGCGAGGGTCGCGCTGGGAAAAGCGATCGACGTGCTCGACCAAATCGCTCGTCCGTGCGGGCTGCCCGGTCCACACGAGCCGCAGTACGAGATCCGATGGTCCGGCCAGCGGCGCGTACCGGATCCCGTTTTTGTCGCGTGCGAACCCGAGAAACCCCCCGAAGGTTGCCGCGGCCACGTCGACTCCACTTCCCTTCGGGGCCACCGATGCGTGGCCGGCGAGAGCGCAATCGAAGATCTGGCCGAGGACCTTGTCGTCCCCGAGGTCGTAACCGTGGTGATCGAATGCTGCCCCGGCGGCAGCCACCGCCGCAGCGGCCGAGGAACCGAGCCCGAGCTTGACGCCCTCGGCCTGGAGCTCGCTGACGTCCAGGAGCATCGACGTCGGCAGCGGTCCGAGGCGCTCGCGCGCCAACCGGAGCGTCGCTTCGACCTCGGGTGGCAAAGCCCTGAATTCGGTCGTCCACGAGACTCGAACCCGACGGTCGACCGCAGCAACGACCGCCCTGGCGCCCTCGAGGACGGCGTACTCTCCACACAGTAGTGCCTTGCCCGGCGCGGTAGCGGCTCCGAGGGTCACGAACCCACCTCGACCTCGACGGCTGGTCCGGGTTTGGCCACCCAGGTACGGGTTACTCCGGGCGTCCGGTCGAGGGCTTGCCGGACTCGGGGAGCATCACCAACCCCGCATAGCGCCTTTAGGTGCGGACCGGCGTCCATGGTGGCCCAGGTCGACACCCCGCGTTCTCGCAGGCCACCAACCGTCTCCATCGCCGCCAAGGTCGCAGGCGCCCAGTACAAGATTGGAGGCTCCGAGGTCATGGCGCAGCAATGAAACGCAAGAGTGCTCCGTTCCATCGCGGCGCCAAGCGCGTTCAGGTCGCGCGCTTTGATCGCGCGCTTGATTTGTCGAGCCCACTTTGGCGCATCGGTCACCCAAGCCTCGTAGAAGGGCGACGTTTTTCTCGACCGCTCCATCCCTTCGGTCGATCCGACTTTCTTGGGACCCTGCTCGGTCGCGGCGATCACCAGGCGAACGTTCCAGTGCTTCGGTCCCGCGAGCGGACGAGCGTAAAGGTCGTCCTGTCCCCGTGCTCCTGCCGGAAGCTCTGCAAAGCCCCCAAATATCGACCGCGCCGCCGACGCGCTCGAGGCACGCGCAAGGGCGCTGAGCTTGCGGGGGCTCGACCGCAGACCTGCAGCAGCAGAAGCTGAAGCGGCCAACGCCGCAAAACCCGATGCGCTCGACGCAAGCCCAGCTGCGGTCGGGAAATGGTTGTGGCTCGCGACGTGTGCACGCGCTCTGAGCCCCGCTTCTCGGCGAATGGTGTTGAGCATCTTGACGACGCGCGCTTTCTCGCCGCTAGTCGCGCGCCTTCCGTCGAGCCGGAACTCGTCCTCGTCGAGCTTCGAGTCAAAGCGGACCCGAGTTTCGGTGATGAGCTGGTCGAGCGTCAAAGAAATGCTCGGCACAGCGGGGATGTTCTTCTTGACATCGGCCTTGCCCCAATACTTCGCCAGAGCGATGTTGGCGCACGCGCGAGCAGTGGCTTCGACCGGCGCCTGCCTCATGTGCGGACCTCCGTGTCAAACGCATCTTCACCGAGGACCTCGCGGATTCGCAGCGCTTCATCGTGCTTGGGGACCAGCGCAATCATGCATCCACCTCCACCTCCACCGGTCATCTTTGCCCCGAGCGCCCCGGCCTCCCGAGCGGCCTGGCACATCTCATCGAGCTTGGTGGTGCAGAGCATGAGCGAGCTCAAGATTGTGTGGTTGAGGTCCAAGAGCTGGCCTAGCGCGACATGGTCGCCAGCTTCGATCGCCAGAGTCGCGTTTCGGACTAGCACGTCAATCGCCTCAAAGGACTTGGTGACGCGGACCGGGTCCGACTCCAGCTGACGGGCGACCGCCGAGACCATCTCCTTGGTGCTCGGGCTCTTCCCACTGTAACCGACCACGAGGTGCAGGGGCTTGTTGGAGCGCAGCGGTTGAAGCAGCTCCCCCTTGCGAAAGAGCGCTACGCCTCCGACCGCGGACATAGTGTTGTCGATCCCCGAGGGATTTCCGTGGAAGATCTTTTCCCACTCGTACGCCGCCTCGGCGAGCTCCTTGCGCGATCGCTTCAACCCCAGCGCCTCGTCGATCGCGTCTAGAACTGCAACCCCAATCGCCGCCGAGCATCCGAGGCCCGCGCCCGCGGGGAGACCGACCTCCGCCCGCACCTCGATCGGGGCCCGTTTCGAATAACCAGACAATGCCAAAGCAAAGGCACGTTCGAGCGGCTCGCCTTTCGGATCGGGCCGCACGTCCATGTCCCACGGGGATAGCCTCAGCAAGTCGTCCTCGGAGAGCGAGGCTTCGGCTGTGACACCGCGGTCGATGCCCACCGCGATCGCGGGGTATCCGTGCACTACCGCGTGCTCCCCGAGGAGGATGACCTTCCCTCGCCCAAAGCCCATCTAGCTCCCTCGTTCCGTGAGGAGGCTCGTCACCTCGGCGAGCATTCGCTTTCCGTCGTCGTCGAAATGGCCCGCAGCCAAGGCACTCCGCGCTTCGTCGACCAAAAAGATCAGGCGCTCTTCGACGCGATCCTTGGCGCTGCGCAACGCGCGCTTGGCTTTGTCGAGGTCGGCATCCGACGCATCGGCATGCCCCCAGACTCTCGCGAGTGCAGCTCGGTCGGGCTCGCCCGGGCAAAGTTTCGAGAACGCTGCGACGACTGCGTTGTGCTTGCCGTGACGCAAATCGTCGGCTGGCTTGCCAGTTTGTTGCGAGGTGCCAAAGGTGCTCAAAAGATCGTCACGAAGCTGAAACGCGACCCCGACGGGCACGGCCCACTTTCGCAACGACTCGATGGTGTGCCTTGGAGCGTCCGCGAGTAGGCCACCGAGCTCTGCGGGGCCACGTGTCGTGTAGCTTCCGGTTTTCAGGTGGTGCATGCGTTCGACGTCTGGGTCGGTCATCAGGTCGAGTTGCTGTCCCGCGAACACCTCTTTTTGAATGTCGATGAACGTCGCGAGCGCTTCGTCGCGCCGCGCCAGTGGGAACACGCTCCTTAGGAAGAGCTCCCAGCTGAAGGTGGCCGCCAAGTCGCCGGCGAGCACCCCGAGGCTTGCACCGAGATGGGCGTCGTCATGGCGCTGAGCAAAAGCGAAATGCACCGCGGGGCCTCCGCGTCGCTCCTCGTCTTCATCCATCCAGTCGTCGTGTATCAACAGGTAGCTCTGAAGGAGCTCAAGCGACGCTCCAACCTCGAGCGACGGCGCGGGATCGGGGTCGCCGCTCGCCGCTCTGTATGCCACGGCCGTGACGACGGGCCGGAGGCGCTTTCCACCGCGCATCGTTAGGTTGCGCACCTCGGTCACCAGCTCGGTCGCGCGCGGCGAGAGCTCAACCGCCTCTTTTTGCTTCAGCTCGAAAAAGCGACTGAGGATGGTGTCGACCCTCTGGCGGATGTCGTCCATCCAATATTCAAAACTCAATTGCCCTTGCGCCACGGCCGGAGTGTCCCTATTCCGAGCTACGTACACGGCCCAACCCACCCGAGCAAGCAAGCCGAATGAGCTCCGATATCAAACAGCGAAAGGCCGATCACCTCGATCTCTGTGCCACCGACGAGGTTTCGTTTCGACAGCGGACCACACTGCTCGAATGCGTTCGCTTAGTGCACCAATCCCTTCCAGAGACAAACTTCGATTCGGTCGACACGCGCGTTCGGCTTCTCGGCAAGGAGCTCCGTGCCCCCATTTTGATCGCCGCCATGACGGGTGGCCACGAGCGGGCCGCCGAGATCAATCAAGCGCTTGCGTCGATCGCCGACCACCGAGGATACGCATTTGGTTTGGGAAGCCAACGGGCCATGCAGAAGAGGCCCGACACTGCATGGACGTATCAGGTCCGCGAAAGGGCCCCGAACGTGCTGCTGTTCGGCAACGTCGGTGTGGTGCAGGCGCGCGATCTGTCCACCGAAGCGATCTCTCGGATGCTCACCGAAGTAGGAGCAGACGCCCTTTGCCTTCACATGAACCCAGCCATGGAGCTGGTGCAGCCCGAGGGCGATCGTGACTTTCGCGGAGGGCTCGAGACTTTTCGGCGACTTTGGGAAGAGCTCGATCGGCCACTCATCGCCAAAGAGACCGGCAGTGGAGTGAGCCGCGAAGTTGCAGATCGGCTTCATGCGATCGGAATTCGCCACGTCGATACCTCGGGCGCCGGTGGCACCTCGTGGGTGGGCGTGGAGACCCTTCGCGCCGAAGGCCCAGGCAAGGCCATCGGGCAGGCGCTCTGGGATTGGGGCATTCCGACCGCGGCTTCCGTTCATTACTGCGTCGGCGCAGGGATGACGACCATCGCAACCGGTGGAATTCGTTCCGGCATGGACGTCGCCCGCGCGATCGCTCTCGGAGCGAGCTGCGCGGGAATTGCGCGCAACGTGTATCAAGCATTCCTCGAAGGCGGAGCTGACGGCGCAAGCGCGTTTCTTTCTGGCGTCGAACGGGAGCTTCGCTCGATCATGCTTCTCTGCGGTGCGCGCACGATCGGCGAGCTCCAGCGCGTTCCCCGCGTCATCACTGGCGAGCTCAAAGACTGGTTGGGCTGACTACCCGCTGATCGTCTCTTCGGGGTCGGTGGGCACAGTTTCGCGCTCGGCGTCGGGGTCGTACCGTAGGAGATCTTCGACGCGTTCGAGTAGCTCGCCCTCGAAATGCACCGAGAAGCGGGGCTCGAGTAGCTTGCTCCGCACCCGCCAAACCACCGGGTCGGCTGGGTCCCGAAGAACCACCGGAGTCGCGCCTGCGAGCACCCAGGGAGAGCTCAATATGGCATCGTTCAAGGCCAACCGGACCCGGGACGCATCGTGATAGCCCTCGAGCCGGACGACAACCTCGTGCTCCGCCTCCGCGCCCGCGTCGTAGACCATGGGCGCCCCGACCATGGCGCGGTTGGGGACGGTTAGTCGATGTCCTTGTCCATCGCGCAAGTAAGTGGCCCGGAGCGATCGACCCTCGACGGTGCCTTGAAAGCCGTCGCCAGATACCCACATGCCTTTTCGCACGCGGCGTTCGCCCGCGAGGATCAGGCCTGCGACCACGTCTGCGAAGAGATCGCGAACCGACCAACCGGTGACGATCGCAAGAATCACCAGTCCCCAAAGAATCCAATCTCGCCCGGCCGGCAAGAGCTCGAGAGCGATAGCGATCACGAGTGCGACCCCAGCTATGCGCAATAAGATGACGAGCGCACCCATGATCCGGCGCAGGGGCACGTTGACACTGATCCACGCACGCGTTCGTTCGGCGACGAAGAGCGCGATGCCTAGTCCAAGAAGCGACAGGAAGAGGATCAAAAGCGGCCGACGCTCAGACGTCGATCCTTCTTCGGTCTCGTCCGGCGGGGGTTCGATCTGCTGGTCCGGCGAGTCGAACCGGATCGGCCCTCGGGCAGAGTCCTTGCTGGCCGGCTCCGCTCGACTCGAAGAGTCGTCCTGCGAAGACGGTTCTTGTGCGCCAGCCGGCGAGACCAACAGCAGCGTGAGGATCGCCCCCAGCGGCATGGAGCGACGAAGACAGAGCATCACAGTACCCACCCCCTCTCCGCAAACACCCTACCGAGCGCACCGCGCAGGTGGACTGCAATCACGAACGAGCCGTCTCGTTCTTCGAGCAGGCCGAGGTGGGCCAAACGGC
>JBFICQ010000199.1:0-6692 GCA_041581895.1 Polyangiales bacterium | reverse complement strand
TTCGAAGGGCTCTGCGCGACGCCGATTTCTACACAGACATCGCCGAGTCGGGCGACCCCAAGCGCTTCTTCGTACAGCCGCCGTCAGGCGTGGCGGTCCGTTCGGAGAAGGGCCGCTGGCTCCCGAGGTTCGAGCCCGTCGATGGAACCTGCGAAGCTCTTTCGTTCGAGAGCCCTTTCGAGCCGGTCAATCCGATGCAGCATAGACGCTATCTTCGCCATCGCCTCAACCGGGTCGCACACGCGCGCTTGCTGCGGCACCGGGATGGTCCCCGGCCGACCATCGTTGCGATTCACGGGTTCACGGCGGATTGGTATCTAATCAACGAGTGGTTTTTCGCTTTGCCATGGTTCTACCGAATGGGATGCGACATAGTCCTGTTCACCCTCCCGTTTCATGGTCCTCGACAGACTCGCTTCTCGCCGTTCTCCGGGCACGGATACTTCGCCGGAGGTCCGTCACGAATGAACGAGGCGGTCGCTCAATCGGTGTTCGACTTTCGCATTCTCGTCGACTGGCTCCAGAACGAGCGCGGCGTCGAGCAAGTGGGTGTGACTGGCTTGAGCCTCGGTGGGTTCACCACCGCAATGCTTGCAAGCGTCGAGGACCGCTTGGCATTTGCGATTCCGAACGTTCCTGTCGTCAGCTTTGCCGATCTCGTGCTCGAGTGGCAGCCAATCGGATGGATGCTTCGGGCTGCGCTCGCGACGATGCGTTTGGATCTTTCCGATGCGCGACGCCTAGTCGCCGTCAGTTCCCCCCTGACCTACGCTCCGGTGCTCCCCGCTGAAAAGCTGATGATCGTTTCGGGCGTGGGGGATCGCTTGGCACCGCCGAAGCACTCCCGGCTGCTGTGGGATCATTGGAATCGCTGCCGAATCCACTGGTTTCCAGGAAGTCACATCATCCACATGGACCGCGGCGCGTATCTCATCGAAATGGCCCGCTTCATGGTCGGGCTGGGGTTTCTACCTCAGGAGAAGCTGACCGAGTCCGATTAGGGATAGATTTTTTCATCCCGGTGAGTACCCTCGCCCCCGAGCTCGGGCAAAAGAGGGTTTCATGGAGCGCGTCATTCCGTTGTCTCGCCGCAAAGGCGACATTGCAGTTCTGGTCTTCTTTTGGATCAACATCCTTTTCATTACCTACATCGTTGACGTCGAACAGATCGTCCTGCCCGACATCAGCGGCGACTGGGAGTATCCGCTCTGGCCGCCCGCCGCGGCGGTCGATCTCATTCACTGGTACGGAAACAACTTCGATCCGGTCTTGATTGCAAGGCCGGCCTGGTGGCGAATGACCATCTGGATCGACTCCCTGTTTTTCGGCCCATTTTACGTTTTTGCGATCTACGCATGGACCAAGGGTAAGAACTGGATCCGCATTCCGAGCATCATTTGGGCATCGGTGATGATGACGAATGTGACGATCATCTTGGGCGAAGAATTCATGGGTCCGCACGCGACGCCAGCCCCACTCCTCGTTCTTGCACTGAATGCGCCCTGGTTCCTGTTTCCGGTTTACGTCATCAAGCGGATGTACAACACCGAGACACCCTTCACCGAGAACGCTTGACCGTGGCTGGCTTTGCAGAGCGTTATGGCCCCTGGGCGGTCATCGCCGGAGCCTCCGAGGGGATCGGCGCTTCGTTTTCCCGTCGCCTAGCGGGCCGTGGATTGAATCTGATGCTCCTGGCCCGCCGTGAGGGGCGACTGGAGGAGCTCGCATCGGAGCTTCGGTCGAAACATGGGGTCGAGGTCAAAGCGCAATCGCTCGACCTCGGCGTACCGAACCTGCTCGGAGCGTTGAAAAGCGCGACCGGCGATCTCGACGTGGGTTTGGTGATCTACAACGCGGCGTATTCGCCGATCGGAAGGTTTCTCGACGTAGAGCTCGAGGACCACTTCGACGCGATCAACGTCAATGTCCACGGTCCGCTCGTCGTGTCCCACTATTTCGGCAGGCGATTGGCCGCACGGGGCAGAGGAGGACTCATCCTGATGTCGTCGATGAGTGGCTATCAGGGCACCGCTATGGTCGCCAATTACGCCGCGACGAAGGCCTATGACACGATCCTCGCCGAGGGGCTCTGGTACGAGCTTCACGAACAGGGCGTCGACGTTCTCGCCTGTGTTGCAGGTGCGACGCTCACTCCGAGCTTCGAGCAATCGACCGACCGTACTCCGTCGAGCTGGCTTGCCCGACCGATGGGGCCGGACGAGGTGACCGAGCAAGCGCTGCAAGATCTCGGGCGGAAGCCGACCGGCGTGTCAGGAAGGCGCAATCGCTTTGGTGCCACCCTTCTCGGACGAATTCTGCCGCGTCGTGCTGCGATTCGAATGGTGAGCAAGGAAACCGAGCACATGTATCGCTAACGTCGATTTGGCGCGAGGGTCTTTCGAGCCTACCAAATGTGCATCTGCATAGTCTTCCCGCTATGCTGAGGCCCGCGCACACGGAAACAGCATGAAGATCATGGTAACCGGAGGTGCCGGGTTCATAGGCGCTAACTTCTTGAATCTTTTGGTGCCGAGATTTCCCGAGCATCAGTTCGTCAACGTCGACAAGCTGACCTACGCGGCGAATCTGGGGAGCCTTCGGGAGGTCGATCGGTTTCCGAACTACGCGCTGCGCCGGGTCGACATCACCGACATGGACGCGGTCGACGCCGTTTTCGACGAGGTCGAGCCCGAGCTCGTTGTTCACTTCGCCGCCGAAAGCCACGTGGATAGAAGCATTCTCGGACCCCGTGAGTTCATTCACACGAACATCGAGGGTACGTTCAATCTGCTCGAGGCCTGTCGAAAACGCTGGCCGTCCGAATCTGGAGCGCTCTTTCATCACGTTAGCACCGACGAGGTGTATGGCTCGCTCGGTGAGACGGGCAAGTTCAAAGAGACGACCGCCTACGACCCGTCGAGCCCGTATTCCGCGTCCAAAGCAGCCAGCGATCACATCGTGCGCGCGTATCACCGAACTTACGGGCTTCCCGTGAAGATCACCAATTGCTCCAACAACTACGGCCCAATGCAGTTTCCCGAAAAGTTGATCCCGTTGATGATCTTGAACGCTGTCGAGCGAAAACCGCTTCCAATTTACGGGAAGGGACTGAACGTCAGAGACTGGCTCTACGTCGAGGACCACTGTGAGGCGATCTGGTCGGTCATTGAGAAAGGCGAAGTTGGTCGCACCTACAACGTCGGCGGCAACAACGAGAAACGAAACATCGACGTCGTCGACACTTTGTGCGAAGTGGTTGCGGATGAGACAGGCGCCGACGTCGGCGAGCTTCTGCAGCTCAAGGAGTTCGTCACGGATAGACCCGGACACGACCTACGGTACGCCATCGATGCGAGAAGGATCTCAAAGGAGTGCGGCTGGGAGCCCACGGAAACCTTCGATACCGGGATCCGCAAGACTGTGAAGTGGTATCTTTCGAACGAAGACTGGGTACGCGAGGTGCGGTCCGGTGAGTATCGAAAATGGATTGACCTAAACTACAGCGACCGCACCACATAGAGGATAAGCATGATCAACAAAGGCATCATCCTGGCGGGCGGTACGGGCACGCGCCTACACCCCCTGACGAAGGGGCTCAGCAAGCAGCTCATGCCGATCTACGACAAACCGATGGTCTACTACCCGCTGTCCACGCTGATGTTAGCCGGCATTCGGGAGATCCTCGTTATCACGACACCGCACGAGCAATCGCTATTTCAAGCGTTGCTCGGAGACGGGCGGAGTTGGGGCCTTCGCTTCGAGTACGCAGTCCAGCCGAGCCCGGATGGTTTGGCGCAAGCGTTTCTGATTGGGGAGAGTTTCATCGACGGGGATGCCTGTGCCCTCGTGCTGGGCGACAACATCTTCTACGGCCACGGGCTGCAAGGGCTTCTGACCGAGAGCGCCCAGCGCAATGAGGGGGCGACGGTGTTTGGCTATTATGTCAGCAACCCGAGCGCGTACGGCGTGGCGGAGTTCGATGAAACCGGAGTCGTCGTCGGGCTCGAAGAGAAACCCGCCGTTCCAAAGTCCAACTACGCGGTCGCTGGCCTCTACTTTTATGACGACGAAGTCGTTGGCCACGCGAAGGCTCTCAAGCCGTCTGCGCGGGGCGAGCTCGAGATCACCGACCTCAATCGTCGGTATCTCGCGGAAGGCAAGCTAAGACTGACCAAGTTGGGGCGCGGCGTCGCGTGGCTCGACACAGGAACCCCAGAAGCGCTCCTTCAAGCCGCGAACTTCGTTCAAACGATCCAAGATCGACAAGGTCTTCGCGCATCGTGCCCGGAGGAGATCTCTTTTCGAAAGGGATGGATCACCGCGGACCAGCTGGCCCGTCTCGCGAAACCTTTGGAAAAGACTACCTACGGCAGATATCTGCAGGAGCTGGCGGACGGCTTGGAGGTTTGATGGAGGTCGTGGCTGCGAAGATCCCTGGGCTCCTGGTCATTGACCCAGTGGTTCACGGCGATGCCCGCGGTTTCTTTCTGGAGACCTACTCGCGCGACCGCTATGCCGCGGCCGGTGTTGACGTGGAATTCGTGCAAGACAATATTTCATCGTCCCGCCACCGCACACTCAGGGGTCTTCATCTTCAACATCCCCGGGGTCAGGGCAAGCTGTGCTCGGTGATCGAAGGCGAGGTCTTCGACGTAGCCGTAGACGTTCGTGTGGGATCGCCCACGTTCGGCCAATGGGTCGGGGTGACGCTGTCCTCCGACAACAAACGACAGCTCTACATTCCGCCCGGCTTCGCTCATGGTTTCTGCGTCACGAGCGATAGGGCGCTTTTTTCGTACAAGTGCACCGACTATTATTCGGGCGAGAACGAGCTTGGCATCGCATGGGACGACGACGACATGGAAATCGAGTGGCCCCTCGACGCCCCACTCCTGTCGGACAAGGATCGAGCCAACCCCAAGCTTCGAGACATCCCGCGCGATCGTCTTCCTCGCTATGCCTGAATTCTTGGTGACGGGCGCGTCTGGGATGTTGGGGCGGAGCTGGATCAGGTTGCTCGAGACCCGGGGAATCGATCACCTGGGGGCCTCCCATGCAGAGCTCGACATCACCGAGGAGGATGCGGTTGAACGATGGTTGCGTCCTGAAACGGAGTGGGTCATCAACTGCGCCGCTTGGACCGATGTCGACGGTGCCGAATCTCACCCCGAGGACGCGGACGCTGTCAACGGCCTAGCCGTCGGTCGCATTGCAGAACGCTGCCTGACGATGGGCGCCAAGCTCGTCCACTACAGCACCGACTACGTTTTCGATGGAAGACAGAGCTCTCCATACAAAGCGGATCACCCGCGTGCGCCGATCAACGCTTACGGCCGCAGCAAGGCCATCGGTGAGAAGCTGCTCGAGCAGTCTGGCGTGGAGCACCTGCTGGTTCGAAGCAGTTGGCTCTATGCTCCGTGGGGCAAGAACTTCGTTCTCACCATGCGCGAGCTCGTCAAGACCCGTTCGCAGTTGCGTGTGGTTGATGACCAGCGTGGCCGACCCTCGTCGTGTGATCACATCGCAGAAGCAACGCTCAAGTTAATGGAGAAACGTCGCGTCGGCACCTACCACGTGTGTGACGGGGGCGAGTGCACCTGGTTTGACCTCGCGTCGCTCGTCCGAGACATCGTGAACCCCAATTGCGCGATCGAACCATGCACGAGTGCAGAATTTCCTCGCCCGGCCAAGCGGCCCGCATACAGCGTATTGGATCTGACAGAGACGGAACGAGTGCTGGGGCCGACGCCCGGTTGGCGGCATCGCGTGACGCAAATGCTCGAAGGTCTTGCCTAAGAATTGGTGCGCCAAAACTCGGCAACGTCCCCCGCTCGGTCCGCCAAGGATCGGAGCTCATCGGGTAGCCCGACTACGACGTACCCGATGCCGGTTTTGCGCCCGAGCCGACGTTGCGTGCCGTTGAGCTGAAGTGCGGAGAGCGCGCCTGAATGGACGAGCACGATGATGCGGTTCGCGAGTCTTGCGGCTCGTCGGAGCGCTTGACCGTCTAAAGGGCCGTCCCATGCTTCGAGGCGGACGCGTTCCCTTCGAATCGGAAGCCCCTCAACCGGTCTCACCGAGGGACGCCTGGCTAGCGCTGCCGCTGGCGAGGAGCGCGAGATGGGGTAGGGACCCGATGGAGGGGTCGTTGGAATCGGCGCGGGGGTAAGGACTGGCTCGGGCGGCGGAGGGCCGCCACTCGGCGTGCTTCCGGTGATCACCCAATCATTGTTCATCCGGTCTGCAAGCTCTGCGACCAGCGGTGCCTCAGGAGGGGATCCACCCACGATCAAGACACTCCCCTTTGCGTCGGGGGCATGGTCGTCGAGTCCGGCGACGAGCTCCTCGAGCCCGTGTGGATCGTTCGGCCAGGAGGTCGTCCCGAGTACGGGGCCGCTTCCCCAGAATGCGATCTCCGCTGGCGTCTGGACGCGGAGCCCTCGAAACTCACCCCACAACACCCACAAAAGCGCTAGCCCAAACGAGACCAAAGGTACAGCCCCAAAAACCACTATCTTCATCTTGTTGCGCTCTGGATATTCGGGCGTCGATCCGGGATCGAGGATCGCGAAGCCGCTCGACGGCTTTCGCAACGCATCCGTGAGCGCCGACTCGGTCTGTCGCAGGCCCTGCACTAAGGTCTCGCTGACCTTGACATCCGAAAGCAAGGCGGAGGCTTCGCCCTCGATATC
>JBFICQ010000198.1:0-6713 GCA_041581895.1 Polyangiales bacterium | reverse complement strand
CCGAGCACGATGTCAGTGCCGCGTCCCGCCATGTTTGTCGCGACGGTCACCGCGCCGGGCGTGCCAGCTTGTGCGACGACATACGCCTCGCGCTCGTGCTGCTTCGCGTTCAGGACGTGATGGGGCACATTCCGACGCTCCAATATCCGCGAAACGGCGTCGGACTTCTCCACGCTCGTCGTACCGACCAGCACCGGTTGGCCGGCCTTGTGCGAGCTCTCGATCTCTTGGCAGATCGCCTTGAACTTCTCGCGCTCAGTCTTGTAGATCAGGTCTTCGTAGTCGACGCGTACGACCGGTTTATTGGTCGGGATCACGACGACGTCGAGGTCGTAGATGTTATGAAATTCCGTGGCCTCGGTGTCAGCCGTCCCTGTCATGCCAGCGAGCTTTTTGTATAGACGAAACAGATTCTGGAATGAGATCGTCGCCAAGGTGAGGTTTTCGCTTTGGATGGGCACGCGTTCTTTGGCCTCGACCGCCTGATGTAACCCGTCAGACCACCGCCTCCCAGCGAGTACACGGCCGGTGAACTCATCGATAATCATCACCTTGCCGTCTTCGCTGACCATGTAGTGTTGGTCTCGATGGTAAAGAGCATTAGCGCGCAAACACTGCTGCATGATATGAAGTGTCTCTAGATTGACCGGGTCGTAGAGGTTGGCAGCGTCACCGCCGAGAAGCCCCCGCGCGCTCAACATCTCTTGCGCGGTCTCCATCCCGTCTTCGGTGAGCGTGACGCTGCGGTTCTTTTCGTCGAGGTCGTAGTGCTCGTCCTTTCGCAGCCTCGGAATGATTTCGTTGATCTGTTGGTACTTGTCGCTTGCGGTCTCTCCGGGGCCGCTGATGATCAAGGGCGTTCTCGCCTCGTCGATCAAAATCGAATCGACCTCATCGACGATCGCGAAGTTCAGGTCCCGCTGGACGTAGTCGTAGATGCTGAACTTCATGTTGTCGCGCATGTAGTCGAACCCGAACTCGTTGTTCTGGCCGTACGTGATGTCGCAGTTGTACGCGCGCTTCTTCGCGGCATTCGGCTGACCAGGAACGACCACCCCCGTGCTCAGCCCGAGAAAGCTGTAGAGCTTTCCCATCCACTCCGCGTCGCGTCGCGCCAGGTAGTCGTTGACCGTAACGACATGGACGCCCTTACCCTCGAGCCCGTTGAGGTAGCAGGGAAGCGTTGCGACCAACGTCTTGCCCTCACCCGTCTTCATTTCGGCAATCTTGCCCTGGTGGAGCACGACGCCCCCGACGAGCTGCACGTCGTAGTGTCGCATTCCGAGGACGCGGCGACCCGCCTCACGGGCGACCGCGTAGGCCGGCACCATGAGGTCTTCGAGCGACGCTCCATTGTCGATCTGCTGTTTGAACTCGGCCGTCTTGCGGCGTAGCTCGTCATCGGAAAGCGCCTTCATCTCCGGCTCGAGAGACGAGATGGCAGCCACGAGCGGCTGCATCCGCTTCACCTCACGCTGGTGCTTAGTGCCGACAACCTTCTTCAGGACCGATTTGATCACTCGGTGCAATCTAGGTCGGGCTGAGGAAGCGCGCAAACAAGGGTCAAAACCAGCCTTTCGACAAGGCCAAGGCAGCGATCAGCACAAACACCAAAAACACGAAGAGCCAAAGCCAGCGCTCCAATGGCGGGGCCGAGCTCGGTGGCAGGTGAGCATCCCCAAGGTCTTCGAGCAACTGCTGGGCACGAGCCTGCGCAAGAAGCTCAAGCCGCAGGAGCGCCAGACTGACCAGCGCGCCAATGGCGAGGATGATCGCGGCAGCAGTCCAACGAACGATCTCACGGCGATTCGAGTCGGATTCGGTTTCGAGATGCGACACCCTGGTTTCGAGAGAAACGACCCCGAAGTTCCGCGGACCGAAAAGCGCGCGAATCGCGTCTTGGGTTTGATCCGAGGGCACCGAGCCATCGAGGATCGCCATCGCGATCGGGTCGAGTCCTTCGCGCTCCGCATCCGCGAGCAAGGCCCGGGCCGCGATCTCGAGCTCGGTACCGATGGCGCCAGCAGGAATGACCACGTGGGCGATCCCCGCCGTGTTTCTGGAGAAGAGATCGCGTCGCACCTGCAGCCGCCACACCCCGGGGCTTAGCGAAATCGGCAACCAGGGTTGATCGGGCGCCAGCGAGACCGCATGGGTCCACTGGTTGCCCCGATACACGTCGACCAGCACGGGCCCACTGCCCCCTAGATCGTCCCACTCGAGACGCACCCGCCCTTCGTCGACCAACGCGCGTACGCTGATACCTCCTGGGACGACGGGAAGCCGCACCTGGCGCGACGCAACGACTTGCTCGCCGGCGCCCAGTGCTTGCACCTCGACGCGCGCTTCGTTCCCCACGACGACCAAAGGAAATCGGAGGAATCCTTCGGCTGGACCGATGAAAGCTGTCTCGAACCGCGCCCCAACGATCGAGTTGACGCGCACGCGAGTGGGTTTTTGCCCGACCCACACCGCAAGCCAGCATCGGAGCTCAGGAACGCAAGCGCCGCCCTCAATTCTCGGGTCGAGCTCGAGAGGGGCGGCTTTTGGATTGTCCACGCGTAACGGGCCGAGCTCGTACACTTGAAAGAGGCTCGTCTCGCGTCCTGGTTGGTACGCCCGCAAGGCTTCTTCAGGCTCGACGGAGGCACCGTACTCCACCGAGACTTCGTTCCCGTCGATCTTGGTTCGCGCGACGAAGAACACCGTCCCTTCGATTTGATCCGGCAACGAAACTTCTCCCTCTAAACCTTGTGCAAGGGAAGTGCTCATGACCGTCGTCGAGATCAGCTTACCGCTTCTGTCCCTGAGCTCGATGGTCGTCGGGGGTGCATCGACGTCTTGGTCGGTCAAGTGCCAGGCACGAAGGCCGACCGTCGCGCCCGGCGCGACCACGCTTGGACCGCTGAGGGAGAACCCGACCGCGGAGTCCGGGGCTTCGCTCAACCAAAGCGCCGCGAGAACCCCGGCAACCGCTAGAGGCGCGATCCGCACCGGCCACGCGAAACGCTGGAAATCCCCGGGTCGTCTTTCAATGGGGATGGACAAGACCGGGATGGTACCTTAGGAATGTCTGGGGTACAGAGTGCGTATGGCAGCCCAAGCCGAACACGACGTCAAGCAACTCCGAACCCGTTTGAACGACTACATGGCGCGTCACGGGCTTCGGTCGACCGAGCAGCGGCGCGTCGTCACCGAAATGTTCTTTTCGAGCCAGGGGCACCTCTCCATCGAGGACTTGCTGGAACAAGTGCGTCTCGAAGAGCCGAAGATCGGCTACGCCACGGTCTACCGCACCCTCAAGCTTCTCAAAGAGTGCGGGCTTGCCTATGAGCGACACTTCGGAGACGGGGTTTCTCGCTACGAAGTCGCTTGGGAAGATGAGCACCATGACCATCTAATTTGCGTCGAGTGCGAAAAGATCATCGAGTTTGAGGAAGACAACATCGAACAGCTCCAGCAAAAAGTGGCGAACAAATACGGCTTCAAGCTCGTGCGACACAAGCTTGAGCTCTACGGCATTTGCTCCGACTGCCGGGCCAAGAAGGCCTAATTCGCGCTCTCTAGAGCTCGACTCGCTGGGTGGTCCGTCTGGCGTATCACGAACTCACCGATTCGGGTGATGCACACACACACGGACAGTGGCGCTGTCGCGACGCTTGGCGTATTCCTCCGCCATGCTTCTCGAGCGATACCTGGAGTCACTCGGCTCTCAGGCCATCGAAGCCGCCCTGCGTCTCGGGGAGCCCCGTCCAGCGATCGTGCGTCCAACACAGGACCCCAGGTTCGGGGACTTTCAGCTCAATGGCGCCATGCCTCTCGCCAAAGAGCTCAAAAAGCCCCCGCGGGAGATCGCCGAGCCGATCGCGAGCGCTCTTCGCGGGCTCGATGCCGTGCAGAGCGCTGAAGTAGCGGGCCCAGGATTCGTCAATGTCAGGCTCGCGCCTGAGTGGGTTGCCTCACTGCTCAGCAGGGTGCTTCGCGACACGGAACGCGACGGTGTGCCTACGGTAGAGCACCCGCTCAAGACTATCGTGGACTTCTCCGGCCCCAACATCGCCAAGCAGATGCACGTCGGACATCTCCGCTCGACGATCATAGGCGACGCGATCGCGCGAATCTTGGCGTTCGTCGGCCATTCGGTGATTCGCGACAATCACCTGGGCGACTGGGGAACCCAGTTTGGGCTTCTGATCGTTGGGATGCGCGAATGGGGCTCCGAAGAGGCGCTCGAGCGTGAGCCGATTGCCGAGCTCGAGCGGGTTTACAAGCTCGCTTCCGAGCGCGCTGAAAGAGAAGACGCCTTCGCCGAGCTGGCCCGCGCAGAGCTGGCAAAGCTTCAAGCGGGAGACCAGGAAAACCGCGCGCTTTGGGAGCATTTCGTCGAGGTCAGCCGGCGCGCCCTCGATGCGGTGTATGAGGAGCTCGAGGTCGACTTTGACGTGTGGCTCGGGGAAAGCGCTTACCACGACGCCCTCCCCGGTGTCGTCGAGGATCTGCTTGCGCGCGGAATCGCACGGCAAGATGACGGCGCGGCCTGCATTTTCTGGAATGAGATCGATGGTGCGCCCAAAGCGCTTCGTAAGCAAAAAACGCCATTCATCGTCCGAAAAAAAGACGGTGCCTTTCTCTATTCGACGACGGACATCGCAACGGTTCTCCATCGTCGCGATCAGTTCGGAGCGGACCGGGCGCTCTACGTGGTCGACAACCGGCAAAGCCTGCATTTCCAGCAACTATTCGCTCTGATGAAGGAGCTCGGCGTCACGATGGAGCTAGAGCACGTTGGCTTTGGGACGGTGCTCGGCAAGGATGGAAAACCACTTCGCACCCGCGACGCGAGCGGACAAGTGATCACCCTCACCTCGCTCCTCGAAGAATCGAAAGAACGCGCGCGCAGCCGCATCGAGGAGGGGATCGCCGAGGGTCGACTTCGGGTTCGGCCTGAAGAAATGGACGAAGTTTCGAAGGTCGTGGGGATAGGCTCGGTCAAGTACGCGGACCTTCGGCAAAACCGGCTCAGCGACTACCATTTCGATTGGGACAAGATGATTTCCTTCCAAGGCAACGCCGCTCCGTACCTTCAGTACGCGTATGCCCGCTGTGCTTCGATCTTCGCCAAGGGCGGTCTCGAGATGGAGGTTATCGGAAAGAATGCTGAAATCGCGTTAGAGGTGCCGGCAGAAGAGGCGCTCGGGAAACGCCTCATGCGCTTTGCCGATGTCGTCCATCACGCGGGAGCGACCAGCCAACCCCACCTGATCTGCGAGCACGTCTACGAGCTGGCCCGAACGTTCAGCAGCTTCTATACCGAATGCCCGGTGCTCGACTCCGAAGGGACGACGCGACAAAGCCGACTCGGGCTCACGGCGCTCACCGCTCGACAGATCCGACGCGGGCTCGGGCTTGTGGGGATCGGCGTCGTCGACCGAATGTAGCTGCAATCATGAAGATTTCCCGCGCGATGGCGCGGATGTGCTATGCGAACCGCGCCGATGTTGGGTGAGGTCGTTCGCACATCGCATGAGAGTCGGTGCCTCCGAGGCAATCCGTTGGGGGATCCGCACGTGCGTGATCTCTACATCTATCTGCCACCGGAGTACGACGGCAAACGGCGCTTCCCACTCGTGATGCTGCTAGCTGGTTTTGGTTCGACCAATCACTCGATCGCTGCGTGGAGCCCCTGGAAGCCCAATACGATCCAGCGGTTTGACCAGCTCGTCTCAGAAAAGCAATGCGCTCCTGCGATCCTCGTGCTGCCCGATTGCTTCAACCGCTGGGGCGGCTCGCAGTTTCTCGATTCGCCTGGGACCGGGCTCTACCAAACCTACCTCGCCGATGAAGTCATTCCTTTCGTCGATGCGGAGTTCAAGACGATCCCTGACCGGGAGGCACGCGCGGTCGCCGGCCGGTCTTCAGGTGGCTTTGGGGCGCTTCGACTGGGGATGGATCGCCCCGACGTCGTTTCGGTCCTTGGAAGCCATGCTGGTGATGCGGCTTTTGAAGTCAGCATGAGGCCCATGCTCACCCCTGCCACGATCGCGTTCGAGCAGGCGGGCGGGCTCGAGGCTTTCGCACGGGAGGTCCCGGCCACTGGACCCAAGAACGCCTCACAGTTCGATGCGATCTTCATCCTGGCCGCCAGTGGGGCGTACTCGCCCGATCGCGAAACCTTTCCGTACGCAAGGCTTCCCTTCGACCCTCGGACCGGTGTACTGCGGGAAGACGTATGGTGCGACTGGCTCGCCCAGGACCCGGTATCCCGGATCGACGCTTCGGTGACCGCTTTGAAAAGCATGTCGCTGATTTACTTGGACGCAGGCAACCGCGACGAGCACGGGCTACACTTTGCTGCGCGGATGCTCAAAGACGCACTGTCCGCGCATCAGCTTCGCGTACACTACGATGAGTTCGAAGGAGGCCACCGTGGCACCTCATGGCGGTATGAGACCTCGCTACCACACTTGATCCAAGCGCTTCGGAGAAAATGAGATCCGAATGACCACCAAGAAGAAGAGCACCAAGTCCACGACGAAAGCCGGTTCGACAGGGTCTTCCACCCCAAGGAAGTCCGCTGGTGGCGGTGCCGGCGCCGTGGCCAAGAAGATTCTCGCCGAAGAAAACCCTCAATCGAAAATCGCCGAGCACGGCGAAACGATGATGGACGGCCCCAGGACGGCTGCCACCCAATCGGCCCGTGTTTTGAGCGAGGT
>JBFICQ010000197.1:0-6749 GCA_041581895.1 Polyangiales bacterium | reverse complement strand
TTGGTCGAGTAGCGATGAGTCGTTTCGAGCTGATCGTCACTTTAGGCATCCCGGTGGTTCTCATCTTGACTGGACGGTTCGTGGGAGCGACCCTCGAGCGTCGTCACTACAAAAGCATTGCGGAGCGTGAGGCCCGCTTTCGAGAACAACCCGCCCTTTCGACCAAACAGTCGAGCGCTTTGGCTTCTGTTCGTCGCGCTGACCTCGCAATTGGATCCGTGGTCGTTTCAGTCGACTATTTCAAACGCTTCTTGAGCGGCTTTCGCATGATATTCGGGGGCGAGATTCGGTCGTATTCGTCGCTCATCGACCGCGCGCGTCGGGAGGCGATTCTGCGCATGAAGGAATCTCAACCCGATGCGGATGCCTTCATCAACACGCGGCTCGAGACCTCGACGATTTCGAGCACCTCGGGCGACGAAGGCCTCGGAACCATCGAGGTGCTCGCCTACGGCACGGCGGTCACCTTCGAGAATCCCGAGTGAAGCGAGTTGCGATGACGTCGTAAGTCGGCAACGATTCCGCCTCATGAGCGACTCACGCCGGATCCTCACGGAGCGGGACGGCCACGTACTACACATCGTGCTCGACCGCGCCGACAAGATGAACGCTTTCGACCTGCAGATGCTGAGGGAACTCGGCAGCGCCTTTACTGCATACGAGGCCGAACCCGAGCTGCGATGCGCGGTGCTTTACGCCAACGGAGACAACTTCACGGCGGGTCTGGACCTCGCCGAGGTCGGACCTGCAGTGCGACGCGGTGAGGCCCTATTTCCACGCGACGGCGTCGACCCGCTGAGCTTGCATGACCCCAAGCGTACGAAGCCGCTGGTGATGGCAGTGCGAGGTTGGTGCCTCACCCTCGGCATCGAGCTGCTCTTGGCCGCTGACATTCGACTGGCGGCTGAGGGGACTCGTTTTGGACAGATTGAGATCAACCGCGGCATCTTTCCCTTTGGCGGTGCGACAATCCGACTTCCGGAGGTGGCTGGTTGGGGTAACGCAATGCGCTGGCTCCTGACCGGCGACCGGTTCGATGCTGCCGAGGCACTGCGCATCGGGCTGGTTCAAGAAGTCGTGCAGGCTGACCTACTGCGCGATCGCGCCGTCCAGATCGCGCAGACCGTTGCCAAGCGCGCGCCCCTCGGCGTGTACGCGACGATTCGATCCGCACGTACGGCCGAATTGCAAGGCACTCAAGCCGCGATCGACGAGCTACTCGTGATCGCCCGTGAGCTCATGGACACCGAAGACGCCGAAGAAGGGGTGCGTTCTTTCGTCGAGCGCCGCGAGGGCAACTTCAAGGGCCGTTAGTTCTTCGACTCTCGGCGTTGGCGACGATCACTGGCGCCGTTTTGCTTTGGGCACGGTTTTCTTGATTCGGATCGCGCAATCTTCCCCGACGACCTTCCGCAGCGCTGGCTCGATCACACCCGTGCGAACGTAGTCGGCGCCGGCCCCAAATGCTGCTCGCCCGCTCACCTCGATGACGACCTCGTTCTCATCCACCGTCACCAACTCGATCGTGCTCGCGTCGCCCTCCAGGAGCGGAGCTAGAACGTCATCGATGACGCGTTGCACGGCTTCACGCACCCGCGCAGCATGTGAAATTGCACGGAGAAACGCAAATGTTCGGGGGTGCTATACTCCGCCACGCATGCAGCCTGCCCGAACACGACTCCAAGTGGATATTCGTCGCCAGCAACTCCTCGAGCTTGGCCTCGAGCTGTTCGCCAATCACACCTACGACGGCCTTTCCATCGACGAAATCGCCAAAAGAGCCGGGGTCTCCAAGGGGTTGCTGTACCACTACTTTCCGAGCAAGCGGGCCTTCTACGTCGCAGCCGTTGCCGCCGCCGCCGACCAGCTTCTCGAAGAGACCGATATCGACAAACACGGCAGCGGGGCCGAGCCGGACCCAGAAGGCGTTCGCGAAGTGCTTCGCGCGTTTCTCGGCTATGTCTTGCGCCATCGGGCGGAGTATGTGTTTCTGCTTCGCGGTGGCGTCGGGTCGGATCCCGAAGTTGCGGAAATCTTGGAAGGCACGCGCCAGGCGTTGGTTCAGCGGATGTTGACTCGGCTCGGCCGGTTTGGTGTCGTGGACGATCCACCGACGCGTCTTCGATTGCGAGGTTGGATCGGCTTTCTCGAAGGCTCGACGCTGGATTGGGTCCAAACGCAGGAGCTCGATGCAGACGACTTTCTCGCCTTGCTCGTGCAGATGGCCGGACCCGTACTCACCTCAGTCATTCCTACCACCCTCGGTAGATGAGATTCGGTTCGTTCGCCTTGGGAACGCTCTTGTGCCTCCCGCCCTTTTGGGGCTGCCGCACGAACGGACCCTCTTCGAGCACGACAGTCGAAACGAGCCCTTCGTCACGGGCTGACCGGCCCTCCCCGACCGACGAGCCCGCCGACGCAGCCGAGATCGACTGGAACTCCTTCTCCTCGACCTCTTTGCGAAACCCGAACGACGGCTCGTTGGTGGGCGGTGTTCCACTTCCCCTGTCCACTCGGGGGCTGCGGTTCAACCCGAACCGTGATCCGGCGGCCCGCTACGGTACCGTCGAAGTGGTCCGTGCGCTGGTGAAGGCGGGTCGAATCGTGCATGAGGAGCTGGGCGGCCTGCCGGTCACCATCAACGACCTGAGCTACGAACGTGGCGGCCCCATTCCTCGTCACAGCTCTCACCAGAACGGACGCGATGTCGATGTCTTCTTCTATCAGCTCGGCCCTGATGGAGAGCCGATCGACAGTGTTGGGGCGTTCTTCGACCCGAGTGGTGCGGGCGTTGACTTTCGGGAGCTCGCAGATCCCTCGGACGATGTCCCTTTGCGTCTCGACGTGCCGCGGACGTGGCGATTCGTCCAAGCCCTCATCGAGGACGAGGCGGCCAATCTCCAGTCGATTTACCTCGCGGAGCATCTGCGCTCACTCTTGCTCGACTACGCACGCAAACGGGGCGCTCCGGAATGGACCCTTACGCGGTTCGCGGAAATGACCTGCCAGCCCGACTACCCGCACGACGACCATTTTCACTTTCGCTTCTACTGCTCCGCAGACGACATCGAGGCCGGATGCCGGGATTCGGCGCCCATCTACCCTTGGCGACAAAAGGCGCTCGCAAAAATCGGTATAGAGCCGCTTTCACTTCTTCCGAAGCGCCAGGAGGCCCGAACCAAGACCGTCGGCCACGAGGAAGCGCGTCGAGCCGCCGGGCCTTTGGACTCAGAAGTCGAGCGATGGCTCGATCGGCGAAAGCAGTGGCTCGCCCGACCTCACCCGGGTCGCACTTACTGTCGATGACACCACAACGTTCTCCCTTTGCGCTAAAGTAGCGGCGTGCCCGGTTTCGCCTGGATCGCAAAACAAAAGGACTTCGACCAACTCGTCGATGAGCTCGTCGACGCCGGCGCCTACGCGCTGGATACGGAGTTCCACCGAGAACGAACCTACGTGCCTCGACTCGCGCTCGTACAGGTCGCAACGAAGAATCGCATCGCCTTGGTGGACCCACTCGCGGTCGATGTCGCAGGGATGAAGCGGGCGTTCGAGAGCAGCACGACCTGCACCATCCACGCAGGCTCCCAAGACCTCGAAATCCTCGAAACGGTCTGCGGCGAGGTCCCGCAGCGAATCTTCGACACACAGATAGCAGCACTGTTCTCGGGTTACCGCGCGACTTCGCTCGCGAAGCTCGTCGACGACCTGCTGGAAGTGCAGCTCGACAAGAGCGCCCAGCTAACCGATTGGACGCGTCGACCCTTGCCCGAAGCGGAACAGCGCTACGCGGCGTCTGACGTCGCCCACTTGCTCGATCTACGAGACGTGCTCATTGCCAGGCTCGAAGAAGAGGACCGGTTGTCGTGGGCCGAGGAAGAATTCGAGCGCCTTCGGCAACGCGACCGGTCTCGTCCCGATCCGGAAACACTGTGGTGGAAGCTCCGCGGGAAGTCGAAGCTCCGCGGAAAGGCGCGCGGCGTCGCACAGGAGCTGGCAAGCTGGCGGGAGCAAGTAGCCGAGCGCGAGAACCGGCCACCACGGACGATATTGTCAGACATGGCTCTCCTCTCGCTCGCCCACCGGCCCGCGCGCGACATCCGAGATCTGCGCGGCGTGAGAAATTTCGATCCAAAGCGCTTCAAGCACACCGATGACCTGCTCAACGCAATCGGGCGAGGCCTCGAGCTACCCGCGCATCAGCTACGTCTGCCACCGAGGAAGCCGGAAAACCTTCCCCAAGTCGACGGCGTGATCACGCTTTGTCTCGCTTGGCTCTCTCAGCGGGCGCGGGAAGAGAGAATCGACATGAGTGTCCTCGGCACCCGCGACGATGTCACTGAGCTTGTGCTGAGGCAACGGTCGCGTCTGACCAAAGGATGGCGCCAAACACTCGTCGGGCATGAGCTCGAGTCGATTATCGATGGGAGAGCCGCCCTTTGTGTGAACGGAACCAAGCTCGAGTTGCTGGATCGCGCTTCGCAGTAATCCGCGCTACATTGCAGAAATGGCCACTCCAAAAGGAGGACGCGTCGTGTTGATCGTCGCCTCGATCGTCGTGATTGGGGCTGGAATCAAGCTATCTGCGCCGTTTCTCGTGCCGGTTTTAGTGGCGGCCTTCATTGCGGTGGTCACTGGGCCCATCGTTCTCTGGCTATGCGACCGCGGCGTGTCGCGCACGGTGTCGGTGAGCTCTGCCTTGTTGTTGGACGTGGCGGCAGCATCGGCGTTTGGGTTCCCGCTCGCCGGCGCCCTCGCGACCTTCACCGAGCGAATCCCCTTCTATGCATCCACGCTCGGCGCCCGAATGCGAGCGTTCGAAGTTTGGCTCGCGAGCCACGGACTCTACCTCGAGTCGATCTATGACTTCTCGGAGCCCACGTGGATGGTCAATCTGGCGACGGCGACGGCTCAATACGCTGCTTCCCTGATCTCCCAAATCGTGCTCGTTCTTCTGATCGTCGCGTTCATGCTTTTTGAGGTGACGGGGATCCGGGAGAAGCTGGCTCGAATCGCGTCGCCCAGTCGAATAAAAGACCTCTCCGACACCGTTCAAGAGGTCAACGCGTATTTGGTCGCCAAGACCGTCATGAGCGTGATCACTGGCGTGTTGGTGTTTCTGTGGTGCTGGTGGCGAGGGCTCGACGTGCCCCTCTTGTGGGGGCTTCTTGCGGCGCTCCTCAATTTCATACCCACTGTCGGCCAGATCATCGCGGCGGTGCCTGCCATTCTGCTTGCGCTCATCCAACTCGGCCCCGGCCAGGCGCTGGTGGTGGCGGCGGGGTTTGGAGGTATCAATCTCGCTATCGGCGCGATCGAGCCGAAGGTGATGGGGCAAGCGCTAGGCCTGTCAGCACTGTCGGTTTTGGTCTCCATGGTCGTCTGGGGTTGGCTCTTGGGTCCGATTGGCGCGTTGCTATCTGCGCCGCTGACGATGGTGATCAAACACTCGCTTGCGCAGAGCGAGGAGCTCTCATGGATCGCCGAGCTGCTTGGCCCGATCCCGAAACCCACTCGCCCGAGTGCGAAAGTCGCCGACGAGAAGGACTCACCGGACGAGCTCAGTCGCGCTTGAGCGCTTTGTAAGCGCGTTCAGCGAACTGTCGAAGGATTTGGGTTGCCGCGGCGCTTGGTGCTGCGGTTCCGGCTGCTACTCCCTTCTCGAGTTGGTCGAGTAGCGCCCGCAACTCCTTGTCCCCTCGGAGTGCGCGCCGCAAGCCGTCATCTACCATGTCCCACATCCAGCGAACCTGTTGCTCCTGACGCCTTTGTTGAAAGGCACCGTCAGCCTCGAGACGCTTGCGCCGGTCGACCGCAAGGGCCCAAAGCTCTTCGAGTCCGGTCTTCTCGAGCGCACTGCACGTCACGACGGGCGGCTCGCTGTGAGGGCGCATCAGTCGAAGCGCGCTCTGGTACGAGGCTTGGGCCCTGGTTGCGCGAGCTAGGTTGTCGCCATCGGCCTTGTTGATCGCGAGCATGTCGGCGACCTCCATGATCCCGCGTTTGATCCCCTGTAGCTCATCACCCGCCCCCGCGATCATCAACACCAAAAAGAAATCGACCATGTTCGCGACGATTGTCTCCGACTGGCCCACGCCAACCGTTTCGACCAGCACGACGTCGAATCCCGCGGCCTCGCACACGAGAATCGTCTCTCTGGTCTTACGCGTGACTCCACCCAGCGTTCCGCTCGTGGGAGACGGTCGAATGAAGGCCTTCGGATCGACACTGAGGGCTGGCATCCTGGTCTTGTCGCCCAGGATGCTCCCGCCCGTCACACTGCTGGTGGGGTCGACAGCTAGAACGGCGACCTGGTGGCTTCTGCTCGTGAGCATCGTGCCGAGCGCGTCGATGAAGGTGCTCTTGCCAGCTCCGGGTACACCGCTGATCCCGACCCGGTAACCGCCGCCGGTATCGGGGAGCAACGCTTCCAAGACTTCCTGCGCAAGCTCGGCATGCTTCGGGTTCTCGCTCTCGATCAATGTGATGGTGCGGGCGAGAATGGCACGATTCCCGTCGCGCACACCGTCGACATACGATCGCACATCGAGTAGCTTCACGAGGCCTCGAGCTGCGCATCGAGTCGGTCCAGCAATTCGATAGCGGCATCCGCGATCACGGTACCTGGCCCGAAGATGGCTGCTGCACCGGCTTCACGAAGCGCGTCGTAATCCTCGGGCGGAATCACGCCACCCACCACCACGAGGATGTCATCGCGTCCGAGGTCGCGAAGCGACTGCTTGAGTTGG
>JBFICQ010000196.1:0-6899 GCA_041581895.1 Polyangiales bacterium | reverse complement strand
GCTATTGACCGGCTTCCCGCGCTCATGACGGCGCATGTGATCTTCGAGGCCTTGGACTCGGTGCCTGCCACGATTTCACGTCGCATGATCACGGAGCTCCTCCGCGACGAACTCGGATATGGCGGCGCGGTGTTCACCGACGACTTGGAAATGAAGGCGGTGAGCGCGCTCTACCCCATCGAGGAATCCGGCCTCCTAGCGATCGAGGCAGGCTGCGACATTTTGTTGGTTTGTTCCGATGTCGAAGCGGCTGGCAGGTTACGCGAAGCGCTTGCCGACGAAGCCGCCCGACAGCGAGCCTTCCGCGAGCGCCTCGAGCAAGCACGATCCCGCGCGGACACGCTGCGCAGGCGCGTCACCGGCCTGGCGCCTCCCATGCCCCTCCAAAACGCGCTAAAAGACCCTGAAGCGATCGCTCTTCGTGAGCGACTGCGGCGATTGGGATAAGTGCAGATCTACGGCGACACGAGCGACCTCAGACCTTCGGAAACGAAGGCGCTTCAGCGGATCTATCGAAGGCGCGTGCCCTTGGACCGACTGACCACGCCAGAGCTGACGCGGGCGCTGGTGGGCGTGTCGCACGCCACCGGCCGACAGGTCGGGGTGCTCGTCGATCGCCGAGGCACCGTGCATCACGTCATTTTGGGCGATGCGTCGAAGTTGATGTTGCCCGATGTCGGTCGCCTTCGCGCGGGTGCCGGAAGGCTCCGAGGACTGCGATTAATTCATACGCATCTCCGAAACGAGCCGCTCAGCCGCGACGATCTCGTCGACCTGACTCGGTTGCGCCTCGACCTCGTCGTCGCGATCTGCTTGGCCCCCGGCGAGGAGCGGGCGCTCTGCGTCTACTACGGACACAACGTCCCCGTCGCGGAGGGCTCGGACGAGCCTCCGTTCGAAACATTCGGGCCAATCCCCTATGCGAAGGCACGAGACAACCCTGCGCAGATCATCGAGACTCTCGAGCAAGACTTCGCGCGGGCGGCGAAAGCGAGGAGGGTCGTTGCCAAGGATGGCCGCGCGATTCTGGTGCACGTTTGCGACAAGCGCAGCGCAAGCCAAGCCGAAGATTCGCTGCGGGAGCTCGAAGAGCTCGCTCGGACTGCAGGAGTCGACGTCGCCGATCGTATCCTTCAGGTTCGTGAGCGCGTCGATCCGCGATATGTGCTCGGCCGCGGAAAGCTCGAGGACCTGGTGATTCGCGCGATGCAACTCGACGTCGAGACGTTGATTTTTGATCGCGATCTTCGTCCCGCGCAGGCAAACAACATCGCACGCATGACCGATCTCAAAGTCGTCGATCGCACACAGTTGATTCTGGACATCTTCGCTCAACACGCCGACAGTCGGGACGGTAAGCTCCAAGTTGAGTTGGCGCAGATGCGGTACCTCCTTCCTCGTCTTGGCCAACGCGACGATGCCTTGTCACGACTCACTGGAGGAATCGGAGGACGTGGTCCCGGTGAGACGAAGCTCGAGGTCGGCCGTCGGCGTGCGCGGGAGCGAGTTACGCGTCTCCAGTCTCAACTCAAGCAGCTTGGGCGACAGAGGCGGCAGCGTCGATCGCGTCGCCAGCGAAGCGGAACGCCCACGGTGGCCATCGTGGGCTACACCAATGCGGGCAAGAGCACGCTGCTCAACTCGCTGACAGGAAGCGACGTGATCGCGGAAGACAAACTATTCGCGACGCTCGACACACGCTCCAGAAGCTTGCTGCTCCCTTCGGGGCGTAATGTCATCGTGACCGATACCGTCGGGTTCATCCGTGACCTTCCGAAAGATCTGTTCGCAGCGTTTCGGGCGACGTTTGACGAAACACAGGACGCGGACTTGCTACTGCACGTGATCGATGCCTCCGATCCCTGCAGAAACGAGCACGTCGAAGCGACCGAAGAGCTCTTGGTCGACCTCGGTCTCGAGGGAGTTCCGCGAATCCTCGTGTTCAACAAATGCGATCGCCTCGAAGCGCCCGCGGCGATGATTCAAAACCGGGGCATCGCGATCAGCGCCATCGATCCGAGCTCCTTGGGCGCGCTCAAGGCCGAGATCGACGAGCGTATCGCGACATCGAACCCGATTGTGAAGGCGCCCGAGCCTACTTCTTCACCACTGGCTTGAGGCCGACCTTGCCGTCTTTGACGACCACCTTGAAATCGATGCGCTTGCCTTTGTGCTTACGATCGAGCTTGGGCACCATCTTTCTCAGGCTCTTCGCCACCGTTTCGTAGTCGATCTTGTCGGTCCTCTCGTTGTTCCGTCTCTTAGCGTCGACGTAGCTTTCGTAGATTTGACGCATGCGAGCCTCGCCGGGGCCTTTGGAGCGCGCGGCGATCGGTGGCGGGGCCCGTCGGTCCGGTGCAAGCCCCGGGCTCGACCTGTCTCGCTTGAGCACCGGTGGTTCTGCCTTGGGCTGACTGGGTAGCTTAGCCTTCGGCCTACTAAACGTAGCCATCGATGGCTCTCGGGGAGGCGCTGGTTTTGGCGGTGGGGAGTTCTCGGCCTCGGCGGACGGTGTCGGGGCTTTGAGCAACTCGTCTACGCGTTCGGTCGCGTCCTCGATGAGCCTGTCGAGGTTGACATCTTGGTTGGGATCGAGCTCGAGCGGACCCGTGCTTCCCCGACGCCGCTCCGCTTCCCGCTCGGCGCGCGCGGCTTCTCTGCGTTTGCGTGCCCGCAGCAGGTCGCGGCGGTACGTGCCTTCTTCGATTTGGCGCGCGATTCGTCGCCAGTACGTTTGGAGTGTGGTGTAACGCTGAATCAGCGTTTGAAAGCGAAAGCGGAGAGCCGTGTTGCGCGGTTGCGTTTTGCGCAGCTGGTGCAGCATGCGATCGAACTGCTTTCGAGGAATCTGCGGCTCGATCCTTTCGATCCCCTGAAAATACTGCTCGTAGAGATGTTTGATGCGCGAGAGCTGTATCTCGGCATCGGACAACATGATCTCGAACTCTTTCGGCGTCATGGCTAGGCCATTAAAGCGGCGTGATCTTCAAATTGTCGAACCAGAGGTCCGATTGCCAGTTATTGAACCCAAAATGATCGTGTCCGCGACCCTCGAGCGCCTCGGGATCGCTCATTTCCAGCAGAAGCTCATCGTCGACCCATACCGAGAGCTTCGCCCCCACGCGCTCGATCCGGAAGTGGTAAACGCGTCCGGGCTCGACTTTTCGGGGTGCCCCTTCCACGCGATCCGCACCGTGCTCATCCATCCGGGCCAAGACATTGCGGGTGTTATTCCATCCACCAAAGATGATGACGTAGCTCGTAGCCTTGTAGCTTTCGGTTTTCGCGTACGAGGCGCCGTCTCCGAAAATCTCGACTTTAATATCCCCATCTGGAGTCTCGCTTCGGACGTTGAACTCGACTCGAACGTCGTGCGGCAGGGTCCGCAAAAGCCAAAGTGGGTGGTTGCGTGCGCCCCGAACGCGAAGCTCACCTCTCTCGATCCGCCAGTTGCCTCCAGTCTTCTTCCAATCTTGTCCCAGCTGCGCGCGTTCAAAGTGGTCGGTGTACCCCGCGCCGATTCCCGGATCTCCCTGAGGCGTGCAACTCGCCAACCCGAGCAGCAACACAGTCGACCTCACGAACGCGGACGCTGAAACTGACGCCGTCGCGGACACTCAGCTCCTCCTTCACGGGTCGGTGCAGCCGTCTTCATCTGCATCTCGCCCCTCGAGCGCCTCTTCGTTGGGGCAGCGGTCGTCCGCATCGGGAACGAAGTCGTTGTCGTTGTCGGGATCCATGCATCCGTCCGCGTCCTCGAAACCGTCGATGTCTTCAGGGAGCCTCGGGCACTCGTCTCGCGAGTCCGGAATCCCATCGTTATCCATGTCGTTGCTCTTCGGGGACCAGGAGAAGCCAAACATCGCTCGGAAGTTAGGCTGACCCAAACCGCGCACGAGGCCACCGCCAAAAGCGGCGGTCATCGTCACGTCCCTTTTTGTGTAGCGAATACCGATGTCGCCTTCGAGCGTGTTGGTGCGTCGTCCTCGAAAGCTGGTCGAGCCACGGAACTCGAGCAGGCCAAACAGATTCCTCGCCGGCGGAATCGGCGGCTTGAGGGAGAACCCATAGAGCATCTCTTGGCCGATCTCGGTGGCGGCGACGCTGCGGGCGTCCGCGCGATACCGCCACCCCAGCATGATACCCGCGCCGGCTCCGATTAGGTGGAAGTCCGCGAGAGCGTGGAGGTCGAACGAGAACTGCTCCTCACTCGTATAAGAGCTCTCGCTGCCAATTGGCACCGGCATCGCCAGCAGCAGCCCCAGCCCGGGCCCGTCCGGCTTGTTTTGAATCTTGTCGGTTTTCTTTCCGACGAGCCGGATCTTGGTCGTAAAGCGCGGGTCTTCGACTCCAAAGCCGGTGAACGACGTTTGATCGTCTAGCGGCATCGATACCTCCCCAGTTTGATAGAGCACCAAGGGTACTTCGAGTGCCAACGACCATCTTCCGAAAAACCCCACTTGGAAGACCAGGTCCGAGGTGAGTCGGTGGTCGATCGCCGTCTCGCTCGTTCCGTCCGCAAGGCGCACCCGCAACGGCTTGTTCGAGTACCAAGTCCACAGCGCGAGGTTCCACCGAAAGTGGCCGGGCGTGGCACTACCCTGAATCCCGAGAAAACCAAAGCGATCGAGGCTCGGACGAAAGCGCTCGATGTTGAGTCCCTGAGCAGACGCGGCACTTGCCGTGCCGAGGCTCAATACGAGGAGCAGTGCGGAAGCGAGGCGAGCCATCCGACCTAGCTCGGAGTCAGCAAGTGAGAGGTGTGGACGTTCTTCAGCGCAGCGAGCATGCTCTGGCGAACTTTGGGGGCGCGCTGCTCAAGATCATCGAGCATCTGCTTCACCTGCTGCCGCCAGAGGTTTTCCTGAGTGCCGCACAGATTGCAAGGCAGGATTGGAAAGCCCATCTCCTCGGCGTATGCCGCAATGTCCCGTTCGGCGCAGTAGAGCAAGGGGCGGATCACGATGTTGCGACCGTCGTCACTCGACAACTTGGCGGGCATCGCGCTCAACGAACCGTTGAACATGAGATTGAGCATTAGGGTCTCGATTGCGTCGTCTCGGTGATGGCCGAGCGCAATCTTCGTGCAGTCGAGCTTCTCTGCGAGATTGTAGAGAATCCCACGCCGCAGACGCGAGCACATGCTGCAATAGGTCTGCCCTTCCGAAATTCGGTCGATCACGAGCTGATAGGTGTCTTCGTGAATGATGTGGTGTCGATAACCGTGCTCGCGAAGCCAATGCTCGAGCGGGCGTCCATCGTAACCCGGATGCCCCTGATCGAGATGCACCGCGACGATCTCGAACGGAACAGGAGCGCGCCGCCGTGAGCGATCGAGCAGATGGAGAAGCGCATAGCTATCCTTGCCCCCGCTGACTGCCACCATCACTCGATCGCCAGCTTCGATGAGCTCGAAGTCCGCAATGCAGCGCCCCATCTCGTGCGCGAGCCGTCTCTCCAAAAGATTCAAAGCCACGTCGGATGGGTACTCGCCGCGCGGCTCGCCTGCAAGGCCCGGGTTAGCGTCGCCTGCGAATCGCAACCGCGCGTGCGTGGGCCTCGAGCCCTTCGAGACGTGCGAGGCCCTCGAGCAGGTCCGCCTGATCGGCGATCGCCGCCGGCGAGTAGCGAATGAGCGAGGAGCGAATCACGAAATCATAGACGCCTAGAGGCGAGGCAAACCGCACTGCGCCGCCGGTCGGCAGCACGTGGCTCGGCCCGGCCGCGTAGTCCCCCGCAGCCTCAGGAGTGTGATAACCGAGAAACACTGCACCCGCGGCCCCGACCTGCTCCAGCAGGCTGTCAGGGTCCTCCACCGACAGGCTCAAGTGCTCCGCGGCCAGGACCGTTGCCACACGACCCGCCTCGGTGAGGTCGCCTGTCACGAATGCGTAGCCATTGCTCTCAAGCGCCTCCTTGGCGATTGCTTTCCTAGGAAGCGAGTCGAGTTGCCGCTCTAGCGCGGCATCGACCGCCTCGGCCTGGCTTCGGGACAAACTGACGAGGAGCGGATAAGCCGCCTCGTCGTGCTCGGCTTGCGACAGGAGGTCGGCGGCCACCACCTCCGGGTCGGCTCCCTCGTCGGCCACCACCAAGATCTCACTCGGCCCGGCAATGGAATCGATGTCGACCGTCCCAAAGACCAGCCGCTTGGCACAGGCCACGTAGATGTTCCCGGGGCCTACGACCTTGTCGACCTGGGCGATCGATTCGGTTCCATAGGCGACGGCAGCGATCGCTTGTGCGCCGCCTGCGTCGACCACCTCGGTCACGCCAGCTACCTCGGCTGCCGCCAAGATTTCAGGTGTCGGGTTGGGTGTGACGAGAACGATGCGCTTCACACCTGCCACGGTCGCTGGAATCGCCGTCATCAGAACCGTAGAGGGATATCGCGCCTTGCCACCAGGTGCGTAGACGGCAGCGGCGGCGACCGGCCGAACGCGTTGCCCGAGCTCGATGCCGTCCTCCTCGTAGCGGAAGCCCGGCTCGAGCTGATGTTCGTGGTAACGACGAATCCGCTCGGCGGCATCGGTCAAAGCCTCGCGAATCGCAGGATCGACGCGCCCCGCCTCGGCGAGCCAGGCCTCGCGATCGACTACGAGCGATTCGGGGCGACGCCGGTCAAATCGTTCGCCGTACTCGAGCACTGCCTCGTCGCCGCGCTCGCGCACAGCATCGAGAATTTCGCGCACGTCGGGCTCGACGCGCGCGAGATCTTCTGTGCCGCGCCGACTCAAAGAGTCGAGTGTGGCTTCGTAGCTAGCCTGCCCTCGTTCGTGAATCGCGAGCATTTGCTGTTTCTAGCGGGCCGACGGACGGGGTCAACCGCGCGACCTTGCCCTTTGGTCCGGAAAATGCTCAGACTTCCGCCGACGATGAGCGTTCGCCTCTACAACACT
>JBFICQ010000195.1:0-6938 GCA_041581895.1 Polyangiales bacterium | reverse complement strand
GCCTTCGGTGTCGAAACAGAACCCGTGGAACGGGCACCGCAAGATCTCGCCTTGAATGGTGCCGCCGTAGCCGAAATGAGCGCCCATGTGCGGGCAGAACGCATCGCTCAAGCATGCCTTCCCCGAATCGGTTCGAAACACGACCAAGTCTTGACCCATGAACTTGATCGATTTCAGCTCACCGGCTTTGAGCTCGTCTGAGAAACAGATCAGGAACCAGCCGGTCGGGAATGCCTGAAGTCGATTCGACTCTCTCGTGACGAAGTTCGAATTGGGCATCATGGGCACGTTTAAGAACGAAAAGTGCGTTCTGCGCAAGTCCTCAATCGATCCAGGAGGCGCAGCATTTTCGCGGAAGCTGGCCCCCAGCGCATCGGGCGGTCTAACCTGAACGTTGGTGCGGGTCGGGACGAAAAGAGCGATGTGGTGTCGTGATGCGTGAGCTGGGGATCGTGGCGGCGGTGACCGCCTTCATGTGCCTGTTGAGCAGCGCCTGGTTCGCCCCCTGGGAGGCGCTTTACTACAATGGCATCTGGGTCACTCTTTTGGGCTTCGTGGTAGGCGTACCGACGGGCTTCATCTATCACGTTCGGCTCTACCAGGTCCTCCACCCTCGGGGTGAGTTGCCGCGAGGCTGGTACTGGCGGCCGCTGCAATTCAACGCCTGCCTCCGTCCTGAAGAACGGGCGAGCGTGATGTCCTGGTGTTACGTCGGAGGCCTTGGTTTCGTCGTGATCTGCATCGGGCTCCTGATGATGGGCGCTGGCGTCTCGATGGCTTTCTTTCGCGGGGTCTGAAGACCGCGATCGTCTTTGCGGCGACGGCGCGTTATCCTCGCCTGGTGAAGAAGAGCCGGCCGGAGCCACCGATCGAGTCACCGATTCCTTTTCGAACGGGCTCCAATGGAGAGTTCGATCCTCCCCCACCGACCAAAAAGGATCGGATCGCGGAAGAAACCTTTCAGCGCCTTGTCATCGAAAAATCACGGCGCCTCGGGCTGTCGCGACGCGATTTCGTCTCGAGCACGATGGGAACGGCGACTGCGCTCTGCGTGATCAATCAAGTCTACGGCTGCAAGAGCACCGGCGCCGGATTCGACGTCGACGCCGGAATGATGCTCGATGGCGGCGCGTGCGAGCCGCTTCAGGGTGACCAGTTCATCTTCGACGTGCAGACCCATCACGTGAATCCAAACGGTGCTTGGCGCGAAGGTGGTGGCTTCGAGGCTTCTTTGAATACATTCCCACAATCGGGGTGCGGCGAAACCGACTTCGTCGATTGCTTCGACGCCGATCACTACATTCGCGAGCTCTTCGTCAATAGCGAAACGAGCGTTGCGGTCTTGTCACAGGTGCCGGCGGTGCCCGGCAACAATCCCCTCGAAACCGAAGAGGCAGCGGCCACCCGCGAAATCGTCAATCGCCTGGCGGACTCGCAGCGCTTGGTGATCCACGGCATCGTCGTGCCCGACCGCGGACAGGCGCAGCTCGACGGAATGCAAGCGCTCAAGGAGGAGCAAGCGATCGCGGCGTGGAAGGTCTACACCCAGTTCGGCGGCTGGCGACTCGACGACGAGGCGATCGGAATTCCCTTCATCGAAAAGGCGCGAGAGCTCGATGTGAAGCTGATTTGCGCCCACAAAGGACTATCCCTGTTCGGCTTGGACCCGGCGACGACGACGCCCGAAGACATTGGGGTGGTCGCGCCGAGGTATCCGGACGTGCGCTTCTTGGTCTACCACTCGGGCTTCGAGCTAGGGGTGCAAGAGGGCCCTTACGACCCGAGCTCTCAGCAGGGTGTCGACACGTTGGTCAAGGCGGTTCTCGACAACGGGATCGGCAAGCAAGGCAATGTGTACGCCGAGCTCGGGAGCACCTGGCGATTCCTGATGACGCGGCCAACTCAGGCCGCCCACATGCTCGGAAAGCTCCTGGTGCATCTTGGAGAAGATCGAATCCTCTGGGGTACCGACTCGATCTGGTACGGCTCGCCCCAAGATCAAATCAGCGCGTTTCGCACGTTTCAGATCCCTCAAAGCATGCAGGACCAGTACGGATATCCAGCGCTCACCGACGAAATTCGCGCGAAGATCTTGGGATTGAACGCGGCGCAGGTCTACGGAATCGACGTCGATGCAACGCGGTGCGCGATCGACAGCGACGATGTGTCCCTGGCCAAAGCGGCGATCGAGGTCGACCCCTCTTTGAAGCGCCCAAGCTACCGAAAGCACGGCCCACAAACGAGGCGCGAGTTCCTCAAGTACCTGAAGCTCCACGAGGGCACGCCTGGCTGAGCCCGGCTCGCGCCGCCGCTAGGTCGGCTCGAGGCGATAGATCTCCTGGATCCTCTCGAGGATCTTCTCGAACGGGACCTCCAAATCGTGCAGCAGGCCGTTGGCGATGTCGTAAACCCACCCATGCACGGTCGGATGGCCCGTCCGCAGGTACGTCTTTTGAACGACGGCGGTCTTGATCACGTTGATGCACTGCTCTTGAACGTTCAGCTCGATCAACCGCCTGTAGCGAGCGTCGGTATCTGCAATGGCGTCGAGCTCTTTTTGATGCAATCGGTAAACGTCCCGAATCTCTCGTAACCAGCCGTTCAACAAACCGAGGTCTTTGGGCTGCATGGCTGCTGCAACTCCGCCGCATCCGTAATGACCACAGACGATGATGTGCTTCACGTCGAGGTGCCCCACGCCGTACTCGATGACCGCCTGTGCGTTGATATCGGTGTTGACGACTAAGTTGGCCACGTTGCGATGAACGAAAACCTCCCCGGGATCGAGCCCCATGATCTCGTTGGCGGGGACGCGACTATCGGCGCATCCAATGAAGAGAAAGTCTGGGTCTTGGTGGTCTGCGAGCCGCCTGAAGAAATCAGGGTCGCGCTCCGTGTTTTGCTCCACCCATTTGCGGTTGTTTTCGAAAACCTCTTGATACGTGCTCATGGCGATCCTCAGGTCTGCGTGTGGTGTTGGGGTTCGATGGGAGCCGGAATCGATTCCGGGTCGTCGTCGATCATTTCGCGTAGGTCGATCTCGATGCCTCGAGAAATAGTTGTGATCGGCACATCGTTTGGCGTTCCCTCGAACGGGTTTTCGCTGACTCGTCCGATTCGTTCCATCGTATGAAAGACCCACATGACGAGAACACTGAACGGCACGCTGAGCCACACGAAGTTCCCGCCGATGTAAGGATACTTGGTGACCAACTCCGCCCCGATTCTATCGAACTCGAACATGACGCCAAAGGGAAGAAGGAGCACGAAGATCCACAAAAACGTCGAGTTGAGCGTCGCGTACTGTCGGGGATAGGGAAAATTTTTGATCCGCTCGGACTTCCCCTGGAGGGCGTAGAGCTCCACCAGGAGGTTCTCCATCTCCATGTGCCTGAAATCTTCGATGAGGCCCCGAGTTCGAAGTCGGCGCAGTTGTTTGGACTGAAGCGCGATGATTTGCGCAGCCTTGTTGGACTTGGAGAGCACCACCGCGCGGTCTTCCTCCGAGAGGTAAGGCTCGAGCTCGTCTTCGAGCAGGTAGCGATGCTCTCTCACGCCGATCATCTTCTGCCACTCCCTGTTCGTCGGGTGCCTCATGGCGTGTTCCCATGGTCGCGGTTGCCTCATGGCGTGCCGGAGCGCGGTCAGCCAGGCGATGTGTCGGAAGATCAGCTCTTTGCGGATGGCCTTAAGCTCCGCATCACTTGCCTTTTCATCGGTGAAGTCATTGGTAATGAAGTCGTTGACCGCGATGCCCCAGGCCCTCGAGGTGTTGACGATCCCGCCCCAGATCTTTCTCGCCTCCCAAACGCGGTCGTACGTCGCGTTGTTCTGAAAGCTGATGATGAAGGCGACTGCGGTACCGACGACGGCGATAGGTAGCCACGGAAGATGCAGCCACTTCTGATCGAGGACTTCGTAGAGGATTACTGGGACTAGAGCGATCAAGAGCAAAAAGAACGTATCCTGGCGAGTCCACCAAGCCATGTCCTTCATCGAGTAGTTTCTCTTGGTGTACATCGGGAACCTCGTCAGAGGGATGCGACCGTGCGCAGAGTCGCCTTGGAACGATTGAGCGTGTAGAAATGAATCCCCGGCGCGCCGCGATCGAGCAGCGCTCGGCATTGCGCGGCCGCAAAGGCGACACCCGCGTCGAAGGCTTTCTCGCCATCCTCGCCTGCGCTTCGGAGTCGCTCTTTGAGGGCTTCTGGGACCGTCGTTCCCGGGGATAGCGAGGCGATTCGTTCGAGGTTGGCAAGGCTCAGAACCGGCATGATCCCAGGAATGATCGGCACCTCGACTCCGCGCTCGCGCACCGCTTCGACGAACGACCAGTATCGATCGTTTTCGAAGAAGAGCTGCGTGATGAGGACCTCCACTCCCGCTTCGACTTTGCGGACCAGGTTGTCGATGTCCGCCTCGAGGCTCGGGGCCTCGTGGTGTTTCTCGGGATAGCATGCACCGGCGATGCCCAGATCGAATCGCGCTCGGATGAAGGCCGCCAACTCGTTTGCATGACGAAACCCTCCCTCGACCGGCTTCCAATCGGTAGAGCCCCGCGGTGGGTCGCCTCGAAGAGCCAGGATGTTTTCGATGCCGTGCTGCTGCATGTGTCGTAGGCTCTCGTCGAGCTCCTCCTTGGTGGTTCCCGTGCAGACGAGATGCGCCATCGTCGTGACGCCAAGCCCTTGCTGAACTGCGATCGCAAGATCGGCCGTGCGCTCTCGAGTCGTTCCAGCCGCTCCGCACGTGATCGATACGAAGCCCGGCTCGATCGCCAACAACCGCTCGATGGCACGGAACAGCGCCCGCCGACCTGCCTGGTCTTTTGGCGTGAAGAATTCAAGCGAGAAGACCGGCTCCCGGTTTCCCGCATACAGCTCCGCAATGCGCATGGGGCGCCTCTCTATACGGGCAAGTCGACCCCGCGAGCAAGACGCCGAATCACGACGAGGGACAAAAGCCAGAGGACGAGACCGAGCCCAGTCGTCTTCCCGCGCCGAGCGCTGCATCCGGAGCTAGTGTCACCGTCCGGGCCAGCCCGAGGACCACCGCCAGCGTCGGTGCCCGCGTCAGCGCTGGAGCCCGCGTCGGCGTCAGCGCCCGCATCGGGGCCGACTCCCGCGTCCGCGCCCGGGGGATCGCCCCTTCTGAGCACGAGATCCGCGCATTGATAGTAGATGTCGTTGCCCCCAACCTCGTACGGAGGTTTGTCGTACATGACCTGAATCAGCTGCAGCGTGCAGTTGTCGCATTCGATGTCAGGGAGCGTGATGCTGACGCTGTAGAGCGGATAGGTCGGCGGATCGTCGTCGATGCCATCGAGCAGAACCGCATCGTTCGAGTAGAGCTCTTGCATGGTGGCCGGGTCGACGAAATCGTCATCTCCATCTAGGTCGAAGGCGATCCGGTAGTGGGACGGATGGTTGACATACTCGTCCCATTCGACGTCTATCGTCTGCCCCGGCTCGAAGTAGTTGATGTTCGCGGTCCTCGTGCCGCCAGGCATTCCGCAAGGTCCTGACTTCAGGACGTCGGGGCCATAGCGTGCGATCGGGCTCGTCATGTCCAGGTGCGCGCGTGTCTCCCTCGGTAGCCAAAGGAGAACGACTGTCAACACAAGCCAAGCAAGCGCGCGCATGTTTCGATCCTAGCAAAGGCACCGATCGAAGGCCCGGCTTGATTTTGCGTGCGGGCTGAGCCAACAGATCCCTCATGTGTCGAGCCTTCCTTCTTGTTTCCGTCGTTCTTGCGCTGGCTGCTTGCGATAAGGACCGGATCAACGAGAGCTATTGGCTGGAGCGCGGCGCCGAAGCGGTTACGCCTCTGAAAAAGAACCTGAAGAGAGCGCTGGTCAAAGCCCTCGAAGAAGGGCCGGTCGAGGCTGTCACAGCATGTCACGCAGTTGCGCCCGCGGTGACGAAAGGCGCCGGCTCCCAGGTCGCCAAGGTGGGTCGCACCAGCCACAAGCTCCGAAACCCAAACAACGCACCCAAGCTCTGGATGCAACCCCTGCTGGAGGGGTACCTGACCGCACCCGATCAAATGGAGCCGAGGGTCGTGGTGCTCGACGAGGACACGGTGGGCTATGTCGAGCCCATCTATCTACAACCGATGTGCGCCACCTGTCACGGCACAACGATCGCCCCAGAAGTCCAAGAACGAATCCGCGCGCTCTATCCAAACGACGAAGCCACGGGGTTTGAGCCCGGTCATTTTCGCGGCATCTTGTGGGCCGAGCTCAGCCGGAACTGAGCCTCGCTTCGGTCACGGGGTCGCCGAGACCTTCTCGGGCTCGATATAATAGAGTACACGGACCTCGCTTGGCGTGCGATAGGGATATGTATCCACGCCCATGTACTTCTTCGCCATTCGATCGATGTGATCGTCGGCCCCCTCGTTGGTGATCTTCACGACGCGGCCCCGGATCGCGAGCGAGCGATACGGATTTTCCGGATCGGTCAGTGAGATGGCGACCCTCGGATCGCGGCGGACGTTGCGATCTTTGAGGCGCCCCTCCGCCGAATTGATCACCAGATAGCCCTCATCGGTATCGATCCAGACCGGAGCGCTGTGGGGGCTTCCGTCGGACATCAGCGTCGCGAGGTGTGCGAACGAGGGCTTGTTGAGGATATCGGCGTGGCTTTCGGGGATCGATTTCATGGAGGCTCTTGTAGCAGCTATCCATTAAAAGATCCTTTGCTTCCAACCCTCAGCCGAGCGCTTTGCGCGGTGGATACGGGCACGGCTCGTCAAACGCGAAGGTCGCGGGTCGAAGGGCCGATCGCAGGCACACCTCCCGCGTAGGTGTTGGGCATGACTGGGGACATGCCCTCGCCAAGCATGCGAAATCGCGCCACCTCTTCACCAGCTGCGCACGCGTGCGAACTCCGAGCTTCCGCATGGCGGAGTTGACCAAGGCCGATACCCGCGCTTGG
>JBFICQ010000194.1:0-6988 GCA_041581895.1 Polyangiales bacterium | reverse complement strand
AGCCGCCTTCGCCGCCGCCGCAGTCGTCAAGTCGTCACTGGTCGGACCGAGACCCCCGGTGGCAACGACGATCTGATGCGTTTCCGAAAAGCGACGGATGAGCGAGGCGATTCGCTCGAGGTCGTCGTCCACGATCGCGTGCTCGACGACTTCGAATCCGAGCTGGGTGAGCTCCTCCGAAAGCCACGTAGCATTGGTATTGACCAACTCTCCACGCGTGAGCTCGGTGCCGATCGAAAGCAGAGCAGCGGTCATTGGGTCGTGGAGTGTCCGTAAAACGCCGAGGCTCGTCAACCGCTTTGCCCTGGGGGGTGAATGTGGTAGCGACTGCGGAAGCTCTTCGGCCTTTGGTGTGTTGATGGGAGAAACATGAAGCGATTTTCGATGAGCCCGGCGTCCACAGCGCTCCTCTTTGCCTCGGTGTTGGTGATTCAGCTCGGCTCGTTGCGCGGCCACGCAGGTGCCGAGATCGCGGCGTCGTCTCTTCCGAATCTCCAGGTCACTCGAGCCACGCTCGACAATGGCCTGCGGGTCGTCATGAGCGAGGACCGCACGGTTCCAACGGTCGCCGTAGCGGTCTACTACGACGTGGGGTCCCGCAACGAAACGAAGGGTCGGTCGGGCTTTGCCCACCTCTTCGAGCACATGATGTTCCAAGGCTCGGCCAACGTCGACAAAGGTGAGCACTTCAGCTTGATCATCAATCGCGGAGGCGACGCCAACGGCACCACGAGCAACGACCGCACCAACTACTTCCAAACGCTCCCCTCCAACGAGCTCGCGCTCGGGCTCTGGCTCGAGGCAGACCGGATGCGCTCGCTCGCGATCACGCAGGAAAATTTCGAGAACCAACGACAGACAGTGATGGAGGAGCGACGGCAGCGCATCGACAACCAGCCGTACGTCCCCAGCATGCTCCGCATCAATGAGCTCGCCTATGGAGACTATTGGCCTTACGCACACTCGACGATTGGCGACATGCAAGACCTCGTGGACGCGCCGCTCGAAGCGGTCCAGGAGTTCTTTGACATGTACTACGCCCCGAACAACGCCGTGTTGAGCATCAGTGGGGACTTCGACCCGAGCCAGGCCATGCGGTTGGTCGAAACGTACTTCGGTGCCATTCCCCCACGCGAGCGCAAAGCCTTCGTCGAGCCCGAGCCGCCAAACCAAACCGAGCAGCAGACCGAAACGATGTACGATCCGAACGCCACCCTGCCCGCGTTTCACCTTGCATATCACATCCCCGCTAGTCGCACGCCCGACCACTACCCGCTGGAAATGCTCGCGCTCATTCTCGGTGACGGCGAGTCGAGCCGTCTCTACCAAACGCTCATCAAGAGAAAGGAGATCTGCCAAGACATAGCCGTAGGTACCGACGACAGGCGTGGCCCGGACCTCTTTTCGGTGTGGGCGGTGATGTCGAGTGGACACTCGCCCAAGAAAGCGCAGCAGGTCGTGTACTCCGAGCTCTCTCGAATCGCGAAACAAGGCGTCACCGCCCGCGAGCTCGAGAAAGCCAAGAACCGGATCAGCGCCGCGTTTGTATTTGGACTTCAGTCGAACATGTCGCGGGCCATGAGACTCGCGGAGTTCGAGCTCTACTGGGGAGACGCGAATCTCCTGTTGCTGGAGCTCGACCATTACTTGGCGGTTTCCCGCGAGGACCTCCGGCGCGTCGCGAAGAAGTATTTCGGCGCCAACAACCGAACGGTGCTCAACGTTCTACCTGGTGCAGCTCCCGCCTCGGAGGAAAAGTGATGTTGCGGCTTCGATTCGCGTTCTCTTGCGTTGGCCTTCTTGCGCTGATCGTCGGCACCGCGTGTGGCCCCAAGGGAGCTGCCCCCGTCGAGACGGAAACGGCTCAGTCTGCCAAGACCGAGGAGCCACCGACGCGAGAGCCCCCGCCCCCGCCAGGCGACACCAAAGATGTCTCGCTTCCTCCGGTCGAGGTCACCGAGCTCGACAATGGGCTTCAGGTGAACACCATCGTCGCAGACGAGCTTCCGGTCGTGTACGCGACCTTGGTCGTGAACAGTGGAGCGGAGTCTGACCCACCGAATCTCCCGGGTCTGGCCGGCCTGGTCGCTTCCATGCTGAAAGAGGGAACGACGAAACGGACCAGCGCCGAACTCGCAGAAGACGTGGAGTTTCTGGGTGCCGATCTATGGGCTAGCTCCGACGAAGAGAACACCTACGTCGGCATTCGCGCATTGGCTGGGCAGTTCGACGTGGCCATGGCGATCCTCGCGGAGGTCGCAAGCGAGCCCGCATTCAGCGTCGAAGAGCTCGCCAAGCTAAAGAAACGGGAGCTCGATCGTCTTGCCCTCGCCGAGCGCGAGCCGGGTTACATCGCGCGTCGCACGTTCTACCGCAGACTCTACGGCAATCACGCATATGCAGTTGTCGACGCGACCCCAGCTTCAGTGAAGAGAGTCACCCGTCAAGACATGGTGCGATGGCACCGCAAACACTTCGTCGGCAAGAACGCCTTCCTAGTCGTTGCCGGGGACGTCACTGCCGAGCAAGTAGCCACCGCCGCCAAGAAGGACTTCGCAAGATGGAAGCCTGGCAAGCGCGTCATCCCGAGTTACGGCAACATGCCGGCGCACCAAGACCGCAAGATCGTCGTCGTCGATCGACCAGGCTCCGTCCAATCGGTCATCTACATCGGAAACCTCGCGGTTCCTCGGGCGAATCGCGTTTGGATCCCGCTCATGGTTGCGAATCAGGTACTCGGCGGCTCGGCGGCGTCACGACTCTTCATGGACCTTCGCGAGAAGCGAAGCCTCACCTACGGCGCCTACAGCGCGGTCGTGGAACGCGTGCAGACTGGACCTTTCATCGCATACGCGTCGGTCCGAACCGACGTCACCAGCGAAGCGATCGACGCTTTCTTCGAGCATCTCGAGGTCATCGTCCAAGAGCAACCCTCGGCGGAGGAGCTCGCCAACGCCAAGCGCTATTTGAGCGATTCCTTTCCACTTCGCGTCGATACGCCTGGCAAGCTGGCCGACCTGGTCGTCGAGCTGCGCACTTTCGGGCTGCCCGATGACTATTGGGACCGCTATCGCCGAGCCATCCGTGCGACCAGTGGCTCCGAAGCACTCTATGCAGCCCGTGAATACATCAAGCCAGACAAGGCATTGGTCGTGATCGTCGGGCAAGCCGCGGACTTCGCGCAATCGCTCACCAAGTTCGGTCCTGTCACCGTCGTTTCGCCCGAAGGCGAGGTCAAGGCCGAGTTCACTGCGAAGCAGCGTCCTGAGAGCGCCGTGCCTCGTCCCAAAGATGCGCCCACGGCCCTCATCCACTAGATTCGTCTCATGTGCGGGATCGTCGGCTACGTAGGGGGCGAGCAAGCCGCGCCGATCCTGCTCGACGGGCTTCGGCGGCTCGAATACCGCGGATACGATTCGGCGGGAGTTGCGGTCCACCATGACGGCCGCATCGAGTTGGTCCGAGCGGTCGGGAAGCTCCGAAACCTCGAAACGGCCCTAGCAGAAAAGCCGCTCTCCGGCACCGTCGGTGTCGGACACACGCGATGGGCAACCCACGGTCGCCCTTCGGAGATCAACGCCCATCCACACGTAGCTGGCCCGATCGCCGTGGTGCACAACGGGATCATCGAGAACCATCTCGAGCTTCGCCGGGAGCTCGAAGCGACCGGGTTTGCGATGAGTAGCGACACGGACACCGAAATCGTCGCGCACCTGATTCATCGAGAAGCCAAGGCGGGCCACGATCTGTTGGACGCGGTGCGACGTGCCCTGACGCACGTAGAAGGCGCCTACGCCATCGCTGTGCTTTCGAGCGAGCAAATCGACCGCATCATCGTCGCGAAAAACGCATCGCCGCTCGTCCTCGGGGTGTCGGAGGGTGCGATGTACTGCGCCAGCGACATTCCTGCGTTGCTTCCCTACACCGACGAAATGTTGTTTCTCGAGGATGACGAGATCGCCGTTCTCGAAGCGACGAGCTTCTCTGTGTCGACGATCGAGGGAACGCCGGTCGAGCGGGAGACGCTTCGAATTTCCTGGTCTCCGGTGATGGCAGAGAAGGCCGGATACAAGCACTTCATGCTGAAGGAGATTTTCGAGCAACCTCGGGCGCTCGAGGATACGTTGCGCGGCCGTCTTGATCGCGAGAGCGCCGACGTGAACGCTCTCGAGATCGGATTGACCGACGAAGACGCCAAAGCAGTCAAACGCGTGGTCTTGTTGGCCTGCGGCACGAGCCACCATGCGACGGTCGCCGGTCGATATTGGATCGAAGAGCTCACGGGGGTTCCGGCAATTGCAGAGCTTGCAAGCGAGTTCCGAGGGCGCGACGCGGTCATCGGCGAGGGGGATTTGGTGATCGCCGTGAGCCAGTCTGGCGAAACGATCGACACCCTGATGGCCGCGCGCGAAGCCAAGCAACAAGGTGCCAAAGTCATGGCGATCGCGAATGTCATCGGAAGCGCCATCCCACGCATGGCAGACGCGAGCTTCTACACGCATGCAGGCCCTGAGATCGGCGTCGCCTCGACCAAGTGCTTCATGGCTCAGCTCGCCAACCTCCTGATGTTCAGTATTTGGCTCGGTCGTCGTCGCGGTGCGGTGGATGATGCACAGGCTAGAGAGCTCGTCGAGGGGCTTGTTCGGGTGCCGCACTTGATCGAGGAGCGACTTCAGCCGACACACGAGGCAATCAGCACTATGGTGCGAACCTTCGCAGACGCGCGCGATGTCTTGTTCCTCGGTCGTGGCCTCAGCTTCCCGATTGCTCTCGAGGGTGCTCTCAAGCTCAAAGAGATTTCGTATGTGCATGCCGAGGGTTATGCGGCGGGAGAGATGAAGCACGGCCCGATCGCGTTGCTCGATCCGCATGTCCCGGTGATCGTCCTCTTGCCCCGCGACCGGCACTACGATCGGGTCCTCAGCAACCTCCAAGAAGCCCGCGCCCGAGAAGCCAAGATCATCGCCGTCACGGTCGAGGGTGATTCCAAGGCACAGGCCCTATGTGACGCTTTCGTCGAAATCGCGCCCACCCACGAAGCTCTGACACCATTCGTCTCGGTCGTTCCGCTACAGCTCTACGCTTACTGTGTCGCCGACCACAAGGGCACCGACGTCGACCAGCCTCGCAACCTAGCCAAGACCGTCACTGTCGAGTGAGCGGCGAGCGCGGACAACATGAAGATCGGAATCTTGACGACCAGCTTCCCCCGCTTCGAGGGCGATTGTAGCGGGGCCTTCGTGTTGGCCATGGCGCGCGCCTGGGCGGAGCATGGTCACGAGATGTGCGTCTTGGCGCCCGAGCCGTCTCGTGAGCGATCGGTACCACGATGGCCGGGCATCGACGTCCGCTGGGTGCCGTACGCACGTCCTCGTCGCTTGCAGCGGACGTTTTATGGAAGTGGCGCACCCGACACCCTGCGCGCGCATCCGATGACGTGGCTGGGTGCCATGAGCTTTACCGGGGCACTGTCGGTCTCGGCGCGACTCGTCGATGATTGCGACGCGCTCGTGAGTCATTGGTGCCTGCCGAGCGGTTGGATCGCATCGACGAATGCAAAGGGCCGCCCCCATCTCTGCATCTGTCACGCCACGGACGTGCGTTGGCTTTCGCGGTTGCCGGGAGCTCGGAGGATCGCGCGACGGATCTCACGGGGCGCCACGTCGATGTGGTTTCTCACTGAAGAGCTGCGGAACCGGTTCTTTTCGATCGCCGAGGTCGATCCGAGCTCGAAGACGACACACATCGGGCCGATGCCGGTCGAGCCACCGCCAGCCCTGACAGACCAAAGGGAGCGATGGCGCAGCGAGCTTGGCATCGAAGGCTTCACCCTTCTTTTCATGGGTCGTTTGGTTTCCGTCAAAGGAGTCGATCGGTTGATCAGGGCGGTTGCCGGCATTCCCGATGAAATCAGCCTTCGAATCGCGGGAGACGGCCCCGAACGTCGTCGTCTCGAAGCTCTCGCGCGGCGCCTCCGCGTCAACGCCCGCTTCGAGGGGTGGGTCCACGGCATGCAAAAAGAGAGGCTGCTGCGAGGCTGCGACGCGTTGGTCGTGCCGTCGCGCTCGAACGATGGTGTGCCGACGGTGATCTTCGAAGCGAATGCCAGAGGCCTCCCGATCGTTGCGACGCGACTCGAGGGCCTCGCCCAACACCTACCGAACGCGGCGCTGGTGCCGCAGGACGATCCAACGGCTCTCGCCAATGCCATTGAAGCGCTCGTTTCAGCGAGAGCGTCCGTGCCGGCGGTATCCCTTACGGATTGACTTTGTGTGTGCCCTTGGGCGCGCGAAACGTGAAGCGCTTGTCCGGAATGTCCCGATTGAACTTGATCTTCGCAAAATCGAAGCGGTTGCGATTGCCGGCCGAATCGATGATCAACACCCGTTGGACGATACCGGCGCTTTTGTCGCCGCTTTTGATGGTTCGAACGTAGAACACGAGTTGTTCGTAGCTCGGGCTCGGCTTTCGTGGAATGAGCTGAAGGACGTAGCCATCTCGAAACTTCTCGTGGTCGTGCTCGAGCAATCGCACGTCAAAATCCCTTTCGAGATCGCCGCCACCCGTCAGAAATGAAAACGCCGCCGGCAGTTGATCCTCGCTCAGGGCACGCTCGATCAGCTGGCCGCCCTTCTCGCCCTTCTCGGGGGGCTGATAGATGAGGAGCTTGTCGCCCTGCGTCACGAAGACCTGCCCATTCGGCTGATCGTAGTCCCAACGCATCTTGCCGGGCTTTTTGAAGACGACCTTGCCTTTGGCCCGATCGTAACGATCGTAGAGCCGCGTGTACCGGGTCTGCTTGAAGTCAGCCTGAAGGGTTTCGGTTTGGTCGTAGAAGCTTTGTACGAGGCGCACGACCGCCGATGCATCGAGCGGCTCGGGGGCCTCCGCCCCGGCGCCCCCAACCGGCCCAAGCACAAGCAAAACCAGACCTATCGCCCCAAGTCTAGAGGTCATCTGATGTGTTGAACGCTCCTGGAAGCCAAGT
>JBFICQ010000193.1:0-6990 GCA_041581895.1 Polyangiales bacterium | reverse complement strand
TCACCCGGAGAGCCGTCCGACCGGCGCCAAGCTCCTCGAGTGGGTGGACGGAGCACCGCAGCCCTTTCCCACCGAAGCAGCCCAGACCCTTTTCGAAACCCCGCTCGGAGTGGTCATCGATCGACAGAACCGGCTTTGGACCATCGACCACGGCAATCACGGGACTGGACAGGCGCGGCTCCTAGCCTTTGATCTGGCAACGGGCGCCGTGGTGCACGAGCACGTGTTCGATTCATCGGTCGCGCAGCTCGGGTCGTTCCTTCAAGACCTTCAGGTCGATTCAACGGGCGAGCACGTCTTCATCGCCGACGTCAGCTTCTGGAGGAAGAACCCGGGCCTGGTCGTCTACGACGTCAAACGCGCAGCAGCGCGTCGGGTGTTGAACGGCGATCCCTCGGTATCGGCTCAGAACTGGCTGATCCGAAACCCCACCAAGGACATGAAGTTCTTTGGAGGGCTGGTAGTGCTCAAGCCGGCGGTCGACGGTATCGCCATCGATCGCAACGACGAGTGGCTCTACTACGGGGCGATGGCGCACGATACGATGTTCCGCGTCAAGGTCGCCGACCTCCTCGATACAGGGCTCCGAGACGAAGCCCTTGCGGCAGGCGTGCGGGCGGTCGGCCGAAAACCCCTCAACGACGGGCTCAGCACCGACAACGATGGCAATTTGCTGATCACCGATGTGGAGCACGGTGCCGTCCTTCGCATGACGCCCAAGGGCGAGCTCACGACGCTCGTGAAGAGCCAACGGATTCGTTGGGCCGACGCGTTGAGCTTCGGGCCCGATGGCTGGCTCTACGTCGCCGACAGCGCCATCCCCGACCAGATGTTGCGATCCAAGGCGCACATCGAGGCCAACGCGCCGTATCACATCTTCCGGTTCAAACCGGATATCGCCGGCGTGCCAGGGCAATAGCGGCCCTCACCGATTGTCTTCAGCCTGTCTTTGCAGTTGGTGCTGGTGCGCCGCGCTCAGGAGGTCCGCGTAGGCCTGAGGGTCTTGGCGTTTGAGTTGCCAAGCGTCTCGGCCGTCGGCCATCGGGGTCACGTAAAGCTGCCCGTTCCGAAGCGCATCGATGGCGGCTTTGGCGACCTCGGGGGCCTGCACCTCGGACCGCGCCATCCATTTGCGGATGCGTGCTTCTTCGTGCGGCGTCGCAGCCCCGCGCGCGGCGTTCATGATGTTGGTTTGAAAAAACGTCGGACACAGAACCGACACGTGAATACCGGCGGGCTTGTACTCGGTGTAGAGGCTTTCACTCAAGGCGACGACTCCGGCCTTGCTCACGTTGTAGGGAGCCATGCTCGGTGGGCTGAGAAGACCCGCCGCCGAAGCCACGTTCAGGATGTAGCCGAGGCCTTGCGCCTTCATTTTCGAGATCGCCGCCTGGCAGCCGTAGACGACACCCCAGAGATTGATGTCCATCGCCCAGCGCCAGTCGTCGATCGAGATTTCGTCGAACGCGCCCCCGAGAGCGACGCCAGCATTGTTGCAGATCATGTCAATACCCCCGAGCCGCTTTTCGGTCTCCTCGACCAGGTCGAAGACCGCGTCTCGGTCGGCGACGTCGCAGACGATCACCTCGGTCTTGGCGTCGCGCTCTCGGGTCAGAGATGCGGTTTCGTGGGCGCCGGCTTCATCGAGGTCCGAAACGACGAGTGATGCGCCGAGGTCTGCCAACTGGAGCGCCAAGGTGCGACCGAGGCCGCCTCCGCCGCCGGTGATCACCGCGCGAAGCGGTTTGGGAAAAGACATCGGTCGAGGGAAGCGCCGATTCGGAGGCGCGTCAAGGCGCTTGCCACGGCCCGGGTCGATGGGAGATGGTTCGACCCTCATGAATGAGAAACGAAAGCGGAGCTTCTGGGGTTGGGGCTGGGAGGACAAGTTCCCTGACGCCGCCGAACGCAAAACGATCGGCGAGCATGCAAAGCTCTTGGTCGGATTTGGCCCAGAGCGGTGCGATGAGCCCCCGACACTCGAATCGATCGAGCTTCGTCCGCCTCGCCTCGCTGCACCGTCGAGCTTGTCCGCCTTCGTCACCGACGGGCACGAGGCGCGTGTCCGTCACACCTATGGGAGGAACTACCGGGATGTGATGCGAGGCTTTCGGGGAGACTTTTCGAGCGCCCCAGACCTGGTCGCGATGCCTGGGAGCGAGAACGACATCGCGGCGGTCCTCGATTGGGCGAGCGATGCGAAGGTAGCGGTGATCCCGTACGGCGGCGGCACGAGCGTCGTCGGGGGCGTCGAAGGGGACGTCGGCGATGGCTATGGCGGCGTGCTCAGCTTGGACCTCGGTCGCCTCGATCGCGTGCTCGAGGTGGAGCGAAGCTCGTTGTCGGCGCGCATTCAGGCCGGTGCGAACGGGCCGGCGTTGGAGTCGCAGCTCGCCGAGCAGGGGCTGACCCTTCGCCACTTTCCGCAGTCGTTCGAGTTCTCAACGCTTGGCGGCTGGATCGCGACCCGCGCCGGGGGTCACTTTGCGACCTTGTACACCCACATCGATGACCTGGTGCAGTCGACCCGCATGCTGACCCCACGAGGCCTGTTCGAGTCACGCCGCCTGCCAGGCTCCGGGGCTGGCCCGAGCCCCGACCGGCTGGTCCTCGGCTCGGAGGGGACGCTCGGAGTGATTACCGAGGCGTGGATGCGGGTTCGGCCGCGCCCGACGTTTCGCGCCACGGCCACCACCCATTTCAAAGACTACGAAGGCGCGGTCGCCGCGGTCAGGGCCCTCTCGCAGTCGGGGCTCTACCCGAGCAACTGCCGGTTGCTCGACAAGCGAGAGGCGGCGCTCAACGCTGTCACCGCTGACGGGAGCCACGTGCTCATCGTGGCGTTCGAGTCCGCCGACCACTCGATGCGCCCGGCGATGGCTCGCGCCCTCGAGCTGGTGGCCGACCATGGTGGAAGCCCTTCGAAAGACCCGGTCTACCACGAAGGGGGCGAGCGTCGCGACGATGAAAGCGGGGCAGGGGCCTGGCGCGAGGCCTTCATCGACGCACCCTACCTGCTCAACACCATGGCGAGCATGGGAGTGGTCGTCGACACCTTTGAAACGGCCTGTACCTGGGACAACTTCGAACGCCTCCATGCCGCGGTGATTCGCGAGGTGCGTCAGGCCATGAAAGAAGTCTGTGGCGGCGGCTTCATCAGCTGTCGATTCACGCATGTCTATCCCGACGGGCCCGCACCCTATTTCACCTTCATCGCGCCCGGACGCTTCGGTGCCGAGGTCGAGCAGTGGATGGCGATCAAGAAGGCGGGCTCCGAGGCGGTGCTGGCCCATGGCGGCACCATCACGCACCACCACGCGGTCGGGCGGGTTCACCGGCCCTGGTACGAAGCGGAGCGGCCGGTGCCCTTTGGCGAGGTCCTGAGGGCTGCCAAGGGGGCGCTCGACCCCGGCGGGGTGATGAACCCAGGGGTCTTGATCGCGCCGCCTACGGGAGACACCGCTTAAATAGAAAAGGCGCCCCGAGGGGCGCCCTTCCAGTCGTTGGCAGTTGCGCGGTTACTTCGCGCCTTCGCCCATGCTGTCGCTCGCGGCGCCGTCGCCTACGTCGACTTCTTCGCCGCCGGCGGCATTGCCGCCGCCGCTGCCCTTGTCGGCGCCTTTGCCCTTGCTGTCACTGGCAGCGCCCTCGCCCGTGTCGACTTCGTCGCCACCCGCAGCGTTGCCGCCCTTGTTGCCTTTGTCGGCGCCCTTGCCTTTGCCGTCGCTGGCAGCGCCATCTCCGACGTCGATCGCTTCGCCGCCCTCGGCGTTGCCGTCGGTGTTGCTACCCTTCATCTCGTCGTCGACGCACTCGCCGCTGCCGTCGCAGGATGTATCGCCGCCCAGCTGGTCTGCGCTCGCTCCCTTGTTGTCCGAGTCGACGCCGTCCTCGTTGTTGCCGTGGCCGCTGTTGTCTTTGGGCTTGTCGCCGCCCGAGCTGCCATCGTCGCCGCCCGAGCTGCCGCTATCCGCGTCAGCGCCCGAGCTGCCGCTGTCCTCGGCGCCGGAGGCGCCCCCCGAGTCAGGCTGCTCAGGTGCGCTCGCGTTGACCCGGTTTCCAAGGTCATCCGACAGCACAAACATAGAAAATGGGCTGGCATTGGCCTGTATGAGCCCAAAAAGGCTGACAGCCGCCGCAAGCCCGACTCCAATAGTCCAATGCTTCGCTTTCATTTTCGTACCCCTTTCACTTTTTCAGTATAGGAGTAAACTTACAGTCCTCAAGTGGGGTATATTACCGGTTCGTCACTTTATCGGGGATTGCTCGCCCCGATGACGTCGAGGAACGGATCCCCATCGATATTTCCGGTCGCGATGACGTACCAGGACCTCGGCCCGGCATCCTGGACGAGGCGGTAGTTGTAATGCTTGCCCTGTATCTCGGTGGGCGAGATCTTGGTCCCTCCCTCGATGTTGAATCGAAGGGCTTCGAAAGTGGCCGAGTACTTGCCCCAGGTGAGCAGGTACTCCCGCTGGGCCTGGGCGAACGCCCGAAAGGTCATCACGGCCTCAGGCCGCTTCGCGCGGGCGATGTACTTGTTGTACTGGTTGACCCCCACGCTCGACAGCACTCCGAGGATCACCGTCACGACCATCACATCCATCAGCGTGTATCCGGCTCGTCGCCGACCCTTTGCGGCTCGTTTCTTTTTGGTCTTCATTTCTCGTCCCTATGGAAGCTGTCGAAGATGGTGATCTTCCGGCCCCAGCATTGCGCGACCACCGCATCGCCGCGGTGAAGGAAGCCGTCGCGCGTTCCCCACTGTCGGTATGCGGCATCAAACAGGTTTCTCGCTTCCTCGAGCTGGCTCTCGGGTGAGAGCAGATCCCAGGACTCGTCGACCTGGGCGAATAGAACCGGCGGCTCCCCGTTCGTAAGCGAAGCCGAGCTGAGGAAGCTCGAGAGACCCGTGGACACATTCGCGTCGAGGGGCTGGAGCGCCTTGGCTGCGCTGATGTAGTCCGACACCAAAAAGGCGATACCTGCAAAGGCCAGCGCAAGCCCCAGCCCGTGCCCGAGCTTTCGCATTCGAAACGCCGAGCGAACCTTCACGCGGGGCTTCTTGTCAGCTTTCTTCTTGGTTTTCGCCTCTTCGACCGGCTTTTTCTCTGGCTTGGGCGGCGCGTCTGGAACCACGCTGAGGACGCCGGTATTCCGGTCCTTGACCTCCTCGTGGGCCATGCCGACCTTCTTGTATTGTCGGTATTTGCCGAGGTCCTTGAGCAGATCGTCGGCCGATTGGTAACGCTGCTCCGGATCGCGACAGGTGGCCCTGCGAATGATCCGCACCAGCCCGGCCGGATATTTGGTCAGCTCTTCGAGTTTTGGAACATCGCGCGCCTCGCGTGGCGGCTCCTCCCCCGACACCACGAAGTAGAGGAGCTTGCCCATCGAGTAGATATCCGAGCGCAGATCGAGGATTCGGTCGCTTGCCGTTTCGGGTGCGACGTAAGCGCCGCTCCTCGGGGCCAACCGCGGCCCAAGAAAAAACGGCTTGAGCTCCTCATCGACCGTGATGTAGCGCGGCGAGAGCGTTCCGACCGGCTCTTCGCGCGCATGGAACCGCCGAACGATGTTGATCACCGCCTCGAAGTGTCGGAGGCGTTCGTCGAGCGACCACGAGCTCCATGGCAGATCGCGAAAGAGACCCTTCGGCTCGGGCGTCGCCAAGATTACGTACGGCTCCTGCCTCACGATCTCGATTCCCGACATGTCTGCGCACCGGGCGATGTTTTCGAAGTTGAGCTTCTGACCGTCGGTGGTGACCGCCTGAAGAACAATGACCGCCACCTCGCGATCCTCTTGGTCCAGGCCCCCGTGAACCACGATGCCTGGCGCTCGGAACACCGGTCTCCCGACCAGCACCCCCGCCACGAAGGCATTGGTTGCCGTTTCCTGCATGGTTGCAGTGTAAGTGCTGAAATACAGTGCCGTCAAAGCAAAGCAGGCCGAATCGGGGGGATTCGATGAGGCTGTAACTACAGGCTGGAGCCATCGTATTGTCGCGGAGATGCGCATCGTCATCATCGGCAACGGAGTCGCGGGAATGGAGGCCGCTCTTGCGGTGCGCGAACGCGAGCCCGAGTGGCCGATCACCCTGGTCTCGGAGGAGAGCGACCACTTCTTTTCCCGCACCGCCTTGATGTGGGTGTTCAGCGGACAGATGAGCCACCGGGACATCGAGCCGCTCGAGCGTGATGCCTATGCACGGCTCGGCCTACGGCGGGTGCGCGCGCGCGCCACCGGCGTCGACGTCGAAGCCAAGCGGGTGTTGCTTGCGGGCGCTCATGAGCCGCTTCCGTACGACCGGCTGCTGATCGCCTGCGGCTCCCAGCCCCGTCCGGGCCCCTGGCCGGGGAGCGACCAGCGCGGCGTGGGGCACTTCGTCACTTTGCAAGACCTGTCGTGGTACGAGCAAGAGGTGCACGGTGAAGCAGGGCGAGCGGGCGACCCGCCTCGTGCCGAGGCGCACCTGCGCGCAACCACGAACGACTCGCCCTACCGGTTCCGTCCGGCGGCCGCAGCCCGACGGGGATCGGTCTCTCGGCAACCCGCGGTGATCGGCGGGGGCTTGATCGGGATCGAGGCGATCGAGGTCGCCGTGGCGGCGGGTCTACGGCCTCACTTCTTCATTCGCGAGGAGTGGTTTTGGCCGATCGCGCTCGAGCCGCGGGAGGCGACGTGGATCGCCGACCGAATGGGGGAGCACGGCGTGCAGGTCCACTTGCGGCATGACATCGAGTCGATCGAAGCGGATTCCGACGGGAACGTGTGCGCCGTCAAGACCAATCGAGGAACCTACGATGCCGACTGCGTCGTGATCGCGATCGGCGTCATGCCCAACACGCAATGGCTTGCGGGCTCCGCCCTCACCATCGACCGCCGTGGCGGGATCCTCGTCGACGCAGGCCTTCAGACGAGCGCGCCCGACGTGTTTGCAGCGGGAGATTGTGCCTCGGTGCGTTGGTTCGACGGCACCGAACGGCC
>JBFICQ010000192.1:0-7072 GCA_041581895.1 Polyangiales bacterium | reverse complement strand
TCCCGCGTAGGTGTTGGGCATGACTGGGGACATGCCCTCGCCAAGCATGCGAAATCGCGCCACCTCTTCACCAGCTGCGCACGCGTGCGAACTCCGAGCTTCCGCATGGCGGAGTTGACCAAGGCCGATACCCGCGCTTGGGAGAGCCCAAGCTGATAGCCGATGAGCTTGTTCGTGTGGCCCGTGGTGATCAACGAAATGACTCGGGCTTCCTGCTTGGTGAGGCCGCGAGGATCGTTCACCGTTGGCGCATTCGGAACCGCGAGCACGAAACGCCGGCTGTCCGAGTCAAACCAGTCGACCATCGACCACCTACCGCGAACCAGCGCCTTCCAGAGCTCGAGGGCCGCAAGTGGATCGCTCTCGCGCATGCGGCCACGCGCTCGGTCGACGTTTTTCGCGGCCTCCCGTATTTCCTCGATCGAATCGCAGTCTTGTGCGGCGCCTGCTGCGTCGGTCATCCGAAAAGCTCTCGGATCCAACACGGCTTCGGCTCGAAGCGGTAGCCTCGTCTCCTCGGCCCCGTTCGCGCTCGGTTGCCGGAGTGCACGACGCAAACGACTGCCGGCTTGGAAGTGCGCCGCCATCATTTGTAGGCGCTCCCGCTCATGGGCACCCAGGGAGGTGCGCTCCCGGAGTGGCGCGACCAGATACACACCGTGTCCGTCGGGGTCGAACGAGGATATTCCAAGCCCGTCCTCCGCGTACGGAAAGTGCCGCATCACATCCTGGAATCCCTCGGGGTCGCCTTTGGCAGCTTCGCTCAGCGTTCTCGGATAGGTCGGGCGGCTGACTCTCCACAAGAACTCCCGTGGGACTTTGAGCTGCGCTCTCATCACGCTCTGGGCGAAGCCCTCGGGGCAAGACTCGGCTTCGACCTGCTCGATCACGAAATCCCCGCGCTCCGCACCTCGCTTGCACGTGAGGCCGGCGACACCAAGACCGCGGCCGATGAACCGGTTACCGGCTCTCAACAACTCGGACAGCCATTCCGACTTGAGGCCGAGATTGTACGCCGTCTCGGTGAAGTCGATGGTCGCTGCAACTTCGGGATCCACCACCCGTCCTCCGTTGCCCTTTTCTGTGTGTGCTGGCGAGAGCACACATCCTGCTACATCTAGGTGCCACCGAATCGTGACCCCGTCCATACGTATTTCTTCATCGCACCCAGAAGGGCCAACCGGCTCTCGGCGCGCGCAAGACCCCCGCGTCCAACCGTGCGATTCGGGCTAACCTTCGCAGACCAGCGGCCAGGGGGCGGCCTCTTCGAGCTCGAAGGCCAGCTCTAGGAGGGTCCGTTCCTGGCCGAGCGCGGCCGCGAGCTGGATTCCGATCGGCAAACCGGTTTTGCTCATGCCTCCAGGTAGCGAGATCGCGGGCCCTCCCGAAATATTTTCTACGGCAGTGAAGGGGAGAAATGCTCTGAGCCGTTCGATCGTCAGGTCGAAGGGAACGTCGGGGCCGAGGTGCCCGAGGCGGGGCGGCGGAGTGGCCACCGTGGGCGTCAGCAGCACGTCGCAGTCGTTGAAGAGCGACGCGTAGAAGTTCCCAAAACGGCGGAGACGGCGGATCGCCCCCGGCATGCTCAAGGCATGCTGCCGGAACATCTGGGCCAACCCCCGCGTGAAGTCTTCGACTTGGTTTTTGTCAAATCTAGGATGGAGGATCTGCCGGCCGAATTGAAGGATTCCAAAGGCCATGGTGCACCAAAGCGCGAGGAAATCGTCCGCGAGCGTCGGGTCGAACGGACAGAAAACCTCCTCGACGAAATGCCCGTGCGATTCGCAGAGTCGAGCGATCCGTTCCATGCTGGCCACGCAGTCCGGATCGGTTTCGTGCTCGTGGTCCCATTGCGAGAAGAAGCGAATTCGCCGACGGGGTCCGAATCCCTCGACCAAACCGATCTCCGGCAGGCCACGGACGGGGCGGTGCTGCTCGGCCGCGTGGTGGAACAGGGCGGTGTCCCGAACGGTTCGAGTTACGACGCCTTGGTGAATGATCTTGACCGGAATGAGCGCCGCCCCTTCCACGTCGGGCAGACGGCCGCGCGACGGCTTGAGCCCCACGATCCCGCAACACGAGGCAGGGATGCGAATCGAGCCTCCCCCGTCATTCGCGTGTGCGATGGGAACGACGCCCGCCGCGACGAGTGCTGCAGCGCCCCCGGACGATCCACCCGTCGAGTGCTCGGTGTTCCAGGGGTTGCGCGTCGGCCCATAGAGAAGAGCCTCGGTCGTACCAGTGAGACCGAACTCCGGTGTCGTGGTCTTGCCAAGGCTTATGAAACCCAAATCGAACAACTGAACGACGAACTCCGAGGTCTTCGTCGAGGGCTCATTCGGCATTCCGCGCGAGCCGAACAAGAGTGGAACCCCCTCCACGGGATCGGTGTCTTTGATGAAAGTTGGAACGCCGGCGAATGCGCCTCTGCGCGTCGCCGTCGCTCGGGCGCGGGCGGATTCGAACTGCGGCGTCGCAATCGCGTTCAGAACCGGATTGACGCTCTCAGCACGCGCGACCGCAGCCTCGACCGCTTCAACCGCGGTGATCTCACCATGCTTGATTTTGCGCCGGATCTCGACGGTGTCGCTCGTCCCTAGGACGTCGTCGCGAAATGCACTGACCCGATTCACGGCCGGGACTTTACGTCGACTGGCCCATCGTTGTATAGCGGCGGGATGACCGATGTTCGGGTTACGCAACCTCATGGTTTGAATCGAGACGACGCCAAACTGAAAATGGCTGACTTCGAAGAGATGATGAAGAAGTACGGGGTGAGTGCCCGCTGGTCCGGCGGACACGCTGATCTGAAGGGAACCGGGGTCAAAGGCTCGATCGAGGTGAGCGAAAGCAGCGTTCGAGTGGAGCTCAAGCTCGGCATGCTTGCCAAGGCGGCCGGCATCGACCCAGCCCGCCTAGAAAAGAGCATCAGCCGCCGCCTCAAAGAGGCTTTTGAGGCGACTTGAGCCCAGGGGTGGTGAAGAGGCACCGCCGCCCGCTATGCTGATAGGCAGTGGGGAAGGGGGTCGCATTCCTGAGTCTGGTCGCGGGCATCGTCCTATGCGCCGATGCGCTCGGTGCTCTGCCCGCCGAGTACGATATTCTCGATGCGTCCCGAGGGGTCGTCGCATCGGCCGGTGGTGCGTTGGTGGTCCTGGCGCTGGCGCTCTTGGCACGCGACCACCGGGGCAGTGACATGATCGGCGGGATTCTACTCCTGGTTTTTTCTGCGGTCACCGGCTGGCTGACCTTTTATGGCACAGAAGGGATCATCGAGGGTGGCATTGCATTCATTCCTCCAACCGTCGGCGAAGCTCTCGGTCGCTTGCTGTTTGGCCTCGGCGTCGTTGCCTGCATCGGCATGGCCGTTCTGGCATTCCGCCGGCTCTTCCGTTGAGCGGAAGGTCTGACGGCGCTCAGCACATTCGGACCGGCAACCGCTTTGCGCCCCAAGCGCCGGGACGGGCTTCGAACACGCCGGCGCACGCGGTGCCACAATCGGGGCAGGCGCCGTCCCGAAGGTTCCACTCCAAGAGGTCGTACCAGTCCCGCACGATGAGCGCCTTGCCGCAGCCTGCGCAGAATGTCGTGTCGCCTTCACGGTCGTGGACGTTGCCCGTGTAGACATGATGAATCCCCGCGGCGCGAGCGATGCCGCGAGCCCGCCCTAGTGTCGCCTTCGGTGTGGGAGGGACGTCAAGCATTTTGTAGTCCGGATGGAAGGCCGAGAAGTGAAGCGGCACGTCGGGGCCGAGCTCTCGAACAATCCAATCGCTCAGGCGACCGATCTCGTCATCGCTGTCGTTGTGCTCAGGGATCAATAGAGTCGTGATTTCAAACCAAGTCGACCCCTCGCTATTCAGGTACTGAAGCGTCTCGAGAACGGTTTCGAGCTTTCCCCCAACGACGCGCCGGTAGAAATCTTCGTCGAATGCTTTGAGGTCGACGTTTGCAGCGTCGATGAAGGAGAAGAACTCCTCCCTCGGCTTCGGGCTCATGTAGCCAGCGGTCACCGCGACGGTTCGGATGTCTTTCTCTTTGCAAGCTGCTGCGACGTCTCGCGCATACTCGAGAAAGATGATCGGGTCGTTGTAGGTGAAGGCGACGCTTCGGCAGCCGAGGCGCGCGGCGGTCTCTGCGATTTGCTCGGGGCTCGCTGCGTCGGCCAGCGTATCGATCTCGCGGGATTTCGAGATGTCCCAGTTCTGGCAGAACTTGCAGGTGAGATTGCATCCGGCAGTGCCGAACGAGAAAACCGGCGTCCCAGGAAGGAAGTGGTTCAACGGCTTCTTTTCGATAGGGTCGACGCAGAAACCGCTCGAACGGCCATAGGTCGTGAGCACGATTTGGTCGTTCTGTCGGGCCCTGACGAAGCACAAGCCCCGCTGCCCTTCGTGTAGCTTGCAGGCGCGTGGGCACACTTCGCACAACACGCGTCCATCCTCGAGGAGGCGCCAATACTCCGTTTCGACCGTAGACGAGCTATCTGTGCTCAAACCCATTGGCAACACCATGTGCACGGCGGGCTTTGAGCGCAACCTTCGACTGCTGTTGACAAACCCACGGTCGTGGGCACAGTCGCTTCATGGTGATGTCGAGGCCCCCAGCGGTTGCGGGAAGCTTTTACCCGGCTGAACCGGAGGTGCTTCGGGCGGCGATTCATGGCTACCTCGAAGGGGCTCGCACCTCGTCTCCGCGCGGCGGGACACCACCCAAGGCGCTGATTGTCCCGCACGCGGGTTTCATCTACTCGGGTTCCGTTGCCGCCAATGGCTACGTGCTCTTAGAAAGCGCCGCCGCCAAGGTCAAACGCGTAATCCTCTTGGGACCGAGTCATCATGTTCCGTTTCCGGGTCTTGCGGTGGCGGCCCATGACGCCTTCGAAACACCTCTCGGCAAAGTGCCCATCGACGGCTCGTGTCGAGAGCGGCTGCTCCGCTTCCCGTTCGTCCATGCTTTGAACGAAGCCCATCGCTGGGAGCATTCTCTCGAGGTGCAACTCCCATTTCTTCAAGAAGTGCTCGATGCCTTCACTCTCGTGCCGATCGCGGTAGGGCAGGCGACTCCAGAGCAGGTTGCGGAGGTATTGGACTCGTGCTGGGGAGATGATGAAACCTTGATCGTCATCAGTTCGGACCTCAGCCACTACTTCGATTACGACACCGCGAAGCGGATGGACGCCGCAACCGCCCGTGCGATCGAGACGCTCGACCCACCTCGAATCCAGTACGATGACGCCTGCGGACGAATCGCAGTCCAAGGGCTTCTTCAGACCGCCGGTCGCCGTTCCCTCACCGCCACTACGGTCGACCTCCGAAACTCCGGAGATACGGCGGGGTCGCGCGACGAAGTCGTGGGCTATGGCACTTGGGCCTTTCGTTAGCGCCTCTCTACTGTTCTGGTAGCTCGATGGGTCGGCGGCCGACATGCCATGCGCTCATCGAGCCTGCTTGCTTCGCTACTTCCGCCAGAATCTCAGATCTTCGAGCTCGCCGACGACTTCTGGAGTGAGTCGCTCGAGCGCTTCGTCGTTGCCATTGAGGGCACCATCGAAGAAGTTGAGTGCCAGGTAGTTGATCAAGTCATGGGCGTGCTTCCAGGGCAAGTGTCGGGGCATACAGCCTTCATCGGCTCCGCCCACGACCTCGAGGACATCGCTCTGGAGCTCGCAGAGGTCTGTGAATGTGTTGTGCCCACCGTCGAGCACTTCGGCCAGCCCTACGAATCGCGCTCCAATGGGTAAATTGTCGAAAGCGCGCATGGCATCGACGAAAAACGGGTCGGTCATGTCGAGCTCGCTACCGATTATCAGAGCGGGGACCGTGACGGTTTGAAAGTAGCTGTCGCCGAGCGTGACGGCATCGACACGGCGCATGGTTCGCGGCGCCATCGGCAGGATGGCTTTGATGCGGGGATCGGTGAACGTGCCGAGGGTCACGGTCGTTTCGTCGAGGCTCGAGCCCCTGACCTCGCCCCCTGTCAGAATGAACGCTTCATAGCCACCATAGGAATGGCCGGACATTCCGATACGCTCGGCATCGATCGATGCCGCGAACTCGGCACCAGAGTCGGTCCCTGGGTCCAGGATCCGGTCCATCAGGAACTTCATATCGAACGCCCGGTTGACTGCGGTCGCGGGGTCGACGATATCGGCGAGCCCGTCGGGGATCGTGTTGCCGTGGTGGTCGGGGCTCACCACGATGAACCCGTGGCTTGCCAAGTGGGCCACGTGGAAGAACGACTGAAAACGAATCCCCTCGAAGCCATGCGAAAAAAGGACCATCGGAAAGACGCCATCGGCGGTCTGCACATCCCGAAACGAGGGCGTAGGCAGTATTTCGATGCCGAGGACCGAAACAATCTCCTGCGGTACCCCTTCGACGGCCGCGGCGCTCGACGGGTAGTAGACGTCGAATGTCACGGGTCGCGGCCCATTGCCGGTCACATTGAGTCGTGACTCGTCCACAGCTTCATAGGTTCGGATGCCGATCGGGAAGGGGCCGAGCTCCGCGGTGGGTCCGATGTTGTTGGGCGGGTAGGCAAAGATCGCAAGGTTGCGCGAGCGGTTGGTCACCACGTCGATGAGACTCTGCACGCGCTCTTCGAGGGACGCCCCGAGCGAGGCCAATCGAAGAGAATCGAAGTCGTCTCCGCATTTGCGAACGATCGAGCTCCGGGCACGGGTTGCCGCGTTCGCGATGGCGTTGTCGCGGCTTGCTCGATCGCAGGCTCCCCGGTCGAAATCGAGAACCGTGCAGTTAGGCCCGACGGCCTGGATCACCGCGTCGCGAAGCTCGGCAAGCGCCATCGACACGCTCGCCTGGCAAGCACGCCCGGTTTCACTCATTGCCTCCGCCACGTTCGAAAGTCCGATCTCGACGAACGCCGCGCCGAAACGCGAGCAAGCTTCCGCGGACTTGTCGGCGAAATCCTCGCGTCCGCCGAAGTACCCGAGGGTGAAGGTTTGATCGTCGGTGCACGTTTCGAGGTTCTGGGTACGAGCCGCGGCAAGGATCGTGTCTACGTCGTCACAGCCCGTGTCGCCCACGGCCCGACATTCCTCCGCCGCCAC
>JBFICQ010000191.1:0-7075 GCA_041581895.1 Polyangiales bacterium | reverse complement strand
GAAATGGTGTCTGACTCGTCCGCACATGGTCGACTGAGAGGCTATTTGCCGGAAGTTTAGGCCTTTTTTGGCGGTTTGCGGTCGGCCGGTACTTCGACCGAGCGATTGCTTTCGTGTACCATACAGTCTTCGAGCGAGTTGACCAGCGAACCATGCGAATCGGCATATTCAGCGATGTACATGCGAATCTCGAGGCGATGTCTGCCGTCATGGAGGCCTATTCGCAGGAAGAGATCGATGTCTACTACTGCCTCGGCGACGTGGTGGGGTACGGAGGCAGCCCCAACGAATGCTCGGATTTGGTGAGGGACATCGCCGAGGTGACGATTCTCGGCAATCACGATGCCGCCGTCGCAGGTCGAATGGACTACTCGTACTACTACGAGGCGGCTCGCGAGGCGCTCGACTGGCATGCCTCCGAGCTGACCGGCGAGAACATGCAGTGGCTCAAAGAGCTACCGTACAAGCATCGTCTAGAGAGCATCGGGGTCGATTTGTGCCACGGATCCCCGGTTCGGCTGGAGGAGTTCGAGTACATTTTCGCCCCAGACCAGGCCGCTGAATGCCTCCCGATCTGGAACGATCTCGGCCATCTCACGCTGATCGGCCATTCGCATTTGTGCAAGGTGTTTGGCCTTCGACCCGGGGAGGTCGAGGAGCTTCCGCCCGAGGATTTCGTGCTGCAAGAGGGTACGAAGTACATCGTAAGCGTCGGCTCGGTCGGTCAGCCCCGCGACTACGACAATCGCGCGAGCTACACGATCTACGACAGCGACGCCAAGACGTTCTTCTTCAAGCGGATCGAATACGACATCGAGGGGGCGGCTTCGAAGATCTTCGAAGCCCGCCTAGAGCGAAACTTCGGTCAGCGGCTTTTCATCGGCGTCTAACGCGGAACAAGCCTTGCCAGACGGGACGGCCGTCCGCTGGCGCGTCGAGCGCGGGGGTCTGCATCGTCCCTAGCTCGGTCGCATAGGCGTTCCACGAGGTGCTTTCACGGAATCGAGCGGTGAGCTCCGGCACAGTCCGGGAGTCGGTACCGACGCACTTGAGATGCGGCGCGAAGCTCTCCATCGATGCGAGCGCGTCCTCGAGAGATCGAACGGGCACGATCGTGGCGTTTCGGTACCCGGGGCTCCAGCGGATGGCGCCGCCATGGTTGATTGCCAGCGCGTGCTCAAAGCCCCGAACGAGTGTCCCCTCGATCTCCGCGAGGCCACGCCACTGGGTTTGCGCGGCACCCACGGCTTCGGGGAGCGGACCCCTAGGCAAGCGCGCAGCCATGCGGTCGAGCGCTCCCGAGAGCTTGGCGGCGAACTTCTGCACCGACGTGCCTCCTGCGTCCTCGACGTAGACCACCTGCGGAGACAAGCAACCGCGTTGGTCGTAGGCCGCCAGATCGACCGCAATACGCGCCGTGACGTCGTCGAGTGATTCAGGTGTAAGGGAGCCTGCGCTGCAGTACGCGGCGCTGACACCATGTCCATGCACCAGGACCGGAATGCGGCCCCCGATTCGCTGCTCGATCGCGCCCGTAGTTTCGTCGCTCCCGTAGACAGACACCGCTTCGGCCAGCTCGACCAAAGCCGCTTCGGAACGGACATCGCCGCCGCGGAAGACCACAAGGTCCATGGCCGTTCCGAGCTCTGCATCTGTGCGCCGAAGTGCCTGCCGCATCAAGGTCGGAAACCGCGTTTCGCTCGAGGAGGCTTTTGCAAGCACGGGCACGCCGAAGAGGAGCGGCACGACGACCGCGCGGACCGACGCGGTGAACACGTTGCCGGCCAAGACGATCGACAAGAGCGAGATCGGTTCCGTAGCCACGCCGACGACCCTCCTCGCTTCGTCGGCGAGCCTCACGAGCGCGTCCTTGCGCACGGTCGTTAGGGTCGTGTGGAGGGCCCAGGCCACCATCGCTTCGCTCGACCCGGTCTCAGCGGGCAGTGTCTTTCGGGCTTCGCGTCCGAGGGGGGTCGCCTCGTCGAGGCTTTTTGCGGCGGCCTCGAGCCATTCTGCGCGCTCCTCGACCGATCGATTCCGCAACATCCCGCCTGCTTCGAGAACCGCTTGGGCACGCTTCCGGATGACGGAAGGCTCGTGCGTCATCCGCTCGCTCCTAGCGCCTGGTCGGCCGCCAATGAGCACCCGCGCGGCGTGGCACCCGGCGCTCGACCCTCGACCACGATTCCGTCCTCGACTCGCGTCGCCACATCGGCGGTCTGAATGCAGCACACCGAATCCAAGTTGGCGCAGTCGTCGATCCGAAGCACCCCACGCGCTTTGCCCCGAGAGGGCCGCAAAGTATCCGGGTCGACCGGTGTTGCGCGCACCCATGGTGGAACCCAGAGGCGCCTTGGTGATGAGACACCCCTGAGGTCGTCGCGCAGGGTGGTCTCGTACATCTGCGAGCTGAGCTCAGTCATGCCGTATTCGGCAATGATCCGGGGCTCCGGGATCCGGTAGCGCGCGCCCATGGCCCGGCGGAGCTCAGCCGGCTCGACCTCGCGTGACCGTCCCTTGTAGCCACCGGTGTGCATGATCCGACTGCCATGCGGAAGTTGGATGTGCAGGGCGCCAAGCTGCTCCTCCGCGTGTACGAAAGCGAAGGAGGTTCCGAGCAATGCGACCGCCTGACCGTCGGCGACTGCGTGGGCGAGGGCAGCTTGAAGGCGCTCGATGTCGAGCGTCTGGTCGTGCCAAACCCACGTGTGCGCGGCCGAAAACCACTCGGTGAACCGAGTCAGCATGTAGCTGAGCGAGGAGTCTGGGGCCTCGTCTTCGTGGGGCGCCAGCAACACCATGCAGATCCGTTCGACGTCGGGGAATAGCATGTGCTTTGCACAGGCCCTCGCCGCGGCGTCGTAAAGACCGAGGTCTTGGAAGACGTGTGTGCTGCGGTTTGCGGAGGTCGTCCCCGAGCTTCGAAAGACGCGGGCATCCTCTTCGGGTGGATGCGAGGCGATCCGCCGAACGCGAAATACTTCGGTTGGGAGTGCCGGGGGCCAGTCGCCGTCTCGATACAAACGCGCGTATTCGGGAATGCGCGTGGCCTGCCAGGACGCGATCTCAGCGATCAGTCGATCCCGCAGGGCGTCCCTGCGGGTGCCAGGGTCGGCGATGAGCGCCCGGACGCGCCGTTCGAGGTCGTTTCGAACGCTCACGGGGCAGCCTCCAGCACTTGACCCAGGGCATCCAGGAAACCGTCGAATCGGGCTTGACTCAAGTTGACTGGGGGCACGAGCTGGACGACATCCGCGTGCTCGCCTGCGGGAAGAACCAGATATCCTCGCTCGAGAAGCGCCCTAGTCACCCAGAGGGCGCCGAGCTCGGCTTCGAGTTGAAGGCCCAGCATCGTGCCGGCGTGGCGGATCTTGGAGACTCCCCGAAGCGACGCCCGTTCGAGCGATTGTGCGAACGCCGCACCTCGTTCTTCCGATAGGGCGACGAAGCCCTGTCCTTCGATCACGTCGAGCGTCGCGAGAGCGGCCGCGGCGCCGAGCGGGTCGCCATAGAACGTGCCGGTATGGATGGCTTCGCGCTCGGGGTCGCCCCAGGCACGCATCACCTCTTCGCGGGCAATGCAAGCGCTCACCGGCAGACCTCCGCCGAGCGCCTTGCCGACGCAAACGACATCAGGGTCGAGCTCTTCCCGAACCGACCGCCACCACGCCCCGCAACGACCGAGCCCCGTGAAAATCTCGTCCGCGATCACGAGGGCACCCTGCTGCCTGCACCTCTTGCCGAGCTCCTGCAAAAACCCTGGCGGCGGCACGCGTACTCCAGCCCTCCCTTGAACCGGTTCGACGATTAGGGCACCGATCTGACTCCAATCTTCAGGCAGGCTGCGCAGCGCCCCATCGATGTCGTCGGTGCCGGGCCAGCGCGCAAAATGCACGTGGGGATTCAATTGCTCGACGAAAGGGGTGCGGAAGCGCTCTGCAAAACCCGACACGGCCAAAGGCCCATAGGACAAGCCGTGGTAGCTACCTTCGAAAGCCACGACCCCGGGACGCCCCGTCGCCATCACAACAGTCTTCAGCGCGGCCGTTACTGCATCCCCACCACTGAGCGACAGCATCGCACGCGCACTAGGCCAGGGTGAAAGCGCGCACAGCCGCTCGAGAAGCTCGATCTTCACCGGGGACGGATGGAGATCGCCAAGCGCATGCAGCAGCACATCGGCCTGTCTCCTGACGGCTTCGACGACTCTCGGATGTCGGTGACCGATGAAGGCGACTCCAAAGCCTGAAGTGAGATCGACGTACCGGTTGCCATCGGCGTCGACGACATTGCTGCCTCGGGCCTCGACCCACACGATCGGATCGTGATTGGCTCCTGTGCGCTCGGCTCGTCGCTTCCGGCGAGTCGTCAGCGCCGGGCATTCGCTCGCGGCCAGACGGTCTACCCAGGCTTGGCCGGCCTCCGCTGGGACGGGTTTTCGAACGGCAGGTGGTGCATCCCCGAGGGTCACCAAGATGGGCTAGCGCCGAGCCGGTGCTGCCGTCAACTGCCGAAGGGTCTGGGCTTCCACGGGAAGAAGACGAACGCGCGCTCGCGGGCCTTGCGAAGCAAGTCGTGGCCGTCGATCAAGAGGACGTCGATCTCCAAGTTGCGACCCCGACCCACCTCGGAGAGCTCTTTGATGATGGTCGTCACGTTGTCGCGATAGGTGTCCATGACTCGGAGGCCGATCGCGGGGCTCGGGTCGCCCCCGGGGTGCGCGACCTTGCAGTACGACGCCCACTCCACCTCGGGGTAGCGGCGCAGCACGACTCGGAACGTTTCCATCAGCTCTTCGTCTGGCGGGTACAGCAACTGCACGAGCTCGATCGCATCTCCGATCGCGGATGCAGCGACTCGTGACGGCCGCTCGGCGTCCTTTTCTGGCGCTGGCTGTGGCTGCTCCTCGGGCGGTGGCGCCTCGGCCGCAGGCTTCCCGATCGGTCCGACCGGGGGAAGCGCGAACTTGCCTCGTGGCACGAGGTCCGATGCGCGCGCGGCAGGCGCGGTCGGAGCATCCGAGTTGAGCTTGGGGGAGGCTTCAGAGGCGGGCCTCGAGGCCGTGGACCCTGCAGCTGTCGGCTTGGACTTATCGGTCGGCGGAACGATGCTCGCGGCGCCGTAGGTTCCGGCGGCCTCGACTCTGGCCGACTCCGGCACGACCTCTTCGATCTTCGGCGGTCGGTTTGCGTCCGGCTTCGCCTGAGAGCTCGTGCTCGGTCGGTGCGCGGTGACGGGATCCAGCGAATGCCCAGCCGGTCTCCGATGGGGCTTGGTCGGTGGCTCGCTTTCGTCCGGGGTCTCGTGTGGCTTGGTCGGCGGCTCGCTCAAGCCAACGAGCTTTTCGGCGCGCGAGGGTGCCATGCTGTACATGGTTGAAATCTGTTGGGGAGGCTTCTCGACCGGTGGGGGAAAGGCGCTCGTCGAGGCGGGTACCTCGGAATTCGGAGCGGGCGGACGCGAAGTTCGAAACGGCCCCGTCGCATCCAGTTCCCGAAGTGCCACCCGAATCTCTTCGCGGTCGTACTCGAGCGAGTGAGCAGCGGCAATGTCGACGACGACGAAGGCGTACTCACGAGTCCAAGCGTGCCTTAGAATGTCCGTGCCAGCGCTCTCGTGGGTTGCGAGAGTGCCGTCGCTCTCGAGCCAGCCGAACTGGCCAGCCGCCGCCATCAATTCCTTCTCCGAGCTGAACACGGCCAGCGCCTCCTCGCCGTCGCCGTTGATCAACGTGCGGAAGCCCTCGGCGCGCGGCTCCCACGTAGCCAGCCACACGTTGCGTGCCACCAGGCCGTCGAGCGCATCGGACTTCGCACGAGTGCTGGTTCCACCCTCCCTCAAGAGTCGAACGAATGTTTCGACGCCACGATCATCCACGGGGCTCGCCATCCAGGCTCCTTCACCTCCGATTCACATTGTAATCCTGAAGGAGTATCGGAATGCAAGTTTTCTCTCGGCCTTGACACCGCTCGGACGGCGGCTAGGCTCCGCGCCTGCTTTTCGGGCCCAGATAGCTCAGTTGGTAGAGCAGTGGACTGAAAATCCTCGTGTCCCTGGTTCGATTCCAGGTCTGGGCACCGCTCGGAAGCGAGGCCCCCGCAAGCGGAGCGGGCGGGGGTTGTCCCTTTTTAGGGACATCGGCGCGTGATAGGCTCCGGTCGCGCAAGGGAGACAAGCCGTGCAGAGCCGATGGTCGGACGCAGAAGCTCGAGCGACGATCGAACGCTACCGCAAGGACCCCAGCGTCAACGAGGACATCGCGCTCAGGGTGTACACCTCGCGCCTGATCGGACAGGACTCGACGCTGGTCTTGCACGGCGGTGGCAACACCTCGGTCAAGACCACCATGCGCGACGATACGGGACGCGAGGTCGCGGTCCTTTGTGTGAAAGGAAGCGGTTGGGACCTCGGCGGCATCGAGCCTCAGGGGCTTCCTGCGGTCCGGCTCGACAGTCTCGGCGCGTTGCGTGAGCGCGACAGCCTCTCCGATGAAGAAATGGTGAATGCTCAGCGAACTCGTTTGATCGACGCCAGTGCGCCAAATCCTTCGGTCGAGACGCTTCTCCACGCTTTCCTGCCTCATAAATTCATCGATCACTCGCACGCGGATGCGATCCTCGCGCTCGTCGACCAGCCCAACGCCGAGGACGTGTGCCGGGAGGTCTTCGGCGACACCTTGGCGATCGTCCCCTACATCATGCCGGGGCACGCGCTAGCTAAGCTCGCGGCTGAAACCTACGAGCAGAATCCGGAGGCTGAGGGTCTCTTGTTGCTTCGTCACGGACTGTTCACGTTTGGGAGCACCGCAAAGGAAAGCTACGAGAGGCACATCGCTGCGGTAGACAAAGCCGAGCGCTACGCACGGAAGGCCGTCGCCAAAGCCGAGCTCGGTCCGATTGTGACCGACGATCTCGACTACGCGACCTTCGCACCGATGTTGCGGGGAAAACTCGGGGGAGGCGAACGGCGATACCTCTTGAGTCTTCGACAAGACGACCGGATTCGCGGGTTCCTCACGCGCTCGGACCTCGGCGCGATCACCCAGCGAGGGCCCGCCACCCCTGACCACGTCATT
>JBFICQ010000190.1:0-7108 GCA_041581895.1 Polyangiales bacterium | reverse complement strand
GTGCCGTCGGGCGAGGCGTCGTCGACCACCAGGACGTGTGCCTCCGGGAGGACCTCCAAAACACCTGCCACCAGCATTTCCAGGTTGTCGCGCTCGTTGTAGGTGGGGGTCACGATCAAGGACCGGAGCGTCATGCCGGGCCGATGGTACACGATTCGCCCGCGGGGGGTTGGCGACTAAAGCACGGCTAGAGACGGTGCAGCGCTAAAGAGCTCGAGCTGCTGTGGCCGATCGGTTAGTTCACCCGCAGAAAGAGGAATCGGCCGCCATTCGATAGCGCGCCGCCGAACGCGCCAGACACCGCCGGCGTCGCCGAAAACCCGGAGCCACCTTCGGCACGAGCGACCTCGCGGCCGTCCGACAGGGCTAACGCAAAGAGCGAGCCCTGGGTCTCGCCGTAGATGACCGTTCCGGTGGGGGTCAAGACCGGTGGCGTGGGTGCGCCGCGCTCGAGCGACTTTTCCCATTTCACTTCGCGTGTTCGAAGATCGAGCATGAGGACGCCGCGCCGCGCGGACGAGAGGATCAGCATCCGCCCGGCAACCGCCAGCCCGGTCGCCCCTTTTAATGCGGGGTCCCGCCATTTGACCGTCCCGCTGGTCGCATCGAGCGCATAGAGGCCAGCCGTGAACGAGGCGACGAGGAGTGTATCCTGGTAAATGACGGGCGTCGTATCGACGTCGAAAAACTGAGGCACGTTGCCAGGCCTGCGTTCGACATCGCTTGAGGTCTCGATCTCCCACAAAAGCCTGCCGTCGAGGGAGTTGATCGCAGCAACCGCGCCATCTGTGAATGCCGCGTAAAGGCGCTGCCCCTCGAGCAAAAGCCCCGCGTGCCCCGAGATCGTGATCTCATCTGTGGGCTCTTTTTCGTAGACCCAAAGCACTTGACCGTCTTCACGCCCAAGCGCCGTGATGATGTCGTTTTCGCCGACGATGTAGATTGCATCCTGGGTGAGAACCGGAGTCCTGCGGAGGGCGCCCGAGAGCTTCGTCTTCCACCGCAGGTTTCCTTCGGGGTCGAGCGCGTGCACGAACCCGTCCATCGACGGCAAGTAGACTTCTCCGGTATCGTCGTCGACAGCGGGCTGCGATTCGATCTGAGCGAAGGCGTCGTAAAGCCACAACCTTCTTCCGTCGACGCGGAACGCAAAAAAGTTGCCCTCGGTCGTGCCGATGTAGACGCGGTCCCGTCGCGCATCGAAAGCAGCTGTCGCAAGCTCGACCGGCACGTATCGCGCCTCGCGACGATCGGTCAGCTGCTTCGACCAGCGCACGTTGAAGCCGCCCTCCCCTGGGGCCGCATAGTTGTCGCCGTCCTGCACCCAGCCGAAAGTGTCCGCCTTGTTGGCCTTCCTGGCGCCGACACAACTGAGGCACGCGAGCGCGAGAATCAGGGCGATCAGAGGCGCGCAGCGAAGCATCGCTCAGGGAGCGGGCTGACCCGACTGTTGCTGACGAATCATTTGGTTGAGCTGCTCCTCTAGCCCGCGCATGTCCGGGCCGGCAGCTGGCGCCTGGCTTGGGTCGAGAAGCGCCAGCCTGGACTCAGCCTCGGCGCGAGTAAAGGGAAGCGGCGGAGCATTGGGTTGACGTAGCTCGGTGAGGATGCTTCGGAGCTTGATCTTGGCCTCGCCGTTCTTGCCTTGTTGCATCAGGATTCGCGCCTGGTGGTAGCTCGCGATGGGCGCGACCTCTTTGCTGAGTGCGCGCAAGGCCTCGAGCTGTTCGAGCGCCCGGTCGTGCTCCTGCTCTGCCTCGAAGGTGTAGGCGATGCCTTCGAGCGCGGTCCACCGGAGCATTTCGTCGTCGGTGCTTTCGAGCGCGCTCTGGTAGGCTTCGCGCGCTTGGTCGAGCTTGCCCTGGCTGTAGAGGGCGCGGGCTTCTCCAATCAGCGCCCAAGTCGCCGCGACCGTGCCCTCGTGGTCGCGCACGACAGCGGCGTACGACTCAGCGAGCTCTGCGTCATCGTAGACGTTGGACTCGAGGATCGCGGCCAGCGCCTCGCCTGCCACTTCGCTCTTGCCCTCGGCAAACGTCGACCAGGTGATCCCGATGGCAGCGACGAGAAGCACACCGCCTGCCGCCAGCCCGAGAGGTTTTAGGTTTTCGGCCAGCCAGTCTTTCGCGACCGCAGCCTGGGCCAGCGCCTTGTCCTCGACCAGCTCGGCCTGACGTCCGCGCTCAGCCGCTTTGCGCGCGGATTTCGCCGCCCGCGATGCCGCAAGGCGCTGCCCGGGGGTGAGCGGCGCTTGTTTCTGGTCTTCCGCGGGGTCGTTGGCCAAAGCTCTCTCCAAGAACCCGGAAATCCGGGCAAATCGGGTGCGGACTATACACGCGGCCCCGAGGCAGTCAACGCAGCCTCGCGTGGGGCGCGACCGCCGTGCTAGAGCGCTCGCTGTGCGGAGCCCCGCCTGGATCTGCGCGGCCCTCGTTGCGCTCGTTTGCGTTCCGTCGACCGCTTCGGCTTACGAAGACCAAGCGACCCTGGCGCTTGCGGTGGGCTGGGCCGGAATCCCGAGCGCGAGCGCGCTTCCGCGGAACGGCATCGATGTCGCTCTTAGCGCGGGGTTCGGGATCACCGACGCGTGGGGGCTCCAGGGTTCTCTCAGCTACAACGTCTTTCCGGACGAGCAACGTCTTCAGATCGGGGTGGCGGGGCTCGAGGCGATCTATCTGCTCGACATCGTGCGATTCGTGCCGATCTTCGGCTTCGGGGTCGATGCGTTGGTCAGTGGACGCGCCGACCGGACGAGAGGGGATTTTGCCCTCCACGCCCTAGTCGGATTCGACTACTTGATCGATGACCGTTGGTCGATCGGTGCGGACGCGCGCGGCTATTGGGTGGCCACCAACGCCAACAGTTTGCTCGACGCTTTCATCGTGACCGTCGCCGCCCGCGTCGGGGTTCGATTCGACATTCGCTGACAGCTCGCTTCGAAGCCGCGCGAGCTTGGCCGGTCCGATGCCACGCACGCGGATCAAATCCGTGACTTCGGCAAAAGGTCCTGCCGCCTCCCGAAACGCGACGATTCGGCGCGCGATGACGGGCCCGATTCCCGGCAACGCCTCGAGCTCCTCCACCGAAGCCCGATTGACATCGACCAGAGACGACAGCTCGCCTTTGGGCAGGCGTACGTCGGCGCGGTCGTTGAGCGGATCGACTGCAAACGAGCCCGCCTTTGCCTTGCGCTGCGGTATTTCGAAAGCCGCATGCGAGCCGAGCGCACAGCCGCAGAGCAGCAAAACGACCCCGGCGGCCGATCGAGCCGGCGATGCAGGCTGAGGCTCGGGCACGCGGTTCTATCGGTCGTAACGGCCTCGCGGTTGCCGGAGCTCAGCTTGCGGGCTGTCCGAGACCGAAGCCATTGTGCAGCACGACCACCGCACGGTCCGCGTGCTCGGCCTCGATGAGACAGGAGGTCTTGATCTCACTCGTGCTGATCGCTTCGATATTGATGTCGTTGTCGGCCAACATTCGGAACATGCGTGCCGCGATGCCGGCGTGGTTGCGCATCCCGACGCCGACGATCGACACCTTGGCCACGTCGTCGTCGCGACTGACGCCTTCCGCATCGACGCTGTCGACGAGCTCGGTGACGATCGCTTCGGCACGATCAGCGTCCTCGCGGCTCACGGTGAACGTGAGGTCCGTATGCCCCTCCTTCGACACGTTTTGGATGATCATGTCGACCGAGATGTTCGCCTCGGCAAGGGGCTCGAAGACGCTGGCCACGACGCCTGGATGGTCGGGGAGCGCGCGCACGGTCAGCTTCACCGTCTTTTTGTCAGCGGCGACACCGGCCACGACGACTCTTTCGAGCAAATGTTCTTCGTCGGTCACGATCGTTCCCTCCGAGCTCGAGAAACTCGAGCGCACGTGCAGCGGCATGCCGTGCTTCATCGCAAGCTCCACCGAACGTATCTGTAGCACCTTGGCTCCCAATGAGGAGAGCTCGAGCATCTCCTCGTAACTGATGCGATCGATCTTGCGGGCGTTGGGACAAACGCTCGGATCGGTCGTGTACACACCCTCAACGTCTGTGCAGATTTCGCAAAGGTCGGCCTTGACCGCTGCTGCGACCGCGACTGCCGAGGTATCGGAGCCCCCGCGTCCGAGGGTCGTGATGTTGCCGTACGCATCGGTCCCCTGAAAGCCGGCGACCACCAGGACGTGGCCGTTCTCCAGGTTCGAACGAAGCCCCGTGCCATCGATCGTACGGATGCGCGCCTTGGTGTGGACGCTGTCGGTGACGATGCGGGCCTGATGACCCAGCATGGAGCGCGCTGGGACCCCGATCTCGTTCAGCTGGATCGACAGGAGCGCCGCGCTGACCTGCTCTCCGCTGGAGACGAGCACATCCATCTCGCGCTCGGCCGGCCGGCTGGAGATCTCCCACCCCATGCTCAAGAGCCGGTCGGTTTCACCGGCCATGGCGCTCACGACCACGATGACCTGATGGCCTTCGCGGAACGTCTCCGCGACCCGCTCCGCCACCATGCGGATCCGGTCGAGCGAGCCGACGCTCGTGCCGCCGTACTTCTGTACTATCAGGCTCATGGGCGGCGAAGGATAGCGGCGCCGTTGTCTCGAGCAACCGGCGTTTGATGAACGCGCGCGCTCACTCGTCCATGCGCTCGGTGCCAGGAAGCTCGAGGATCAGGTCTTTGCCATACGCGGTCGAAGGGGTCTGAAAGCCGGGGGTGAGCTCGCCTCCGCAGACCTTCGAAGCGATGCGGAGGGCCATCCGCGCGGTCAGGGTGTACCCCTCGGGCGTGCGAAGCCGCGAAACGACCGTTTTGCCGTCTGCAGCGCGTGCCTCGCCCCAAAGCTCGTTGCTCCCCTTTTCGCGCGCTTGGTCGTCGGGACCGGCGGGCGCCCGGTCGATCCGCTTCTTGAGGATCGCCTGAGCCGGGCGAGTCCCGAGGATCGGCAACGCCGGCCGAACCAGCCGCAAGAACCGTGCGGCCCCCTGCGGAACGCCCATGTAGACCATGATGTTTGGGATACCGGTGCTCTTGTAGGCGGTGACCACATCCCCCCACGGAATCGTCATGCAGTGCGCGGGCTTGCCATCACCGAAGTCGATCTCACGGGTTTTCCAGGCGGTGGCCACGCGCGTGAGCCGACCGTCCTGCCGCACCAAACCGCCGTTCGGAATGCCCTCGGCCATCGTGGTGGCAGTCCCGTGCGAGACGCCGCCGCCCCGACCCCGAAACGCAAGCTCGAGGTGCGTCGCACTAGGGCAACGCGACTTCAAATGCGCCGCCAGACAGTCGGAGGGAACTACATCGAAACCCGTGCCGGGGAGCAACATGACCCCCGCGCTCTTTGCCGCGCCATCCATGGCCCACAGCCCCTCGAAGACCTCCGGCTCTCCGGTGATGTCGGTGTAGTGCGTGCGCGTCTCGATGCAGGCTCTAGCCATCGCTTCGTAGGTGCGCGAGAACGGCCCAGCGCAATGAATCACCACGTCTACATCGCGGAGCGCGTTTCGAATCGACTGCGGATCGGTGAGGTCCGCCGCGATGGAATCGAAACCGCGCGCTTCGGCCTGCTCCCGAAGCCGATGTGGGTTACGGCCCGAGAGAATGATCTCGACGCCGTCTTCTTTGGCAAACCGCGCAATCAAATTACCGGTGTAGCCGTAGGAACCGTAGACGAGAATCTTGGCCGGCATGGCGTACCGGTCGCTTGTACCACTTCTCGGAGCCCGTGCGACAGCAGGCCAGATGTGGAGTATCGTTCCCGGCCATGGGGCGTGTCCTTGGTGTGCTGCTCGTGCTAGTCGCGTGCGATCTCAACGCGCAGGGGCGCCCCGCGGGCGACGACGACCGTGCGGAGGAACGGCGCCAGATGGTGAGTCGCCAGATCGAGGCACGGGATGTCCGAGACCCCCGCGTCCTGCGCGCCATGCGGAACGTGCCCCGGCATCTGTTCGTCCCGGAGTCCCAGCGGCGGCACGCCTACGAGGACCGGCCCCTTCCGATCGGTCATCGCCAGACGATCAGCCAGCCCTACATCGTGGCGCTGATGACCGAGCTCGCTGCCGTGAAGCCGGAGGACCGCGTTCTCGAGATCGGGACCGGGTCCGGTTACCAAGCAGCCGTTCTTGCCGAGATGGGCGTACGGGTCTTTTCGATCGAAATCGTCGAGCCTCTGGCCAAGCGCGCCAAAAGGACGCTCGACGCCCTTGGCTACGGCAAGCGCGTGGAGGTTCGCCATGGCGACGGCTATGCGGGCTGGCCCGCTCACGCCCCTTTTGACGCGGTCGTGGTCACCGCCGCTCCCCCAAAGATTCCGGAGCCTTTGAAGCAACAACTCAAAGTCGGCGGACGTTTGGTGATCCCGGTGGGCGACTATTTCCAGAAGCTGGTGGTCGTCACCCGGACCGAAAAGGGGTTCCGGAAGCGCTCGGTGGCCCCGGTGAGGTTCGTCCCGATGACCGGCAAGGCGCAGGAGCGCTGAGGGTGGCAGAGTCAGCGCCCTCGGCGGTGGCGGGGCGGGGTTTGACCGGCCGCATCGGCTTCCCGGATCCTGTGAGGGGGCCCACAATTCTCCGAAATACCGGCGTGATCCGCCGCTTCCGTTCGAAAAAAGCCGGATGGACGGCGGCCGAGCTGTGATATCGTCGCTTCCCCCCAAACCCACGACCGCCAACCCCCTTGGCCGTGGGGCCGTTGCCCGAAGGAAGCACGATGTTCGTACGCAGACCCTGGAGTTGGTTTGGCTGGTGCCTCGCCGGCGCGTTTGCCCTCGCCAGTTGTAGCTCCAGCGGCGGTGGCCCCTCCGGCGGCCTTTCCTTGGAGCTCGTGCTCGAAGGCGGAGCGAACATCGAAGAGGTCGATTGGCGCATCACCGATCCCGGCGCCGGCGACACGCTCCTGAAGGAAGGCACCGTCGATACGAGTGCGTCGGGCTCGACCGCTTCAGTCGAGGCCTACGGGCTGCCCCCTGGGGGTCCGTACGCGATCCACCTCTTGGCGACCTCCGAGGACGGTGGGACCACCTGCAAAGGCTCCGCGCAGTTCGACGTCGCCGTCGCGCTGGTGACCCAGGTGTACGTCATGATCCAGTGCAAGACCGAGCCGGACTCGGGCGCTGTGCG
>JBFICQ010000189.1:0-7109 GCA_041581895.1 Polyangiales bacterium | reverse complement strand
CGTTTCTTTCATGACCTGCATCGTCAGGGGAAGGGACTCCAGATCTGCGGGGGTTGCGCGACGTCCACCGAGGACGTGGTCGATCTCATGGCGTACGTTTTTGTCGACCTCGGGATGATGCGCCAGCAGATACAGCGCAAACATGAGGGTCAAGCCCACGGTCTCGTGACCTGCGATCAGCATGGTCATGCATTCATCGCGAACCTGCGTCTCGGACATGTGCTCGCCGTGTTCATCCACGCCGAGAAGCAATGTGCTCAAGAGATCTCCGCGGTCGTGGTTGTTTCTGCGTCGCTCCTCGATGATCCTTTCGACGACCGAATCCATCTCGCGGCAAGCGCGAATGAACCGGAAGTTTCTTGGGGATGGCCACCAGTGCGGCAGGTCGATGGGGCTCGCAAACGCCTCGACGAAAAAGTCTCCGATCGCGTGCATCGAACAAAACACATTCTGTGCCTCGTGGCGCAACGAGAGATCGAAGAGCGCGGTCGAGACCGCCTCCAACGCGATCTCGGCCGTTACGGCATGAAGCTCGAGCGACTCGCCTTCAGACCATCGCTCCAGGGTGTCGTGCGCGGCGTCGACCATCTTGTCGGCATACTGTTCGACCCGCGCAGGCGTGAAGGCATGGGCCATGAACTTTCGTTGACGACGCCAAAGAGGATCCTCGCTCGTCACCAGGCCATTGCCAAGCGCGCGCCGTATGAGATCGAACAAGCCATCGTCCTTGCGCATGCTCCGGCTTCGATGAACGAGCCCTTGCTGCACCAATTCCGGCGACGAAACCAAGTAGAAGGGGCGCGAGAAGAGGCGCAACGTTGCGAGCGGTCCGTAGGAGGCGGCCTCGAGCAAGAAGGAATGAGGGTCACGCCCAAACGCCAGCGTGTCGCCGATGAACGGGAGCTTCGCCGGCCCCGGGGGCTGGTGGCGCCTAGCTCCCATGCTGTGATTCCCCTAACAAGGCTGGCCTCCCCAATCGATCAGCTTAGCGAGGCCGAATGCAGCCAGGTACTCCCTCATTCGAGGGATGAACGCCAGGGAGTCTTGTCTGATATTTGTCTAGGAAAAGTTTAGCCCTTGTAACAGTTTGTGCGAAAGGGCATAGTCGCTGGAAATGTCGGCTCCTCGCGTATTCCCCGCGGAAACAGCACCCCCGTCGGGCGGGATTCAAGGGGCAGAGCTCTCCGAGGCGCTCGGCGGGCTGGACTATCAGATCATGGAGGAGCTTGGGGAGGGTCACGGGGGAATGGTCTACCGAGCGCTACACATCCCCACGAAGATGGAGGTGGCGCTGAAGACGTTGCGGGGGTTCGACCCCGACGACCTCTACGATCTGAAGCGCGAGTTCCGCGCGCTTTGTGAGATCGAGCACAAAAACCTCGCGCACATGTATGAGCTCGTGATCGAGGGCGAGCATTGTTTCTTCACGATGGAGCTCGTCGGCGGACCGGCACTAAAGGAGTGGGTGCGAGGAGGCGCCCTACCTGGCGTGTGGCATACCGAGATCGGAGAGCGCCTGTGTGAGGCTCTCACACAGTTGGCCGAGGTGCTCGAGGTCATGCACGGTCGCGGCTGGATCCACCGCGACGTCAAACCGGGAAACATCCGCTTGTCGCAAAATGGGCGGGTCATGCTTCTCGATTTTGGTCTCATGGCGCTCGCCCGCAGCAAGCGCATTGATCGAGATGTGGCGGGGACCGTTGCCTACATGCCCCCCGAAGCCGTGTGGACGACAGAGACCAGCGCAGCGGCGGATATCTATGCACTTGGCGTGTTGGCCTACGAATGCATCACGGGCTCTCGACCGTTTGTAGGCGCCGACCTGATCGCGCTCGATCGCATGAAGCGCGAAGGCTTGCCGGCCTTCCCCGCGGGAACACCGGAATGGCTGGAAAAGCTCATTCGTCGCATGACCGATCCCGAGCCCGAGGCGCGCCCTACCGCCGCGGCGATTGCGCGGGAGCTGAAGAAGCGTGTGGGAGGCACCATCGCCCACGTGCCCAGTCGACCTCCCACGGTCGGCAGAGAACAACACGCCGACATGTTGATGGACGCGTTTCGGAATCTGCGCGCCTCCGAACCCACCATGGTCCGCGTTTCCGGCCCCTCTGGGATCGGCAAGACGCACCTCGTACAGAGCGTGCTCGATCGCATCGAGGACGAATCGGAAACCACCATCCTACAAACTAGGTGTTTGCCGGTCGCGACGCTGCCGCTCCCCGGGATCGACGGCATCGCCGACGCGCTCACCCAAGAGCTTCGCCGGCTTCCAGCCGATCAGGTACGTCGGCTCATCCCTCGCAGAGCAGCGGACCTTCTTCAGCTCTTCCCCATCTTCGCGCGAGTCAAAGGCTTTCGAAAGGTGGCAACCCTGCAAACCGCGGCCATCGACCTGCGCGAACGGAGGAGGCACGGCTTGGCTGCGCTGACGTCGGTGTTCTCGGCTCTGTCGCGCTTGCGCCCAATCGTGATTTGGATCGACGATTTCCAATGGTGCGATCGCGATAGTGCCGAGTTTTGGCAAAGCCTGCTCGGCGAACCACTGCCGTTGCTCTTCATCACGACCGCGCGTCAAAAGGAGTCGCAAATCGAGCTGTTCAAGAGCAGGTTTGACAAACCGCTCGATTTGGAACTCGGGCCTCTTCCTTCGAGGCAAATGGCGCGATTGATCCGCGAGGTCATCGGCGAACCGTCCGCCGAGGCAACTTCAGCCATTGCCAGAGAGAGCCACGGCAACCCGTTCCTCGCGCTCCAGATCGCGCAACACGTGAAGGCCCAACCGGCGAGCTGGGTACCCCCTCGCTCCATGTCGTTGGCCCATGTACTTCGCGAAAGGCTCGCCGAAGTGAGCCAAGACGCATGCCGGATGCTCGAGGCGTGTTGCATTTCTACCAAGCCGGCGACGTTGACGACCCTCGCGAACGCGACGAACGTGGCCGCGCCTGCCCAGGCCGCACAAGAGCTTCTCGAAGCGGGTCGGCTGATCGAGCAGGCTCCACTCGGTCCCATGATGCCACTCGTGCCCTATCACGACGGGATTCGCGAAGCGGTCATCTCCGGTCTTGGTGAAAGAGCGCAGCGCGACTTGCACCTCGCATTGGCCGAAACCCTGAGCGCAGATGTGAATGCGGATCCGGTCGCCACGTTCTGGCATTGGCGGGGTGCAGGCGACGAAGATATGGCCCATAAGTACGCCGTGCGCGCCGGCGATCGACTGATGGAGGCGATGGCCTTCGATCAGGCGATCCAAGTCTACCTGTTGGGTCTCGAGGTACAGAGCGACGCGGGCGACCAGTCACTCATCCACGAGCGACTTGGGGCGGCCTACGAGGCCTCCGGGCAGGGCCGACTGGCTGGAGACGCGTACGACACCGCTGCCGACCACGTCGAGACGACGGATGGCGACCCCTACCGCGCGCGCAAGTTGCAGCGGCAGGCGGGAGAGGCGCTTCTCCGCAGTGGTTTCGTCGACGAGGGCTATCGCAAGCTCACGCGGCTCCTGCCCGTGCCCGACCTCGAGCTGCCGTATTCGGTGCCGCGCCTGATCGTTTTCTGTCTGAGGCAGAAGCTCATGGCCGCCCTTCGGTGGTTGGCACGCTTGAAGCCACGCCGGGCCGATCGCGCGCTCCTGGAGCGGTTGGACGTGCTCTGGACCGCCACCGTAGGAATGGTCTGGGCCGACATTGCGAGGTCGGCCTATTATCAGTCGTTCCACACCCGGTTGGCGCTGAGTGCGGATGACCCGATTCACCGGGCACGCGCGATCGCCACCGAGAGCTGCTATCTGGCAGCGATCGGACCGAAGGGTTTTCGCCCTTTTTACGAGTGGCGTGCCAAGCAGGCCGTCCGACGAGCTGAGGAAATTGGCGACCCTCATCTCTTGGCGCTTGCCCTCACGACCTCCGCGACCACTAGGTTTGTTCTGGGGGACTGGCGCGCGTCCTCGGAGTTGTGTGAAGTCGCGGTCGAACTGATCGAGCGCAAGTGCACTACGGGGGGGTGGGAGCTCTCGACGGCTTACATCATCAACTCGTTGGCTCTAAGCATGCAAGGCAACGTCGAAGCGGTCGAAGCGGTAAGAGCTCAAGCGCTCGAAGAAGCGAGCATCCGCGACGACCAGCTTGCCTCTAGCTGGGTGAGCGTCGGCCTTGCAAACTTGACGTTTCTGGCGCGCGGAGAGCCGGAATTGGCGAGAGCTGTGTCAAAGGCTGCACTGGCGGAGTGGCCCTCCAGCTTCGACTTTGCGCTCTTGGAGTTCTGGGGCGTGTTGGGAGACATTCAAACCGACCTCTATGAGGATCGGCTCATGGGAGCCCGTCGACGCTTGCAGCGTGCTCTGCCACAGATTCGAGATTCCCTCGTTCTCTACAACCGACCGGTGCGAAGCTTGTTCCGGTTTATCGACGGAAGCACGGCCCTTGCAGCGAGCAGGGTGTGCGACCACCCCTCGAAGCGCGCGGCGCTGTTGAAAGTGGCGCGAAGGGCGACTCGGCGCCTTCGTCGCGACAGCTTCGAATGGACGAGAGCGATGGGATGCGCGCTTCACGCCGGCTATTGCCTCGAGCGAGGCAACCTCAAGGCCACCCGAAAGGCCTTGATCGACGCGGAGCGACTCTTCGATCGGTCCGACCTGGCCCTCTTCAAGGCGGCGATCGTGCATCACCGAAATCGGCTCGAGGGGTCCGACCGGAGAGCGTTCGGCCCCGAAGTCGCGGATCCGGACGCCTTTGCCCGCTGTCTGATTCCGCTCCGCGTTGACCGCTAGCGGAAAACACCCTCCTCGTTCACATCGCAGGCGGCAGCTCCGAGGGCGATGGCACGGTGCGCGGCCGCCCTCGTTCTTTCACGGCCGGTGAGCTTCGATGACGAGTGGGAACCGAGAACGTCCGCCTGCTCGCGAGAGCTTCGGCTCGGGAGACCGAGCTTGCCATGCGACGAAGGGTAGACTGCGCGCGCAGAATAGACCGCGGCGCCGATCCCCGCACGCCAGGTCGGGAGCTCATGTCGCGAACGAAGGCGCGCATGCGGGGAAGCGAAACCTTCTTCGAGACGCGTTCGGCTTGCGCGAGGAGCTCCGCGAGCTCGACCTCTGCGAGATCGAACATGTGGTCGAGGCCGAGATCCTGCGACATGAGCCAGTGATCGAAGCGACGAAAGGGTCGGAAGACCATCGGCTCGGAAAGCGCCCGTATCCTGGGTACCCTGCTGATGATGCCCTCGCGCGAAAGAATGCTTCCAACCGCACGGCGCGCCGCTTCGTTGGCTCCCTCCATGGTCGCGAGATTGGTGTGGGTTGCGACGTAGTCGGAGGCCAGCAGGAGGTTTCCGATCTCGGTCTGCGCGCCTGGCCTGTATTGATAGGTCCCAGGCTCGTGAACGAATAGTGGCGTGTCATTGCGAATGGCGCGGTTGTCGGGACCACCGAACTTCACGTTGTTGTCGAGGTGTCGATGGACGACGTCCTTCCAACCGAGAACGTGGCTTCCTCTTCGGTTGAGGCCGTCCATGATCTGCCGAAACGTCTCGTCGAGGACCTCCTCACGAGTGCAATCCTTCGCGGCACGTCCGAGCCGGGGTGCGATGGTATCCCAGTCCGAAATATCGACCGAAAGGACACCCTCAATCCCTTTGCCGCCGTGCTTCTCGGCAAAGGACGTCTTTCCGTCGCCCCAAAATTGCGCCTGCGAGATCGACGTCAGCGCCCAGGGCGAGTCCGAGTAGATCACGTGACCGCTTGCGATTTGAAGGTCCCGTCGCAGAAAGTACTGCGCTCCGACCATCCACGCGTTCAGGTCAGAGAGATGTGTGCGAACCCGGCCGACGCTTGGTGAGGCCTGCGCGAGCTCGTCGTCGACGAGTGAAGCCATTCGATCGGCGGGCATCGCGCAAACGTGGTAGTCCGCATCGACGCGGCGGCCGTTGCTGAGCTGCCCAGCCTCGACCGCGTATCCCATCGCAGTGGCTCTCAGCTCGAGCTTCTCCAACGTTGCGTCGAAATGAAACCGGACGCCCTGCGCCGCCAGATGCTCGTACCATGGCAATAGCCACGCCTCATCGGTCGGTGCGTTGAGCACACGATCCGCGCTCGAATGCGAGCGCAGCGGATCGAGGAACAGAACCTGAAGGCACACCTTTCCAAGGGTGTATGCACTGCCCCGCCGCCCATCCATCGCCACCATCGTACGGGGCAGCGTGTTCGCAACGACCCGGTAGTTGTCGGAAAGCATCTGCGAGTCCCCGTTGGTGAAGTCGTACCAACTCATGTGATCAAACTGTTGAGCACGGCGGTTCTCGGCCGACATCATGAACTTCGTGAACGCGTAGACCATGTTGGCGAGGTCCGGCGACGAAAGCCCTAGCGCGTCTTGCGAAAACCACGTCGAAAGAAGCTGCACCGTGTCGGTCACCGTCTCGGTTCCTCGTCCGATACGACGCTTGGCGAGGGCAAGCTTGCGGCCGTTGCGCGCGATGGCGAACTGCTGGCTCGGGACGAGGTTGTCGAGCACGCGCCTTCCATTGGCCAATGGGATTTCGGCCATGGTCTGGTCGAGGTGAAAATAGAACGCTGGAAAGAACCGGAAGCCATGCTCGCCGGGAAGACCCCGCAGGCTACCCGCATGGGGTAGGTACTGACTTCGCGCTTTGCCGCCAACCCCATTCGATGGCTCGTAGACGTGAACCTCGAAGCGCTCCCCGAACTTCGCGAGCTCGTGAGCGGCGCTCAGCCCGCCTACCCCAGCCCCGTAGATCGCCACGCGTTTCTTGCTCAACGGGCGCTCCCGACCGGGCAATTTCTGGTTTTGTGTATGTAATATTGCATCTAGGACAGCTACAAGATGACCAGCAGATAGGCGCGCCGGTATCCCTCATTTGAGGGACTGCCTGCAAACGCCGCTCAGGTGCCGGACCACGCGCAAGGATTGCGAGCAAAAACGGGAGAAACGTGATCGACCAGGCCTCCGTGCTTGGGTTACGATTCGCGCTCGTGCCCGATCCGTCCCCGGACACCGAGAGACTTTCTCGCGAGCGAGAGTTCTTTCTCGGATTGCTTCGTCTGCAAGCGGCAGACGCTCCTCAGGAGCTTCTCCCCGAGGCGCTGCGGCTGCTCG
>JBFICQ010000188.1:0-7145 GCA_041581895.1 Polyangiales bacterium | reverse complement strand
GCTGCAGCGTTCCGAACACAGTACGCAGGCTGCAACGCGGCCGAGTACACCATGGTGAGAGGACCGGACGACGTGAAAACACCCGCCCCCACTGGGCGGGTGTTGGCGCGGCGGACGGGACTCGTGTGTGGTCGGAAGGCTGCAACGCGGAGCGGACGTTAGTCCGTGAAGCTGCAGCGTTCCGAACACAGTACGCAGGCTGCAACGCGGCCGAGTACACCGTGGTGAGAGGACCGGACGACGTGAAAACACCCGCCCCCACTGGGCGGGTGTTGGCGCGGCGGACGGGACTCGAACCCGCGGCCTCCGGCGTGACAGGCCGGCGTTATAACCAACTTAACTACCGCCGCATCCCCCGAAGAGGGTCACCCCTCGGGACGCGCTTCTTAGCCCGTGCCCTCGGTGCTGTCAAAGACCTACAGGAGCCCGTCAACTAGGGCTGCTGCCCTGCCTTCACCGCGACCAGACCTGCGCGCGCCTTGTTGACGGTCTCTTCGTATTCCTTGTCGGGGTCGCTGGCTTCGACGATGCCGGCCCCCGCCTGCAACCACATCTCGTCATTGCGCGCGACGATCGTTCGAATGGCGATCGCAACATCCATGTTGCCATCGAACCCGATGTATCCGACAGCCCCGCCGTAGACGCCTCGGCGCTCCGGCTCGAGCTCTTCGATGATCTGCATCGCGCGAACCTTCGGTGCGCCGCTCAACGTCCCCGCAGGAAACGTGGCGCGAAGCACATCCAAGGCGTCGCGTCCGGGAGCGAGGTCACCGACGACGTTGGAGACGATGTGCATGACGTGGGAATAGCGCTCGATGATCATTCGATCGGTGACTCGGACCGTACCCGGCCGACTGATGCGCCCGACGTCGTTTCGACCGAGGTCGACCAGCATGACATGCTCGGCCCGCTCTTTCGGATCGGCGAGCAGATCTTCCTCGATCGCGCGATCTTCTTCCTCGGTCTCGCCGCGATGCCGCGTCCCGGCGATCGGACGAACATAGGCCTCCCCGCCCTCGAGCCGGACGAGGGTTTCGGGGCTCGCCCCTGCGACGATCCGGTCGGGAAGCCGGAGAAAATACATGTACGGGCTCGGGTTGATGACCCGCATCGCGCGATAGACATCGAACACGTCGGTATCGCCGAGCGGCACTCGAAACCGTTGCGACAAGACCACTTGGAAAATGTCACCGGCTCGAATGTGTTCTTTGGCTTCCTCGACCGCTTTGCAAAAGCCCCGGCGATCGAAGCTCGAAGCGGGAAGCTCGAGCTCACCGCCGGACTCCGGCGGATGGAGCCTCCGTGGAAGCTTGGGCTCGTCAAGAGCGCGAAGGGTCGCCTCGATCCGCTCCGTTGCGCGCTCGTAAGCGCCCTTCGCATCGTCTTCGATGCGAGCTGGAACCACCACGCGCAACGTTCCGCGCACGTTGTCGAAAATGAGAACCGTCCCGCCGACCGCGAAGCAGAACTCCCAATCGTCGTCACGGGTGAGGGCCACGCCCACCGTCGGCTCGAACGTCCGAACCGCGTCGTAACTCACGAAGCCCACCGCCCCGCCCCAGAACCGGGGCAACCAGTCGACTTCCGGCGGCTTCCACTCCGCCAACGTTTCGCGTAGACGCTGCCACGGGTCGACGCCGAGCTCTTGCCCTACCTCGCCATTCACCACGCGCTCGAATCGGTCGGCAACACCACGCACGATCACTTCCGGATCGGCGCCCACGAAACTATAGCGGGCCCATTTCTCACCGCCGACGACGCTCTCGAGAAGAAAGCTACCCGGACCGTGTCCGAGCGTCGCCTGCGCAAGCACCGGCGTGAGGCGATCGGCGATCACCTCCCGATACACGGGAACGACCGTCGCGGTCGCGCTAAGTCGCTCGAACTCTTTCGCGCTTGGAAAATATCCGCTCACCGCCTTCGGATAACACCGACCCCCTGGCTCGCCAAGTTGCCGGATGCTAAGGCCTCGGTGGAGAAAACATGGCGAACCAACACCTAGCCGAAGTCGACCCTGAAATCGCTCGATACATCGCCGACGAGGTTCGGCGTCAGCACGAAAAGCTTCGCCTCATCCCGAGCGAGAACTACGCCAGCCTCGCCGTCATGGAGGCCTGCGGAAGCGTGCTCAACAACAAGTACTCGGAAGGGTACGCCGGGCGCCGCTACTACGAAGGCCAGCAGAACATCGATGCCATCGAGAAACTCGCCATCGAGCGGCTCAAGGCCCTCTTTGGCGTCGACCACGCGAACGTGCAGCCCTACTCCGGCTCGCCTGCGAACCTCGCGGTCTATTTCGCCTTTTGTAACCCCGGCGACACCATCATGGGCATGGGCCTTCCAAGCGGCGGCCACCTCACGCACGGCTGGAAGGTGTCGATCTCGGGCAAGTACTTCAACGCGATTCAGTACGGCGTGCGCCGAGACGACCACCGCATCGACTTCGATCAAGTCGCCTCGCTGGCGCGTGAGCACAAACCCAAGGTCTTGTTTTGCGGGACGACTGCGTATTCGCGCATCGTCGACTTCCCGAAGTTTGCCGAGATCGCGCGCGAGGTCGGCGCGGTCCTGGTGGCCGACATCGCCCACATCTCGGGGCTCGTCGCTGGAGGCGCCCATCCGTCACCCGTCGGTCACGCCGAAGTGATCAGCAGCACCACCCACAAGACGTTCCGAGGTCCCCGGGGCGGGATGATCCTGTGCGATGAGAAGCACAAGAAAGCCATCGACCGCGCGGTGTTCCCAGGGCTCCAAGGTGGGCCACACAACGGAACGACGGCCGGCATCGCGATCGCGGCCAAGCTAGCCATGACCGACGAGTTCAAAAGCTACGCTCGAGCGATCGTCGACAACGCGCGCACCCTCGCCGAAACGCTCTTGTCACGCGGCTTCGATCTAGTGACGGGAGGCACCGACAACCACTTGATCCTGATGGACCTCACGAGCAAAGACGTGCCCGGAAAAGTGGCAGCGCAGGCGCTCGACCGAGCGGGCATGGTTGCAAACTACAACTCGGTGCCTTTCGACACGCGTAAGCCCTTCGATCCGAGCGGCCTTCGCCTCGGAACACCCGCCATCACCAGCCGAGGCATGGGCGCCGACGAGATGAAGCGGCTCGGCAACTGGATGGCCGACGTCATCGAAGACGTCGAGAACGACACCCTCGTGGCCCGCGTAGCCGGCGAGATCAAAGACCTTTGCGACCAGTTTCCAGCGCCGGGCGTGCCAACGAAGTAAGCAGCCGCACAGGCTGGCACCCATCGGGCGTTCAGGTCCGATCACCCGTCGCAAATCACCCTGCCCCTGCTAGACTCCGCAGAGGATGTCCCTTCAGGGAAAGCGAATTGTCGTTGGGCTCGGCGGCGGGATCGCAGCATTCAAGGTCGTGCAGCTGGTGCGCGAGCTGATACGCCGAGGCGCCGAGGTGCGGGTGGTCATGACCAGCGCCGCCATGCGCTTCGTCGGCCCGATCACATTCGCGGGGCTGACGGGAAAGCCTCCGGTCACCGATCTGTGGGCCGAGGACTACGCGGGGGAGGTCCACGTCGAGCTCGGCGAGTGGGCCGACGCAATCGTCATCGCGCCAGCCACCATGAACCTGATCGCCAGGGCAACCTCGGGTCAGGCAGACGACGCCGTCCTCGCGACCCTCGCATGCGCGCGCGGAGACATTTTCTTTGCGCCGGCGATGCACCACCGGATGTGGACCCACGAGGCTACGCAGGCGAATGTCGCGCGGCTGGTCGATCGCGGCGCCGTCATCCTCGGCCCGGTGGTCGGAGAGCTCGCCAACGGCGAGATCGGCCCGGGCCGCATGATGGAGCCCGACGACATCGTCGAGGAGCTCGAGACCCACTTCGCGCGCGGAGACGACCTCGCGGGCGCGCATGTGCTGATCACGGCAGGCCCCACCCACGAAGACCTCGACCCGGTCCGTTTCCTCGGCAACCGGTCGACTGGCAAGATGGCCTACGCGATCGCTACCCAGGCGCTCCGCCGTGGCGCATCGGTTACGCTCGTGAGCGGGCCCGTGGCTCTGCCCGACCCCCGAGGCGCGGAGGTGGTGCGCGTTCGATCGGCGCGCGAGATGCATGAGGCGGTGCTGCAGCGTGTCGACGAAACCGATGTGGTGATCATGGCCGCGGCCGTCGCCGATTACCGACCCGAGCGACGCGCGCCCCGCAAGATCAAAAAGGGAGGCAGCCTTCAGCTCGAGCTCGTCCGCAATCCCGACATCCTCGCCGACGTCGGCGCCAAGCGCGGAGAGCGCCCTGCAGTTCTGGTGGGGTTCGCCCTCGAGACCGAAAACCTCGAAGAGGCGGCAAGACGCAAGCTCGAGCAAAAAGGAGCGGATCTGATCGTCGCCAACACCGCCGGCGAGGCGCTTGCGGGCGACACCAACCGCGCAATCCTCGTCGAGCCGAGCTCGGCGGTTGCTCTTCCCGAGATGAGCAAACATGCTCTCGCCAATCAAATCCTCGATCGCGTGAGCGCGCTGCTGCAGCGACGACCCCGCCGTACCGCGACCAAAGCCGAGCCGGATGCCCCCAACTAGGACGAGCCCGACGTGACCCAACCTTTGATCACCTCGTTTCTGGCGTGCATCGACGGTCAGATTTCACGTGACGACGCCTTGCGGGCCTACCGCGCTGCCGAAGAGCAGCACGGCATCCGTATCCATGACGATCACGACGCTCGCGTCGCCCCGGGGGCATTCAAGCCACACATGCCGATTTCCGAAGAGCGCGTGCGCACCCTGACCCGTAGCTGGGAGCAGTTCGATCGCGCCCTCGAGCCGCTCGGGCGGGCTGCGGAGCGCCAGCTCGTGATTCGGTCGCTCGGCCCCTTCATCACGGACACCGGCTTGTGGGTGGCGGGCGCGGACCTGGCCGACGACCATCTGTTCATCTTTCGTTCCGGGGAAGTCGGCTCTTGGACGGCGGAGCAATGGAATCAGCACCTCGCCAACTGGGCGTCGGTCACGCAGTATCAGGGGCGCGACGAATGGACCCCCGAACGCTTGGTCGAGCAGATGAGCCGAGCCCCTCGCTACCGAGAGTGGACGGCGCTCCTTCGAAGCATCATCTCCGAGGCGCGTGGCGCTCCGGTGCGATCCGCTTAGACGACGTCGATTGGGCCGGCGCCTTCGCGAAGGACGACTGGCTCGTCGCCGGTGAGATCGATGACTGTCGAGGGCTCGATCCCTCCCCAACCGGCGTCGATGAATGCATCGACACGAGCGAATCGCGCATGAAGCTCGTCCGGATCGTTGAGAATCTCGTCACCGATCATCGCCGAGGTGGACACGATGGGGCTTCCGAGCTCCTCGAGTAGGGCCCGGGCCGCCGGATGGTCGGGGACGCGAATGCCCACCGTCTTCTGTTTTCGCACGAGGAGCTTGGGTACGTCCCGAGTCGCGCGAAGGACGAACGTGTAGGGTCCGGGGATGAGCCGCTTCATGATGCGGTAGGCGAAGTCGTCGACGTACGCGTAGCGGGCGATCTTGCTGAGATCCGGGCAAACGAAGCTCAGCGGGTGATCCTTCTTGAGCTGCCGAAGCTGATAGATGCGTTCGACCGCGCGCTTTTGGTGGATATCGCAGCCGAGGCCGTAGACCGTCCCGGTGGGATACACGACGACACCCCCGCGGCGGAGGATTTCCGCGGCCCGCTTGATGTGTCGGGCCTGGGGGTGGGTTGGGTGAACTTGAATGCGCATCGGGGCGGGTGCAGCTAGCGACGGTGACGGATGCCGTCAAGGCGACGAGGACTACCCAACCGGCGCCAAATGCGCTAACTAGTCGCTCCGGAAATGACGGAAGAGCGAGATCCGCGTCCCTACTTAGTCCTCACTGTCCTCCTGGACGGCTCCGCCCGCCCCGCTGCCATCACGCGCAGCCACGGCGACGCGCTCGAGCGGTCGCTGATGGCCACGCAAGGTCAAGACATTGCCGGGCTCGATCTCGTGGAGCTGCCCATCGCAGCCCCGGTGTTCAAAGCCTTGCGACAACCTCTAGCGGTGTCGCCCGACGAGGTTGGCCTCTACGACGTGTTTCCGTTGGCGAGTCACCTGGCCCCCGAGCTTCGAAAGATCGCCGGACAGTTCCTCGCCGCGGAGGCGTTGTGGACCATGGAAGAGCAGGGCCTCCTCGGTGGCGTGCCCGTCAACGTGAAGCTCGACCTGCCCAAAGGTTGGGAGAACGATCCCAAGCAGGTGCACGAACGGCTGGTGGGTGCCGGGGCGCTCGATCTCACCGAAAGCGGCATCGAAACCTACAAGGCGATCAAGGCCGCCTGGGACAAGGACAACTAACGCTGAGGCCGTCCCCGCGCTGGCGGGGCTAGTTCAGCGAGTACGGCCTCTCCAATAGAAACTCCGCGATCTCCGCATCGAAGTGCCCGCCTTCGGGGAAATGCATCTGGTAGGCGCCTTTCATGGTACCGCGCTCGGTGGTGAGAATCGCGCCGCTGGTGTACCGAAAGCTCTCGCCCGGTCGAAGCACCGGCTGCTCTCCGACCACCCCAGGCCCCTCGACCTCTTCGACATCCCCGAGGCCGTCGGTGATGATCCACCGGCGCGACCGTAGTTGCACTACTTCGTTGCCTTTGTTGGTGATCGTGATCGTGTAGGCGAACACGAAACGCCGCGATGCTGGGTGCGATTGCTCGTCGAGATAGTAACTCTGCACTTCGACCAGGACGCCCCGGGTTTCGGCGCTCGAGCTCGTGGAGAGGGCGCTCATCAATGCACCGCTCTCAACGCATTGGCGTGGCTGACCCAGGGAGATCCCGCGATCGCCAACCGCCATTCGGCTTCTTGGTGCTCGGGGTCGGCATAGCCGATCCCGATGCGCGACCCGATCGCGATGTCGGAGGCTGGTGAGCCCTCCCGCACTTCGAGCCCGCCGCGTCGATAGAGCGGGTGGCCGCTGAACGAACCGTCGAGCCCCAACGCCTGACCGACCTTGCCGGGGCCCGTCAACAGCACAGGACCGTCCTTCCCGCCGCGTCGGCGTCGAATCGCGCGATGACCAGCTATCGGCTCACACGACCGAATCAACACCGCGGCCCCCTCCCCGTCGCGATTGGTCACGAAATTGAGCAAATAGTGGATGCCGTAACACAGATACACGTAGGCATGCCCGG
>JBFICQ010000187.1:0-7154 GCA_041581895.1 Polyangiales bacterium | reverse complement strand
GTGCGCGCGTACGGCGGCGCTCACACGCGTCTCGGGTCGCCGTTTGCGCCAGACTCGCTCGGCGTAACCGCGGGCCCGGTGCCCGCGATCTCCGCCGCTGGGTCGTGGCAGCGCGCCTTCGTGTGCCAGGTTTCCACCAAAGGCGACGGATCGTTCCGCTTGTCCCGACTGCGATCGGGGCCCTACACGGCAATCGCGACGCACGAAGCATACGCCCCCGGCGAATCCGAGGAGGTCGAGGTGCGGCCCGGAGCAACGATCTCCGAGGTCCAAATTATCCTGTTTCGAGGCGCCGAGCTGCGCGGGCGAGTACGGGACGCCCGAGGCGACGGGCTAGAAGGCATTCCGGTCGAGCTACGGCTTCCAACCGAACGCCTTCCGCGCATGACCGTCACTAGGGACGACGGCGCCTTCGCGTTTCGGGGAGTTCGGGGCGAGGTTACGGTGACGGCCCTTCCCTACGATCTTCCGCCGGCAAGCCAAACGGTTAGAATGAGCGACAAGCGAAGAGCGGAAGTCGAGCTGGTTTTGTCGAGCTCGCTTCAGACCCTGCGCGGGAGGGTCTTTGATGAAGCCGGGTTTGGCGTCGACGGCGCTTTGATCACCGTGACATCGTCGGCCGCTGCAGTGTCGATTCGACGGAGCGCCAAATCGGCGTCCGATGGGACGTTTGCCGTGCCTGCGCTGCCTGGACCTCCCTACGACGTCGAGGTCGGGCACCCCGCCTACAGCACGGCTCGGCTCACTGAGATCGAGGCCACCGACGGGCTCTCGATCATCCTGACTGCAGGCCTTACGTTGCGAGGTCTCGTGCTCGACGACTGGTCCGCCGAGCCGCTTTCCGGCGTCCGCGTCGAGCTCGAGGGGCCCACGATGCTCTCCACTCAGACCGGCCGGGACGGCTGGTTCGTGTTTCGTCGGGCACCGGTCGGGATCTACGACCTCACGTTCGATCATCCCGATTACGAGCCGCAGTTTCAGCGAATCGAAGTGGAGCGACCCCTCTACGTGGACCGTCCCCAGGAGCTCGCGGCTGTGCGCCTACGACCTGGGGGAACGGTCGAGGGCGAGGTCCGCGATGCCTATGGGGAACCGGTTCCGGGCGCGGAGGTGACCTGGAAAGATCCACCGGACTGGAAGAACGCAGTTTCAACCGACTCCCGGGGCCGGTTCCGACTCCGAGGCGTCACACCGGGCTCGGTGTGGATCACCGCACGGCATCGAGACGCGGGGGAGAGCGAATCCACGGCTCCGGTCCTGGTGAGACCGCAAGAGACCTCACCGGGCGCCTATGTGCGCCTCCCCGGACGGCTCGATCTCGTCGAGTGACGGCGACTGATTTTGCACCTACGGTCTACGCACCGTGGCGAGCTCATGGCTTCGAAATCTTCGGGATGCCGGAGACATCCTCAAACGAGCCCGCAACCCCGCGGAGCTTGCCAAGGGATTGATGCCGAACCAGTGGCTCTCGCGCCGGGTGCTCAATGCGGGGCAAGCGCCGTCCGCACAGATCGCCCCAAACGCAGCCGCCGAGGCGCTCCGGACGCTCCGAAACCAGCTCAAAGTCGAAGCCGTCGACGCCGCCGGAAAGGTCGACTACCGCAAACTGAAACGGTCGGAAACTTTTGCTGCAATGCAGTCGACGAGCCGATTTCTCTCTGCGATCGATTTGGGCGAGCTCGACGACGACGACTCCCGCACGGCGTTTTGGATCAACATCTACAACGTGCTGGCGATCCACGGCGTCCTCGCGCTCGATATCCGTGAGTCCGTAATGGAAATTCCCTCGTTCTTTGGGACGGTCGCCTACGAGATCGGTGGCTTCGTCCTCACGCTCGATGAAATCGAAAACGGGGTACTGAGGCGAAACGCGCCGCACCCCGCTACCGGCGCACGCCCGTTTCGAGCCGAAGACCCTCGGATCGCTCTGTGTCCGTCCAAAGTCGATCCGAGAATTCACGCCGCCCTGGTCTGCGCGTCCACGAGCTGCCCTCCGGTCGCGTTCTACGACGCTGCGAAGCTCGACATGCAGCTCAACTTGGCCGCGTCGGGCTACGTGGCCGCCGACGTCCACGTCGACGAGACCAAAAGGGTCGTCCGTTTGCCGATCACGTTTCGCTACTATCAGAGCGACTTCGGGGGACCCGGCGGGATCAAGACTTTCTTGCTCCGTCATTCGAAAGCCGAGCAGCGCGAGTCTCTTCAAGAAGCCTTCGAGCGCGACTTCCAAGTCGACTACCATCGTTACGACTGGTCGCTCAATTCGATCGCGTGAGGCCCCTAGGGGCCCAGCAATCGCCTTCACGAGTGATTCGCCCTTCCCGTTCGAGCTTGATCAGGTGCGCCTCGAGCGATCGCAAGGCCAGCGGCCAGAGTGCCTTTGGCGTGTCGTCGTAGGCTCTCGCGACCAAATCGGTTGGGCGTGCCGGCTTTCCGTGGGCCTGCAGAGCCTCGAGAACCTTGCCCTCACGCATCAGGCGGTGCGCAATGTAGAAGCTCAAGATCGCCTGTGGGTCCGAAATGAGCTCCCCGTGCGCTGGAAGCAGTGCCGCCGGCTCGAGCGAAGCCATGCGCTGCAGGGATTCGAGGTAGAGATTCATGTCTCCGTCGGTTGGCTCGACGATGATCGTACCGACGGAAGCCACCATGTCACCGGCGATCATGATCCCACTCGCCTCGTCTACGAAGCACAAGTGACCGGGCGCATGGCCGGGCGTGTGGATGGCGGTGAGCGCCGTCTCGGTCGGACCCCCGAGCTCGATGCGTTCGCCGTCCTCGAGCAATCGATCGAGCTCGACGATTCCGCTCAACCGCTGGGCGGTCATCGAGTGACCCCACAGGGGCAAACCCAGTCGCTCGCAGAGCGCGGCCGCGCCGCCGACGTGATCGGGGTGATGGTGTGTGGCAAGGATCGCAATCGGCTCGACACCTCGTGCGCGTGCGCTCTCGATCCATTCGACCATGACGTCCTGCTCGTCTTGGTACGGCGTGGCGGGCTCGACCAGGACCGCTTGTCCGGTGCCCACGAGAAAGGTGTTGGTGTGGGTCGCGGGCGGGAGGGTCGGCGTGCGCACGGGAAGGACTTCGATCGTCGGTGCGGCCGATGTCACGCGCGAGGCGTGACCCGTCTGCGATGCCTGGCCCATCAGCCCTCGCTGGCTTTGGCCGGCTCGAGCTCGTCTTCAGGCACGATCGCGTGGATCATCGAGACCGGACCCCGCGGATAGAAGCGGTCGCGCGGCTCAGAAAGCAGACAGTCGACGTGACCTTCGGGCCGAACGCTCGGATCCCCGAGTTGATGCATGCACTCGCGCACGATGGTCTTCAGCGTTTCGAAGACACCCCAGCCTTCGCGCGCAGAGGCCTGAACCTCCGAGACACCTTCGGGAACCCCGAGCGTTTCGCGAAGCTCGAGGAAATCCATGATGCCGAGGAGGTCGCGCTTGTTGTACTGGACGACGAGAGGGACGCGGTCGGGGTCTAAGCCATGGAGGCGGAGGTTGAAGTCCAGGTTGCGAACGCTGAAGTTGTTGCCCTCGATTGCGGCCACCTGGCTATCGACTACGAGGACGACGCCGTCGACGTGACGCAGGACGAGCTGGCGGGTGGAGTCCTGGGCGATCTGGCCCGGCACCGAAAGGATGTGGAGCCGCATGGTGTACCCACGAAAAGTACCGAGCTCGATCGGCAGGAGATCGAGAAACAGAGTGCGCTCGGCGTCGGTGTACACCGAAACGAGCTTGCCGCGATGCTCGGGCCGCGTCCCTTCGTAGATCGTTTCGAGATTGGTGGTTTTGCCGCCCAGACCCACTCCGTAGTAAACGACCTTGAGGGTCACTTCACGTCGCGCGTGATGGATGAGAGGCATAGATAGCAACTACCTGCGTGGCCCGATCTCGTCAAGAAGCCGACCCGTGGCTGCCGATCAGGTCAGCCGGCATCCTCGCGCACGGCTGCGAAACGCTCCCAGCGGCGCACCGCGGCGCGGGCGATCGCGTGTTGGGATGCCGACAGATCGGGATCGTTGCGCAGTATCCGATCGGCCAGATCGCCCGCTCGTCGAAGCAGGGTTCGGTCCTTGGTGAGGTTCGCGAATTGCAAACCGCTGGCCCCGGACTGCCGATACCCGAAGAGGTGCCCGGCGCCACGGAGCTCGAGATCGGTTTCGGCGAGCCGATAGCCGTCATCGGTCTCGCAGAGCGCTTGGAGGCGCGCTTCCGCCTCTTCCGACAGCGGCTCGTCGTAGGTGAGGAGGCACGCGCTGTGCTGCCCCGCGCGCCCGACCCGTCCCCGTAGCTGATGAAGTTGGGCCAGCCCAAACCGATCGGCCTGCTCGACCACGATGATGTTCGCTGCGGAAACGTCGACGCCGACTTCCAGCACCGTCGTGCCCACCAAGATCTTCAATCTACCGTCGGCGAAGTCGCGCATGAGCGCCCGCCGTTCGTCGCCCGAGAGGCGCCCGTGGATCTGGCCTACGACCTCCGTGCCGAACCGGTCCACCATTTCGGCGTAGGTGCCGTCGACCCCCACGAGCTCTTCCGAAGAGGCGATCGCAGGGCACACCACATACGCTCGCCCGTCGGCATCGAGGGCGCGCTCGAGTTGGCGTAGGACTTTCGGTCGCTTGTTGCGCGAAAGCATGAGAGTCGTGGCCGGTAGACGACCCGGAGGCTTTGCATCGATCGTGGTGAGGTCGAGACCGGCGTAGAGCACCAGCGCGAGGCTTCGAGGAATCGGAGTTGCCGTCATGACCAGAAGGTGCGGTCGCCGCTTCGAGTCACGGGAACCGAGACGAAGACGTTGAGCCACCCCGAAGCGATGCTGTTCGTCCACCACGACCAACCCGAGGTTTGCGAAGCGGATTTCGCCACTCAAGAGCGCATGCGTCCCGACCACGACGTCGAGCGCACCGGTCGCCATTCGATCCAGCATCGCGCGACGCCGATCTCCCGAGAGGGCACCTGTGAATACCCCTAAGCGAAGCCCGAGCTTTTCCGCTGTTGGCTGCAGGGTCGCGGCATGCTGGTCCGCGAGAAGCTCCGTCGGAGCGAGAAACGCGGCTTGAGCGCCCCCGGCTGCTACCTGGGCACAGGCGACGAGGGCGACGGCGGTTTTGCCGCAGCCGACATCTCCTTGGAGCAAACGCCGCATGGGCTCTTCGCGATTCAAGCCCGCGCCCAAAGCCGCCACCGCGGCCCTTTGCGCCGAGGTGAGCTCGAACGGAAAGGCCGCACAAGCCTTGGAAACCGCCGGCTCAGGCGCAAAGGGCTGCGCAGCGCCACCCCGCTCCTGGGCCCTTCGAAGGCGGAGCGCGAGCTCCCAAAGCACGAGCTCTTCGAGTGCCAGCCGCTGTTGTGCGGCATGAGGGACCCCAGCGTTTCCGTCGAGGACTGCCGGAGTCGGCGCGTGGATAGACGAGAGCGCTTCGCCGATCGCGCCTATCCCGATTTCGGCACGCAGGTGTTGGGGGATCAGATCTGGAACCTCGTGCACAGCTCGATCGATGGCGGCGCGCACCGCCCTCCGCAACGTCTTGCGGCGGACACCCGGAATCTCCGGGTAGCGAGGCTCGATCGCCCCTGCGCCCCCTTTGGTGAGCACCTCGGGATGAGCCATGGTCGCAACCCCGCGATACTCGTTCACGCGGCCTGCGACCCGTACCAAAGCACCGACCTCGAAGCGCTGTGTGAGGCCGGGGATCGAGCGGAACCAGACGACCTTCAGCTCCCGGTAACCCGAGCCTTCACCGGGCTCCTCCTCGGCTTCGAGTCGCGCTTCAAACCCCGTGTGACCCCCGCGAGGGAACCGCCGTGTCGCGCGCACCCTTCCCTCGACGACGGCGTACTCGCCTACCCGTATCTGATCGATCGGAGTCGGGCGGCGTTGATCATCGTACCTCTTCGGCATCAACCACAGCAGGTCGCCGATGGTCTGGTAGCCGCGCTCGCGAAGAGCAGCTCCCGTGCGCGGCCCTATCCCCGGGAGTGTTTCGATCGCGTGTTCGAGAAGAGAAGGCACTTCGGAGCGGCCCTTCCGCGGAACCCTTCAGCTCCAGCGGACGTCGCTCACCTCGTACGTGCGGACGCCCCCCGGGGTCTCGACCTGTACTTCATCGCCCACCTCTTTTCCGACGATAGCGCGGGCAACTGGAGAGGTAATCGAGATCTTGCCTTGCTTCAGGTCGGACTCCTCGGGCCCCACCAGCCGGTAGGTCACGACCTTGCCGTTGTCCATGTCCTCGAGCTCGACGAGCGCCCCGAACTTGACGCGGTCTCCGCCGAGGGTCGCCGGGTCGATCACCTCGGCGCGGGCCAGCTTGTCCTCGATCTCGGCGATCCGAGCTTCGCACATGCCCTGCTTTTCCTTGGCCGCGTGGTACTCGGCGTTTTCCTTGAGATCGCCGTGCTCGCGAGCGATCCCGATCTCTTGGGAAATCTTAGGCCGCTCCGCCTTGAGGGCATGGAGCTCGGCCGTGAGCGCAGCGTGCCCCTCCGGTGTCATGGGAACTCTCTCCATCTGTTTTTCGTAAACTGAGCACCCCGGGAAGGCAAGGTGAGGGCTGGGCGATGGCGGAGATCGTTACGGTGCAAGCCCGGGGGCGAACTGCCCGACCCCGATCAATCGGGTTGCCGGGCATGGAGCGGCGCCGGTCGCACGCTTTCGAGCTCGGTCGTGCGAGCGTGGTACTCCTGCAGCGAGCATACCGAGAGCGGCCGAAGCCTTCGCGCTTCGATTGCATCGACCGCTGCGACCGCTGCGGCCATGGTCGTGAAATAAGGCACGTCACTCATGACGGTCTGCCGCCGCATCGCCCTGCTGTCCCGAATCGCACGCGCGCCTTCAGTCGTATTGAAGACCAACGAGATGTCGCCATTCTGGAGGTGGTCGACGATGTGGGGGCGCCCTTCCCCGACTTTGTGCACGAGCTCTGTTTCGACACCAGCTCGCTCGAGGCGCTCACGCGTTCCTGCCGTCGCGATGATTTCAAAGCCGAGGTCGGCGAGGCGGCGCGCGAGATCGGTCGCCGCGGGCTTGTCGTCGTCTTTCACACTGATGAAGACCTTGCCATCGGAGGGAAGCTCCAAATAAGCGGACAGCAAGGCTTTGTAGAAAGCGTCGGCGAAGTTGTCCGCGATACCCATGACCTCACC
>JBFICQ010000186.1:0-7159 GCA_041581895.1 Polyangiales bacterium | reverse complement strand
TCGCGAGGAGCAAGCGGTCGCCCTCGTCGCCGCTCAAGCGGCAGCCAACGAGCTCTCACTTCAGGCGCTGAGGAGCCGCCTCGAGCCGCACTTTCTCTTCAATGCCCTCAATACATTGCGCGCGACCATTCGAACCGATCCTGATCGGGCGCGGGGGCTCGTCTCCGACCTGGCCGATCTGTACCGATACCTCTTGCACCATCCGCGAGACGCCGCCCTCAATGATGAGGTCGAGCACGCCTGCGCGTATCTGGCGATCGAGCGAGCGAGGCTCGGTCGTGAGCGACTTGCCGTCCGCACCGCGATCGACGACGAAGTCCGCGAAACGCGAGTCCCCGCGCTGCTTCTTCAACCCATCGTCGAAAACGCGGTCAAACACGGCATCACCCCAAAAGACGGCCTCGGCACCATCACAATTCGGGCGCGGGCCCTCGGCAACATCGTCCGCATCGAAGTGGAGGACGAGGCGGAGGGCCCCACGAGCCATCCTCCGACCCAGGGGTCCGGGCTTGCGCTCAGCACGTTGCGCAAGAGGCTCGAGAAGCAGTACAACGGAAACGCGGCGCTTCGGCTTTCGACTCTCGCGCGCGGTACTCTCGTGACCGTAGACCTACCCAAGGTATCTGGAGAAACTGGAGAGAACGCATGAGGTTGCGAGCGATCGTCGTCGACGATGAGCCGCTGGCCCGAGACGAGTTGAAGTTCCTGCTCGGTCAATGTGAGGATGTCGAGGTCGTCGGCGAAGCTAGAAACGCCAACGAAGCCCAGGCGCTCTGTGAGGAGCAACAGCCCCATGTCGCCTTTTTGGACCTTCGAATGCCGGGCCCGGACGGCGTGGCGCTAGCTGAGAGCCTGATCGCCAAGGCGCCCCAGCTCGAGGTCGTCATCGTGTCAGCGCACGACGAAGGCGCCCTTCGGGCATTCGAGGCACGTGTTGCCGACTACCTGCTCAAGCCCGTCCGACTCGAGCGACTGCGACAGGCCGTGGACCGCGTCCGCCAAAGTAGCTCGACCTCATCGGGCAAGAACGAACGCCTCGATCGCATCGCCGTCCGCAGGCGAGACGCGTACGTGGTCCTGGAGTTGAGCGATGTCGTCTACTTCGAGGTCAAAGACGAGCTAGTCTGGGCCGTCACCCAGACCGACCGTTTTTCGATCGAGAAGACGCTTGCGGCTCTCGAGGAGGAGTTGGATTCCGAGCTCTTCTTTCGATCGCACCGAGGCTTCATCGTCCGGCTCGACCGTATCCGAGCGATCGAGCCCGTCGGCGCCGGAACCTACCAGCTCCTGCTCGACCATCCCGAAGAGCCCAAAGTTCCGCTCGCGCGCGAGCGCGCGAAGAAGCTCCGAGAGCGAATCCCTTTTTCGGGCTGACCATACGAAGGCGTTGAGTCTGGTCGGGGCTTGGTGCTACATCGATGCGCATGCGGGGAAGCTCGAGATGGTTGCGGTGGTCTGTCGTGGGCGCGCTGGCCTTCACATTGACTCTGTCCGGCTGCAAGAAAAGCAAGGGCTCGTCGGCCGCGAATGACGCGGTGAGCGCCGAACCCGCATCCGTGGCGACGATCGACGGGATGTACTCTTACATGGCGGAAGCGGGGGTCTTCGAGGATTGCGCGACCGGACAGAGGTGGCCGGTTGCCGCAGAAGGCGAGAACGCGGAGCTGGAGCGGGCCTACCTCAGCTCTCGGGCCGAGCCGGGCTCACCGCTACTCGTCACGGTCGACGGGCGCGTGGAACCGCGCCGCAAGATCGACGGTAGGGGCAAGGAGAACGTCCTCGTCGTCGAGCGGTTTCTTCTTACCAGACCGGGGGAGACCTGCGGGAGAATGACCCCCATTGCACTCGAGAACGTGAGATGGTCTCTCCTCGAGCTCAACGATCAGCCGATCGTCGTCGCCTCCGACGGCACGGCGCCGTATCTCGAGATCAACGCCAACAAGAAGAGCGCCTACGGGTTTGGCGGCTGCAATCGCTTCTTCGGCTCGTACGAGGGCGGGAAGACTCAGGCGCTGACGTTCCGCGAGATCGGCGCAACACGGATGGCCTGCCGCGAAGGCTTGAATCAGGAGCAGGCGCTCCTCACCGCCCTCGGGCAGACGACCCGTTATGAAATACGCGGATCCAAGCTTCTGCTCTATGCAGACGGCGCCGTGGTGGCGCGGTTCCAGGCGCGGGCTCTGCTGAAAACCGACTAGCGCGCTGATCGCAGTCGATATTGCGGCCGCAGCCGCAAGCCAATGGGGGCTTCGCTCTGCGTCATAGATATTGCGCGCTTGCGCCGTCTGGGACGGGCGTGCTGTCTTGCCTGACGGGCGCGGCACGCAGCTCCGCGGCGGACGGCTCGCTTGCACTTGTCGGCCCGGTGCATTGGTGGCCTAAGGCCGACGCAAGCTCGCCTCGGGACTCGTGCCCAACCCGAGCGAGTTGCTGTTAGACGGGTTGGCACTCGCCACGCCGCCCGCCTCGCCGCATCCCGCCGCCCACCAGGCATCCCTGCCGCCCTTCGACAGCCGGCGCCGCACACAACACCCTCTCCTCGAAACACTGCGATTGTCCTCGAGGAGGTCGCGCCCAGGCCTGTCCTGCAGGCTAAGCTGATTCGGTTCGCGGCAGCAGGCATGTCGCCGAGGAAGTCGTGCCCCCGTCCGCGCCGACGCCTGTGGGGGCGGAGCCAGCGGTAGCCTCGGCGTAAAAGACGATTCTAACGGGCTCGAAGTCTCGGTAACGCGGTTCCCCGTCATGGCCGACGAAGTCCCCCATTGGCGGCGGCGCGGACCGGGGTATGAACGGCGCAGAGCCGAGGGCGTGCCTGTGCCGCGGACCAGGGCACAAACGACGCAGCGCGGAGGGGCGTGCCCGTGGCGCGGACAGGACACCGATCGGCGCGCTGGCGCTGGCGCAAAGAACATGCGAGTGACGGTGTCATGAAGATTGGAATCGCGCCGATCAATGTCGGTGGTCCTGAGACCGCCGAGCGCATGATCGAGACGGTGCAGTACGCCGAAAGCGCAGGGATCGAATCGGTCTGGACCTTCGAGCACGTCATCGTGCCTACGGAATACGAATCGGTGTATCCCTACGGCAGGTCCGGAAAGATGCCGATCGCCCCCGAAGCTTGGCTGATCGATCCGCTCATCTCACTTGCTCACATCGCTGCTGCCACCAACACGATTCGCATTGGCACCGGGGTCAACATCTTTCCTCAAACCAACCCCCTTCTGTTTGCGAAACAAGCGGCAAGCCTCGATGTGCTGAGCGGCGGGCGCCTCGAGCTCGGGCTCGGCATCGGGTGGCTCGCGGAGGAGTACGAAGCCATGGGCACGCCCTTCGCGCGGCGCGGCGCACGATTCGACGACTATCTCGAGGCGGTGAAGAAGGTGTGGAGCGGCGAGGTCGTCGAGCACCAAAGCGAGCTCCTTTCCTGGCACGACTTCAAGAGCTACCCCACCCCAATGCAGAAGCCGCACCCTCCGATCCTGATCGGGGGAACGACCACCAGAAGTCTTCGGCGCGTCGTCGACTCGGCGCAAGGCTGGTATGCCCCGAGCGACTCACAACAGCAGCTCTCCGAAAAGATCGCCGAGCTCAAGCGAATGGCAGCCGAGGCGGGACGCTCGTTCGACACCATCGAGGTGTCGGCCAGTTGGCGGGTGAACAAACGGCCCGACGCGCTTCCAGCGTTCGAAGACCTCGGCATCGAGCGAGCCGTCGCGTTCCTGAGCTGGGCCGGTCAGTCAGACCCGCGGGAGGCCATCGACATCATCGCCTCGCACGCGGGTCTTTGAGCGTCTACAGAAAATCGTTGAGGCACCGCCCCCACGAGATCGCCTCATCTTGGCATTGCGATTCAGCGGCGTTGTCATCACAGTCAACAGACTCGTAGCAGTCGACGAAAGCCTCCGCCTGGGAGCCACACTCGTCCGAAAAGATTATCCCGCAAGCGGCCACGCAATCGTTGAAATCGCCTGCGGGATCCACACCCATGATGATGCAGGAGCTTCCGCAAAACGCCTCGCACGTGTTCGACGCGGAGCCACCGCCGCCACCGCCCGTAGCCCCGGCTCCGTTGGTCGCGCCGGTCCCGTCACCGTCACCGTCCCCTCCGCAACCCGTGATCGCCAACATCGAACCAAACACGATCGACAACAGAATCCGCCGCTTCTTCATCCTCAATGCCTTTCTCGCCGCCCACCGAGCAGCGCTAGGCCCCGAGGGCTACCACCTGGGGACATCTTCGTACAGCACTTACCGATGCTTCGGCGCGAATGGGGACGGTATCAACGTGGATTCACGGCGCGGCGGCCAACGCGCTCTGCGCCTTGACGACCCCAAAGCCCCCGCCCATACTCCGCCCCGCTTTAGACGGAGAAACAGCTAATTTTGGAGAGATTGAGGGCGAGACCCGAATGGCACTGACCGCCGATAGAAAGTCCGAATTGATCGGTCAATTTCGCACCCACGACAAGGACACCGGCTCACCGGAGGTCCAGATCGCGATTCTAAGCGAGCGGATCGCTTATCTGACCGAGCATTTCAAGACGCACAAAAAGGACCATCACTCCCGCCGAGGCCTGCTGAAGCTGGTCAGCCAGCGCCGACGGCTCCTCGACTATGTCCGCTCGCGGGATGTGGAGCGATACCGCAAGATCATTTCGGAGCTTGGCATTCGGAAGTAAGCTGAGCCCGGGGGCGTTGCCCCATTAGATACTTGGCAGCCTTCTCGTGGAGTCCGGAGTTCGCTCTTCGCTTCGATGGTTCGAGCTCACAACTCGAATCCTGGAATCGGGGACCGAGACCCGCTCTCTGCGCGGACGCTGACCACCAGCGCGGATGTACCGCGCGGAAGGCAAGAGAGAGCGATGATAATCAGAGAATCCGTTCAAGTTGGTGACAAGACGATCACTATCGAGACCGGCCGCATTGCGAAGCAGGCGGCTGGCTCGGTGTTCGTGAGCTGCGGCGAGACCATGGTCCTCGTCACTGTGTGTGGAAACAAAGAAGCCCGGCCGGGTCAGCCGTTTTTTCCGCTGACCGTCGATTATGTCGAAAAGACCTATGCCGCCGGCAAGATCCCCGGAGGCTTTTTCAAGCGGGAAGGCAAGCTCCGCGACAACGAAGTGCTGACCTCGCGGTTGATCGACCGTCCCTGCCGTCCGCTGTTCCCCGAGGGCTACATGGCCGAGACTCAGGTCATCGCCACCGTGATGTCCGCAGACGCGATCAATCCCTCGGATGTGCTCGCCATGATCGGCGCTTCGGCAGCGATTCACATCAGCCCGATTCCTTGGGCCGGCCCCATCGCGGGGGTGCGCGTGACCCGCACCGACGGGGAGCTGATCGCAAACCCGACCTACGAAGAAGTTGAAAAGGGCGACTGCGAGCTGATGATCGCAGCTTCCAAGGACGCCATCGTCATGGTCGAAGGTGAGGCGGAAGAAATGTCCGAGGCCGACATGATCGCCGCGATTCAGTTCGGTCACAAGTCGGTGCAGGGCGTGCTTGAGCTCATCGAGAAAATTCGCGAGGCGGTCGGAAAAGAGAAGTGGGCGTTCGAGGCTGCCAAGCGCGATGAAAAGATCGACGCACGCGTCAAAGAAGTCGCCCTCGCCAAGGTCATCGAGGCCTGCAACATCGTCGACAAGCATCCCCGTTATGAGCAGTTCGGCGAGATCAAGAAAGAGGTCGTTGCCGATCTTTCCGAAGAGTTCCCGGAGCTCGAAAGCGCGATCAAGGCCGCGTACGAAGACCTAAGGTACGACACGATGCGGGCCCAAGTGCTGGACGACAAGCGGCGCGTCGACGGGCGCGACTACGAGACCGTTCGTCCGATCAGCATCGAGGTCGGCCTTTTGCCGCGCGTCCACGGCTCTTCGCTTTTCACGCGGGGCGAGACCCAAGGCATCGTGACCACGACGCTGGGCACACGCCAGGACGAGCAGAAGATCGACGGGTTGATCGATGATTACTGGAAGCCCTTCATCCTCCATTACAACTTCCCGCCCTACTCGGTCGGCGAGACGAAATTCCTCCGCGGCCCCGGCCGACGCGAAGTCGGTCACGGTGTTCTCGCGGAGCGTGCGCTGACGAAAGTCCTGCCCTCGCACGAAGACTTCCCATACACACTGCGCATAGTGGCAGAGATCACGGAATCGAATGGGTCGTCGTCGATGGCCACCGTTTGCGGCGGAAGCCTCGCGATGATGGACGCGGGCATTCCGATCAAGGCACCTGTCGCGGGGGTTGCGATGGGGCTGATCATGGAAGGCGAAAAGTACGCCGTGCTCACCGATATTCTGGGCGATGAGGACCACCTCGGAGACATGGACTTCAAGGTCTGCGGCACCGACAAGGGCATCACCGCCATCCAAATGGACATAAAAATTGCCGGTCTGAAGCAGGAAATCATGAGCGAGGCGCTCGACCAAGCGCGTGAGGGCAGGCTTCACATCCTCGAAAAGATGAACGAGGTGTTGCCAAAGGCCCGTGCGGAGCTTTCGCAGTACGCGCCGCGAATCGAAACCCTCAAGGTCAAGCCGGACCAGATTCGTGTCGTCATCGGCCCGGGCGGCAAGATGATCAAGGCGATCACCGATCAGACAGGCGCCAAGATCGACATCAGCGACGATGGCACAATCAGCATCGCTTCGCCCGATGGTGAGGCGCTCAAGAAAGCGATCGAGATCATCGAAAGCCTGACGGTGGAGCCCGAGATTGGCGGCAAGTACAAAGGCATCGTTCGCCGAGTCGAGAACTATGGCGCGTTTCTCGAGATCGCGCCGGGTAAAGACGGGCTCCTTCACATCACCGACATGGATTGGGGGTTCGTCGAAAAAGTCGCCGACGTCATGGACCTCGGCGACGAAGTCGAGGTCATGATCAGCGACATCGACCGCGACGGCCGCATTCGTTTGTCGCGCAAAGCCCTGCTCGAAAAGCCCGAAGGCTATGTCGAACCCGAAAAGCGTGAACGTCGTGAGGGCGGCGGCGGCCGAAGAGAGGGAGGTCGCGGGCGTGGGGGCCGTGACCGAGATCGGGGCGGCCGCGGCGGTCGAGATCGCGACCGCGGGGGCCGCGGCGGGGCCCGTGCTGGGGGCCGAGACCGGGATCGAGACCGGGATCGAGACCGGGATCGAGACCGGGATCGAGACCGGGATCG
>JBFICQ010000185.1:0-7167 GCA_041581895.1 Polyangiales bacterium | reverse complement strand
CGGTTCCACCGGTGCCGTTCGTTTCCTCATCTTCACCGCAGCCCACGACCGCGAGCGCACCTGTTAGCACTAACGCTACCAAAAATCTCATACCCACTTCTCCTTGTTTGTTTCCCCGGCGGCTAGCAAGCTAGCACAGCGAAGAATCAGCCCAAAAGATTCCTGAGCGAGCCCGGCCCGCTCCCTTCTTACAATTGGCGACAAACGCGCGCGTTCCCTCTTTTTTGGGGCGGGTTGCGCCAGGAGCGGGCGCTTGTAGGGTCTGAACGGAGGGTCCGTATGCGCGAGCTGAAAGGCAAGGTAGCTGTCGTCACCGGAGCGGGCAGTGGGATCGGACGCGAGACCGCGCTTGCGCTCGGTGAAAAGGGGTGCCGACTGGCGCTTTGCGATGTGAATCAAGACTCGCTCGACGAGCTTTCCACGGAGCTCCAATCAACGGGCGTGACGGTAACGACCCATCACGTGGACGTGGCCGACAAAGCCCAGATGGAGGGTTTCGCGAACGATGTAGTCGCAGCCCACGGCGCAGTGCACGTCTTGGTCAACAACGCCGGCGTCACGATCATTGCTTCGTTCGAAGATCAAAGCCTCGACGATTTCGAGTGGCTCGTCGGCGTGAACTTTTGGGGCGTGGTCTACAGCTGCAAGTTCTTTCTGCCGCATCTGAAGGCAGCCGGAGCGGGTCACATCGTCAATCTATCGAGCGTGTTTGGGATCATCGCGCCACCGCTCCAGACCAGTTATGTGGCGACCAAGTTTGCCATCCGAGGCTTCAGCGAGTCGCTCCGAGCCGAGCTTGCCGATCACAACATCGGGGTCACGACGGTACATCCGGGCACGGTCCAGACGAGCATCGTGCGCGATGCCAGATTGATCACCACGTCTGAGGCTATGCGCACCAACGCTCAGCAGTTCTTCGACCGTCTCGGCACGTCACCCGACGTCGTCGCAGCCCGCGTGGTGAAAGCGATCGAATACAACTCCCCCAGGGTGTTGATCACCACCGAAGCCCACATCGCCGACGCGCTCAAGCGCTTCTTGCCGGCGACCACCGACGGCATCATTGCGCGCGTCTACAAGCGGATCCGTCCCGAGCCGTGAGCCTTCGGCGCGAGTGGCTCGGAGACTTTTCAATTCTTCGCCGACCGGGTCGGGGTGCAAACGCAATTGCAGTTCACTTTGCCCACGCCACGGGGTTCAACGCCAACACCTACGCTCCGCTCCTCGAAAGCCTCGACCCCACCATCGACGTCTACGCCATGGATGCGCGCGGGCATGGGCTCTCGAAAGCGCCTGCCAATCCTAGAACGCTTCGCACCTGGAAGCCCTACGTGCGCGACCTCGCGAGTCTGGTCGGGACGATGCCCCGCCCCACCGTCCTCGTCGGACATTCGATGGGCGGCACCGTGAGCCTGGAAATCGCCGCCACGCACCCCAAATGGGTGGCGGGCTTGATCTTGGTGGATCCGGTGTTGGCGCCGCCGAGCATGGGCTGGTGGCTGCCCGCCGCTCGGGCGGTCGGCTGGACGCGACGGTTGCCGATCGCGCAAGCCGCTGCAAAGCGGAGGATGGAGTTTTCGTCGAAGCAGGCAGCGGTCGACAACTTCGAAGGAAAGGGCGCGTTTCGTACCTGGCCTCGAGCGTGGATCGAAGCCTACGTGGAGGGAGGGACCGTACCGATCGCCAGCGGCGTTCGGCTGAGCTGCGACCGCAAGTGGGAGAGCCGGACCTTCGCGGCGGCTACGGCAAGGCCATTTGCGCACGTGAAGCGGCTCCGGTGTCCGACGACGTTGATCGCCCATGAGAGCTCCGGCCCCCCGCTTTCGGAGGAGTCTTGCCGGATATTCATGCGCGAGCGGCCCGCGACCAGGCTGCTCAAGCTCGATGCTTCTCACTTCATCCCGATGGAGCGTCCCGAAATCGTCCGTGACGAGATCCACCGAATGGTCGACACGGTACGCTCAAAGCTCTGAAAGCTCGCGTTCGAAGCCCCCAGACAGGATCGGAAAGCGACACCAGGTTTTGGGGTCGAGGTTCTTGTCATCGACGTGAAAGGAGGGCGCGTACCGCTCCCGCTTCCATTGATTGCGCGACCACAACTGAAAAAACCGCTTCACCCAAGCGCGAAGCGTCTCCTCGTCGTATTCCTCGAACTCGCTTTGGAGCACCGCCAGGCAGTCGGCCGGCGGGAGCTTGTCCCCGATTGCAAGCCGCTCGATGACATCGAGCACCGGGTAGGGCATGAGGTCCTCTTCGTCGGTTTGATGCATTTCTCTAGGGCGGAGCTCTGCGGTCGGAGTCTGCTCGTTCACGGCGCGAAGCTCTGGGATGGGCTTCATTTCGAGGGGCCCCTCGGTCTCGAGCCACCGAAGCCAATGACGGAGAAACGCCTTGTCGATCCCCGCGATGGGGCTGAGGCCCCCAGCCGTGTCGCCGTCCATCGTCGCGTACCCCACGGCCGCCTCGGAACGATTGCTCGTCGAAAGCAGCAGCGCCTTCCGCATGTTGGCAAGCATCCAGACGCTCGGCGCGCGCACTCTGGCCTGGATGTTTTGCAGCGTGATGTCGTCGTCTTCCCACGTCAGCGTGCGGCCCGTCGCCTCACTGATGAGGCTCACGTAGTCATCCACGATCTTTTGCACGTCGAGCACATAGAACGTGGCGCCGAGCGCCTCGGCCAAACCGCTCGCGGCATTTTCGGTGAGGTCGGTGCTGTTCTCGGTTCTTTGGTAGGCGCAGCAGAGCAACTCGCTCACCCACTCTCGAGCGCTGGTAAGGGGCTCACGACCGAGCTTTCGTGCGACCGCCTCGTTCCCGAGCTCGGCGAGCGCCCGGTCGACCATCAGCGCAACCAGACACGCCGCCGCCGCCGAGTCGACCCCTCCGCTGATGCTGAGAACGAAGCCGCGTGAATGGCTCTTTCGGACGTAGTCGAAGAGCGCGAGCGTGATCGCGCGCATGAACTCTTCTTCTTTGTGGCTTTTACTGCTCTCCCAAGGCGCCAGTGAAGGCGTGCTTCGCTGCATTTTGATCTTTGGGAGCTCGAAATCGACGCTGACTCGCTTCTGGCCGGGGTCCGTGCTGTCGGCTTGAAAGCTCGTGGTGCGCACCTGCTCGGTCCTCGATGCCTCCACGTCGATCGTCGCAGCAGTCAGCACCCATTCGTCGAAGGTAAGCCGAGGCGAGCGAGCAAGCATCTTTCCGTTTTGGGCGATGTAGCAGCCACCATCGTAGATGACCCGGCCCGCTTCGTTCCCGAGCAAGTTGGCATAGAGATAAGAGACGACCATCGAGCGCGAGCCCTCGAGCACGAGTCTTTCGCGGACTTCGTGCTTGCCGAAGGCGAAGTGGCTGGCGCTCGGATTCAAGATGATGTCCATGGCGTGACCGTCGAAGGCGCCACGACGCTGCGCAACCCAGGCGTCTTCACAAATCTCGAACCCGATGCGCACGCCCGCGAAGTCGAAAAAGACGTCGCCAAACGGATAGCTCTCGTCATCGCGTTCGAGTGTCACGACCTGATGGTTCGGCCACGACTTGAACCAGCGCGGCTCGTAGTGCAGGCCCTCTCCTGCCAAGTGCTCTTTTGCAGCGAAGCCCGCGATGCGTTGATCGGCGACGAGGCACGCTGTGTTGTACAAGCCACCGCGTCGTCGAACGGGCAAGCCGATGCTGACCACCATTCCCTTCGTTTGCGGCGCAAGCTCCATCAACATCGACCAAGCCCTCGCGGCGACGTCGGTTCCGAGGAACGCGTCCTCGCAGCCGTATCCGGTGATGCAGAGCTCCGGCAGCAGAAGAAGTGAGATCCCCTCGGCGCGTGCTTTGCTCAGCACCTCCTCGATGCGCCTCTGGTTGCCGGCCCAATCGAGGGGCGTCTGGTTCAGGGACGCAGTCGCGGCCTTGATCGGGATCATGCGGGATCTCTAGCACTTACGACTGGATCTCGGAGGTTTCATTGATCTGCAGACACTGCTATCATCCGTAATATGAGCTTCTACCAAGAGCCGCCAACTCTCGGAAATCAATACGATTCTGATCCGCTGCTCCAAGAGTATCTGGAGCGCTCGCTCCCGCAAGACCTGCTCATGCGGTTGGAGCCCGACTACCGGGCCCTGGGAGAGATCAGCGGTGGGGAGCTCTACCGCGCGTCTCTCGAGGACAGGCTGAACGAGCCTCGCCACGTCGAATGGGACGCCTGGGGTCACCGGGTCGATCGCATCGAGGTCACTTCGGTTTGGAAACGGGCGCAGGTGATCTCGGCCGAGTATGGCCTCGTGGCGGCTGGCTACGATTCGGAGCTCGGACGGCATGCGCGCATCCATCAGCACGCGATGAACTACCTGGTGCAGGCATCGATGGACACCTACTCGTGCCCATTGGCCATGACCGACGGCGCAGCGCGCACGTTACTCGATTCCAAGAACCAGGAGCTGATCGACCATGCGCTCCCGCGTCTTCTTTCGAGGGAACCCACATCGATGTGGACGTCGGGGCAATGGATGACCGAACGCATCGGTGGCTCGGACGTCAGCCAAACCGAGACGGTGGCCCGTCTCGACGGGGATACCTGGCGTCTGTACGGCACGAAATGGTTCACCTCGGCAACGACGTCGGAAATGGCGATCACGCTCGCTCGACCCGAGGGCAATCCGCCGGGTGGGCGTGGCCTCGCAGTCTTTTACCTCGAGCTTCGCGACGAAGAAGGGCGGCTTCGAAACATCCAAGTGAACCGGCTCAAGGACAAGTTCGGCACGCGCAAGCTTCCGACGGCTGAGCTCACATTGCAGGGGACTGCGGCAATTCCGGTTGCTGGGCTGGAGAACGGGATTCGCAACATCACGCCGATGCTCAACATCACCCGCACGTGGAATGCGGTCGGGGCGGCGTACGGGATGCGAAGGCCGATCGCGCTCGCGATCGACTACGCACGTCGCCGCAAAGTTTTCGGGCAGCCTCTGAACGAAATGCCCCTCCATGTCGACACGTTGGCCGAGATGGTTTCGGAGGCCGACGGCGCTTTCTTGTTGGCGTTTCGCCTCGCCGATTTGTTGGGGCGGTCCGAAACGGGGGCGGCAACGCCCTCGGAGGAGCTCGCGCTCCGCCTGATCACCAGTCTTGCCAAGCTCACCACCGGCAAGCAGGTGGTCAGTGTGTCGTCCGAGGCCCTCGAATGCTTCGGCGGTGCGGGCTACGTCAACGACACCGGCCTTCCAAGACTTCTCGCCGACGCGCAGGTCCTCTCGATCTGGGAAGGCACCACCAACGTCCTGTCGCTCGACTCGTTGAAGGTTCTTCGACAAGAGGGGATCTGGGATGCCTACCTCGACGAGACGGAGCGATTGCTGCGTTCGGTCAAGGACGCGCGCCTCAACGAGGCGACGCGCCGTGCTCGCGTCGCGGTCGAGCACGCCGGCCAATGGCTGCAAAAGGCCGTCGGGGACCGACCCGTGCTCGAAGCCGGCGCGAGGCGCTTTGCGATGACCCTCGGCCGCGCCCTCGAGCTTGCACTTCTCGTCGAACACGCCCAATGGTGCCTCGATCACGGCAAAGGTGAGCGAGCCTTGGCCGCTGCGCGCCGCTTTTCGAGCTCGCGCGTCGACTCGATCGACGATGAGAACACACTGGCCGAGAGCCAGTCGATCATCTGAGCGCGAGCGCGGTTAGCGGCCACCGGCGAAAAGAGCCGCAACGACATCTATTGGCCCGGGTCGTCGATCGAGAGCGGAAGCCCGCTAGGCAGGGACGCCGGGCGAATCGCGTCATTGCTTTCGTCGCGAAGGGCCTTGCCGATGAACACCGTGATGAGACGAACGTCCTCGTCGGTGAAGGGCTCGCCGCCTTGCTCGAGCTCGTGTCGAACCGCATCCGCGAGCGAGTCGACTGTGCCGTTGTGGAAATAGGGTTCGGTAGAGGCGATATTCCTCAGGGTCACCGCCCGGAACTTACCGCGGTCTTCGGGACGCTCGGTCACCTCTTCACGACCATGATCGACCAGGCCCTCGACCTCCGGCACATGGCGGTTCGCAAACGTCTCCGATTCGAAAAGAGGTGGCGTGTGGCAATCATTGCACCCCATCTCGGCGAATCGGAACATACCCTCGGTCATGTCCTCGGTGAGCACCTGTGGCCTTCCCTCGGCGTATTTGTCATAGCTCGCGTTCATCGAGAGGAATGTGCGTTGATACGCGGCCAAAGCGGCGGTCACGTTGTCGATCGACACCTCGGGATTGTCCGGAAAAGCTTCCATGAACATCTCGACATACTCGGGAATCGCCAAGAGATCGGACACGACCGTCTCGCGACTCGCGCCCATCTCGTCCTCGTCGAAAAGAGGAATGAGCGCCTGTTCTTCGAGTGTCTCAGCACGACCATCCCAGAGTAGCGTCTCACGGAATGCCAGGTTGAAGAGGGTCGAAGAGTTGCGGCGTACCGTATTTGGACCCTGCCGACCCGGCCCCGCACGGAGACCTGCGCCGTGGCCGACCCCGCGCCGCAGAGCATCGCTTAGGCCCCATCGTTCGCTGTGGCAGGTCGAGCAAGATGTTTCTCGATCGATCGAGAGAATCGCATCGTAGAACAAAAGGTGCCCCAGCTCGATCCTTGCTTCAGGGACGTCCTTCATCACCTCTGGCAAAGGTGGAAACGCCGTGAGCGGCCAGGGGGTGTCGCCGCGTGCTGCCGAATCAGCCGAGTCGCCGCACGACGCAGCGATTGCGGCGAGGATCAAGACGGGAAACGCTCCTGGTCTCAGTTGGTAGGTTGGGGTACGCATTCCTCGAGATCGAATAGCTGCGGGAGATCCGGGAAGAGCGTGGGCAAGTCGATAATCCACTGCCGGATGATCGCGACAGCCTGTTCGTCTACGACCGACCGACCAAGCGTGGGCATCATCTCTCCTGGAATGACCGACTCGAGCCGGCAAAGGAAAATCGAGTTGTCGGGATCGCCCGGCCAGATGTCGACTGGCTTGAACCGGCAGGCGTCCGTCAGGTTACCAGCCGATGTCGGTGTCCTGCACACGCCCCAGCTGGTGAACTCCGCGAACGTCGGCGCGGCCGGATCCAAGCTGGCGTAATCCAAGAACAGGCCCTGGTCGTCGATCTCGCCATCGGGGGCGTGGCAGTGGGAGCAGTTCATATTGAGCCACGAGCGCGCTGCTTCGTG
>JBFICQ010000184.1:0-7315 GCA_041581895.1 Polyangiales bacterium | reverse complement strand
TTCACGGCTGCCAAGATCTCCCACTTGTCGCTTCTGCCGCAGGGGCAAGTCGAACGTGCAGATCGGGCCCGCAACATGGTAGCTCAGATGGATGCGGAGGGGTTCGGCGCATGCACCAATCACGGTGAATGTGAAGCCGCTTGCCCGAAAGGTGTCCGCCTCGAATGGATTGCGCGCATGAATCGCGAGCTCGTGCGCGCGATGATCAAGTCCGAGACGCCAGTGCAAACCCGCAAGCGCTAGGCTTGCCGGCCTTCCCACAAGAAGCGCGCGACGATCGCGACCACCGCGACGATGATCACGAACAGCGTCGCCGTGGTGTAGCGTTCCATCAGGTCGCGCATCGCATCCCAGTTGTGACCGACCGCATAACCGGCCCCGAGAAGCAACGCGTTCCACAAGGCAGCCGAGAGGCCGCCGAAAAGAATCACCGACCACGCGCCCATCCGAGACAGCCCGGCGCCCACGAAGAAGAATGCGCGAAGCGCCGGCAAGAATCGGTTTGCGGCAAGGTACATTGGGCCGTTGCGCTCGTAGCCACGACGCACTGCGTCGAGAGCGCGTAGGGCCCCGGGACGCTTGAGGAACCGCGGCCAGTGGTCCTCGTGATTGGCCAGCCACAAGCCAAACGCCCATCCGATTAGGCCGCCTCCCGTTGCGCCAAGCGTCATCAGCGCGTACACCAACAGCCAATTGAGTTGAGCGCGAGCCGCCAACACGACTGCGAATAACACGACGGTATCCCCGGGAAGCGGCGGAAAAACGTATTCCACTGCGGAGGCGGCTACTATGAGCGCGTAGGCCCAGTGTTGGGGCCCGTGCTCCAGTGTGTGCAGAAATTCGTCAAGCACCGGAACGGCACCCTACGCTTGTCATCGAAGGTGGTGTAGCACACGCCTCGGCTCGACATCAGCGCACGATGGGTCAATCTAGTACGACGCAAGGTTAGTATCGTGGCAAGCGGAGATCCCTTGGTGTCGGTGCTTCAACGTCCCAACGTAAGAGTGGAGGACGTAGCCATCTTGATTGCGCGCGAGGCGAATCCGACCCTCGACGAACACGCGTTGCGACGTGCTCTCGACGGCCTCGGCGCGGAGGCACTCATACGACGCGGCCTTCGCTCGACACCAGAACGTGACGGTCGCATCCTCGCGGAGCTGTTGTTCGTGGAGCTCGGCTTCGAGGGAGAGCGAGACGACTATTACAACCCGCACAACAGCTACCTCGACAAGGTGATGATTCGCCGCAAAGGGATCCCGATCTCTTTGTCGGTTCTGACCATGGCGGTTGGTGAACGTGCCGGTATGGAGGTCGAAGGGGTCGGCTTTCCCGGTCACTTCCTAGTGCGTGTCGGGGGACCAGAAGGCGTCTACCAGGATCCATTCAATTGCGGCGAGCTCCTCGACGGCGTTGGGCTCCGCAAGCTGGCGGCACAATCTCTCGGTGCTGAAATGGCGCTTCACCCGAGCTACCTCGAACCGGTCGACTGCTTGACGATTACGATCCGGATCCTCGCGAATCTGAAAAACGCCCATCGGCGCCAGGGCGACTACGCGCGCGCCATGCTCGCCTGCGATCACCTGGTCGAGCTAACGCAAGCCCCTGAGCATCGCCGAGATCGCGGCCTCTTGGCCCATGCCTTGCGGACCTACGGCGCCGCTTCGGAAGACCTGGCGGCCTACCTCGAGGCGCGACCGAACGCCAAAGACGCCCAGGTCATCAGCCTCGCCCTCGAAGAGGCCCGCAACGAGGCCAATCTGGTCCTTCACTGACCCTGGACCTCGACAGTCGAGCCTGGCGTGCCAAGACTGCGCCCCGATTGGCCCCCCTCATGTCTGTAGAGTCTCTCAAAACCCTCTTCCGCCCCGAGCTCGACGAGATCTCCGCGTACGGGGTTCCGCGCGAAGCGCCTGAGGTCAAACTCGACGCCAACGAGAGCCCTTGGTCGCTCCCTGGCGAGGCGTGGGAGCTCATTCTGTCGGCAGTTCGCCAAACGGCGCTCCACCGTTATCCGGACGGAGGAGCAACTCGCCTTCGAGAGGCACTGGCGAAGAGGCTTGGTGGCGCCCCAGAGCAATACGTGCTCGGCTCGGGCTCCGATGAGGTGATCGCCCTTCTCGCAACGGCGATGTCGAAGCCGCGCTCGGGCAAAGAGCGCCCCGCTGTATTGTTTCCGGAGCCGACCTTCGTGATGTATGGCATCACGAGTCGCGGACACGGTTGGCGACCCGTTGGCGTTCCGCTGGACGAAAGATGGGACCTCGATGTCGATGCGATGGTCAAAGCGTTCGAACGCGAGCGACCGAACGTCGCGTATTATGCGAGCCCGAACAATCCCACGGGAAACCGCTTTTCACCGGACCGACTCGAGCAACTCATCCTGGGGTTCCCCGACACGTTGCACGTCATCGACGAAGCCTATGGAGCATTCGCGGGCGACTCGATCGCGGACAGGTACATGAGCTACCCGCAATGCGCCACTCTTGGCACGCTTTCCAAGGTCGGGCTCGCCGCGATTCGAGTCGGTTGGCTACGCCTCGAACAAACGCTCGCACACGAGCTCGAAAAGGTGAGACAGCCATTCAATCTCAACGCGCTGTCTCAAGAGATCGCAACGCTCGCCCTCACCGACCTCGCGCCGCACTTGCAAACGCACATCAGAGCCATCGTGGCCGATCGCGAACGGCTCTTCGAGAACCTGGCGCGCCACGCGTCTCTGCGCTGCTTTCCAAGTGACGCCAATTTCCTTTTGATGCGCTACGATGGCGACGTCGCAAAGCTATGTGAAGAGCTACTCTCAAGACGGATCGCGGTGCGCCGGTTCTCGAGCGGAGGGGCCCGCTTGAAGGACTGCATTCGAATCACCGTAGGCACCCCCGAAGAGAACCAGCACCTACTCACCGCCCTCGACGAGATCCTGTGTCCGTAGTAACAACACGAAACGTGAGCCCCAGACGGGCGGTCGAGGCGCTGAAATGGGCGGCTGACGTGGCTAGCGATCCCTCTCTACTGGAGCAGGTACCGGAGCGGCCGAGCCCAGCCGAGTGGCGCGCCGTTCCAGTCGCAGAGCTTCGGCGTCACATGGATCGTCTGCTCGTGTCGAAACATCCAGAGCCGGCGCTCGACGCGCTGCAAGGGGTAGGATGCCTCGACCCCTGGCTGCCCGAAGTTGCAGCGATGGTCGGCTTCGGCGACAACGAATGGCGGCACAAGGACGTGTGGAAGCACACGAAGCAAGTCGTAAAGCAATCAGTGCCGCGACTCGAGGTTCGGTGGGGCGCGTTGCTTCACGACATCGGCAAGCCAAAAACGCGGCGCATCGACGATAGCGGCAACGTCACCTTTCACGGCCACAGCGAGGTAGGCGCGGCGATGTTTCGCAAACGCGTGGGTGACCGGCTCGGTTTCGAGGACGCGCTTCGTGAGCGTATCCACTTCTTGATCCTCCATCATCTGAGGGCTAGTCAATACGAAGAAAGTTGGACCGACGCGGCAGTGCGGCGCTTCTACAAACAGATGGGCGACGGCCTGCGCGATCTTCTCGACTTGAGCCGCGCAGACATCACGACCAAGCGTCCCGAAAAACGCCGAAGGGGCGTTCGTCAGATCAGCCTGCTCGCCAAGCGGATCGCCGAGCTCCAGGAACAGGACAACAAAATCCCGCCTCTACCCAAGGGCCTTGGAACCGCGATCATGAATGCGTTCGGTATCCCGCCATCGAAGCGCCTCGGTGATCTGATGCGACACCTCGCCGAAGCGGTTGAAGCGGGCGAGCTCGAGGCACAAGAGCCTGCGGACTACTACCTGGCCTACCTCGCATCGCACAGCGCCGAGTACGGCCTCGACGACTGATGGCCGTGAGGCAGCACACATTCTCGGACTGGCCCCAGTCCGAACGTCGGGCTTCGGTCCCAGGTGCAACCAGTTAATCCCTGAGTCGAGACCGAAAGAAGGTTTGACTTCACCCGCCAGGGTGTCATTTTAACCCTTATGGCGCTATTGAGGTTCGCCGGGCTGCTTTTCGTGGTAGCGCTGGGGGGATGCGACGGGGTGATCGGCGCCGGCGGCCCTGGGGGCAACGACCCGCTCGCCGGGCCGGGAGGCGCCATCGGTGCGCAGGTCATGCATCGGCTCAATCGCGAGGAGTATCGAAATACCGTGCGGGATCTCCTCGGAAGCCAGCTCGATCCTGCTGCAAGCTTCCCGGCGGACGACGTCAGCCTCGGCTTCGACAATATTGCCCAAGTGCTGACCATTTCTCCGCTTCAGTTCGAGCTCTACGAACAGGCAGCCGAGGATCTCGCGGTCGAAGCGCTGACGACCGGCATCCGCGACACGATCGTATTCTGTGACCCGAACATCGTATCTTGCCGTGACGACATCTTTGGTGCGCTGGCAGGTCGCGCCTGGCGCCGGCCGGCAACCGATGCCGAAATCGTCCGCTTGCAGCAACTGGTCGACGTGGCGATCAGCGAAGGCGAAGGCGTAGAAAGAGGGCTCGAGCTCGCGATTCGCGGGATCTTGCTCTCACCCCACTTCATCTACAGGCCAGAGCTCGACGATGACCCCTCGTCCACCGAACCGCGGCTTCTGAACGACTACGAGCTCGCCTCACGCCTCTCCTACTTTCTGTGGAGCAGCATGCCGGATGATACGCTCTTCGACGCAGCAGCAAATGGGCGTCTGCGCGACGAGTCGGGGCTTCGAGCCGAGGTCGACCGAATGCTGAATGACCCAAAGGCTCAAGCGCTGGTGGACAACTTCGCCGGTCAGTGGCTTCGGATTCGAGCGCTGGACGATCACGTGCCGGACTACGCCACCTTCCCCGACTGGGACGATTCGCTTCGAGACTCGATGAGCCAGGAGACGAAGCTGTTCTTTGGCGACTTCCTCCGGGGCGATGTTCCGATGAGCGAGCTGCTGCTGACGGATTTCACGTATCTCAACGACCGTCTGGCAGCCCACTACGGGCTACCCTTCGCGCTCGGACCTGAGCTGGAAAGGGTCAGCCTCGATCCGACCGATTCCAGATTCGGCCTGCTGACACTCGGCTCGCTGCTCACAGTCACCTCGACCCCAACGCGCACGTCGCCCGTCAAGCGCGGGGTATGGATCTTGGGGCAACTTCTATGTACAGAGCCGCCGCCACCGCCCCCCGGGGTGGAAGGCCTCCCGCAAGACGGCATGTCTAGCGGAACACTGCGCGATCAACTCGAGCAGCACCGCGCAGACCCGACGTGCGCCTCTTGCCACAACCTGATGGACCCGCTCGGACTCGGGCTCGAGCACTACGACGCCATCGGCACATACCGCACCGAGGATCGAGGTTTTCCCGTCGATGCGAGCGGCGAGCTGCTCAGCGGTCAAACCTTCACCGATGGTCGCGAAATGGTAGCTCTAATCCAACAGGACCAACGATTTGACCTCTGCATCGTCGAGAAGCTCTTCCTCTACGCGTTAGGTCGGCCCCCAGCATCGTCCGAGCATCCGTTTCTCGAAGCGATCGCCGAAACCTTCGCACAAAGCGGCGCGGAGCTTCCGGAGCTCATCAAGTTGATCGTCACCAGCGAGCCGTTCCGGACGCGACGCGGGAGCCTGGAGGAGTCACAGTGAAAGGCCCGAAGTTTTCGAGACGTTTGTTGTTGGGCGGTGCCGGCGCGGTGGTCAGCCTGCCCTTGTTCGAGTCGCTCATCGGCGACGCCGCCTACGCGGATGATTCCTTTCCGGCACGGTTGATTTGCTACTACGTTCCAAACGGGATGCACATGCCGGCGTGGACGCCGTCGCAAACTGGAAGCGCTTTTCCGCTCTCCCCGATCTTACAGCCCCTTGCGCCAGTCCAGGATCAGATCCTCGTGCTCGGCGGCCTTTCAAATACCCCAGCCCAACCCGACGGCCCCGGAGATCATGCGGGCGGCACATCCGGATTTCTGACGGCGGCGCACGCAAACAAGAGTGAAACACAAATCCAGCTAGGGATCTCGATGGATCAAGTCATCGCGAACCAGATCGGCGACGCGACGCGCATCCGCTCCATGCAGATAGGGACGGACGGCGGCGGGAACAACGGTGGGTGCGACTCCGGCTACAGCTGCGCCTACACACGAAACATCTCATGGGCCTCGGAAACGCAACCCCTGTCCAAGGCCACTGACCCCCGAGTGATCTTCAATCAGATCTTCGACGGCATGGACCCGAACGCGAGTGCTGCGGAACAAGAACGCCGCAAGCTCTACAAGACGAGCGTTCTCGACTACGTGCTGGAGCAAACCCAAGCCCTCGAACAAAGGCTCGGGTACTATGACCGCGCCAAGCTGGACGAATATACGACCGGTATCTTCGAGTTGGAGCAGCGGCTCGAGAAAGCGGGATTGGTGTGCGGTGCAACCGCGGAGCCTTCCGACACGGGTGACATCGTGGAGAAGGTCCGAATCATGAACGACCTGATGGTGCTCGCCCTTCAATGCGACGCGACTCGGGTGATCACTTTCATGCTCGGAAACGCAGGCAGCAATCGTAGCTACCCTTTTCTCGGAGCCAACGACGGCCACCACAACTACTCTCACCACCAAGGCAATCCATCGAATCACGCGGCGCTACAGGCCATCGATACCTGGGAGGTCGAGCAACTTTCGTATTTGCTACAGCGAATGAACGAAGTTCCCGAAGGCACGGGCACCCTGCTCCAGCACTCTCAGGTGTTTTTCTCGAGCGAGATAGAGGATGGCGACGCTCACCGACACCGTAACCTTCCGGTGATCCTCGCAGGCCAGTGCCATGGTGCGTACAACACCGGTCGTCACATCGATTACGAGCCCAACAAGAGCGTCAACGGTCCACCGATCGCGAATCTGTTTCTGAGCATGATGGCGGCAATGGGTGTGAACCAGACCAGCTTTGGCAACAGCACGGGTCCTCTCGGCCAGCTGGCCTAGCCCGGGGCGTCACCGATACTGCGCGCATGCGCCGTCTGGGACGGGCGTGCTCGCGCTGCGTCGTCGATAGTGCGGTCGAAGCCGCAAGCCAACGGGGGCTTCGGTCCGCGTCATCGACGTTGCGCGCATGCGCCGTCTGGGACGGGCGTGCTCGCGAGCGGGACCCGGTCGCCCTAGCGGCTCTTTCAGGATCTGAATGAGGGCTCCCCCCACTCGCTGTGCTTCCCATCCCAGCCCGGCGCCGCACACAACACCCTCTCCTCGAAAACACGTCGGTTGTCCTCGAGGAGAAGGGACACCTGGGTCGCGCCAGAGGCGCGGCCGTGTCCCGCGTCGTGCCGGGCGCGGGCCGGGGTACGAACGACGCAGCGGCGGGGGCG
>JBFICQ010000183.1:0-7332 GCA_041581895.1 Polyangiales bacterium | reverse complement strand
CCTCGAGGGAGTTCAATAGCGCTGTCTCTTCACCGCAAATGTAGGCGCCCGCGCCGGTGTGGACGTAGATCTCGATCTTGTGGTCAATATCGAAGGGCCGGTCACCGAGATACCCTGCCTCGCGTGCCTCGGTGATCGCCTGCTCGAGGCGCGCCACCGAAAACGCGAGCTCGCCACGCACGTAGATATACGCGACGTGTGAACCGATCGCGTAACAGGAGATGATCGCGCCCTCGATCAACCTGTGAGGGTCGAGGTCCATGATGCTGCGGTCTTTGAAGGTCCCAGGCTCGCTCTCGTCGGCATTGATGACTAAGTACACCTGATCGCCGGGCTTCGGATCTAGGAAGCCCCACTTGACACCTGCCGGGAAACCGGCCCCACCTCGTCCGCGGATGTTTGCCTTCTTGACCTCGTCTTTGAGCTTGGCCGGCTCGATCGAAGTCAGGGCTCGCCTGGCGACTCGGTAGGCCCCCGCTCGCTCCGCATTGGCGATCTTCCAGCTTTCGGCGATGCCGTACCGGGAAGTCAGCAAGGGTTTGACAGGTTCGCTCATGACTCGTCACCTGAGGGATCGGGCGCGGGCGGAGGCTGCGACGCCAAACGCACGGCTTCCGGGCTCGGCGGCGGAGGCGACGTGCTCACGCTCGCCTTGCCTGGCGCGCCAAACGTTGCGTAGGTCGAAAACTCGCGGACCGCTGCTTCGGCTCCCTTGGTCACGTGTGCGTCGATAATCTGGTCGAGGACCTCGACATCGAGATTCTCGTAGTAGTGGTCGTTGATCTGGACCATGGGTGCCTGGCCGCACGCGGCGAGGCACTCGGCTTTCAGCAGGGTGAACTTGCCGTCCGAGCTGGTGTGCCCGACCGTGCATCCGAGCTTGTTCTCGAGATGATCCTGAATGGCTTTACCGCCACGGAGGTCACAAGAGAGAGTCCGACATACCCAGACCACGTTCTCACCGACCGGCTCCTCGAAGAACATGGTGTAAAAGGTCACCACGCCTCGAACGGTGGCAGTCGAGAGGTCGAGTCGATTCGACACGTAATCGACGACCTCCGGGCTGATCCAACCGTTCTGACGCTGGCACAACCAGAGCACCGGCAGCAGTGATGCTCGACGCTCGGGATAGCGGGTCAATATCTCGTCGACCTGTCGTTCGCGTTCCGGCGTAAGCGCAAATGCCATGGCTGGGCGCCCGGACGCTAGGCCCGACCGCCCCCCGTGTCAAGCTCGGCAAACGCGCGTATCGATGCTGGGCGCACCGCGGATCGAGCCCGCTTTTCAGCCGGCCTTCGAACCGCTAACGTCTCCGACGACGCTGCGGCGAGACCCATGCCAGAGGACCCCCACAGGCTTCCCAACGCGCCTGGGCCGAGCGCGCCGAGCAAAGACGAGCGCAACATCGGTCTCTGGATTGGGCTCGGGTGCCTGGGCGTGGTGATCTTGTCTTGCTGCCTGCTGTCCTATTGGGCGCAGACCTTCGGCTTTCGGTGGATCTTGAACCAAAGCGACGAGACCCGCAGTTGGGCCTCGAGGGTGGTGCTCACCGGAGCGCTCGAAGTGATACGAGACGGCTGTGTCGATGGAGTGGCCACCGAAGAAGCCCAACGCTGGTTTCATCCAAACGTGACCTCACAGGCTCGCAACGCACTGTGCAGCATCGATGAGGCAACCATCCAGAAGATCGCAACGCCTGACCTGGTGCCAGCCGAGTCGCTGGCCGCGATCGGCGGCGAGCCCGAGCTCGCTGAACGATTCGGCATGGACCCAACCCTCTGCTACCGATACGCGACCGAGACGGTGCGCATCATCGGGTGCTTCGAACGAGTTGCCGAGTCCGGGGCTATTCCGTACAAGATCATCGACGTCGAGTAGGCGTAGAGTCGAAGGTCATCGGTCGCGCTTGAAGCCTACGGTGAGCCCGGCGCTTCCGGAATGATCGCGCGGTCGCAGCTGCACCAGCAAGCATGGCTCGGTTCCGTCCTCGACGAGACAGTCCGCGACCGCGCAAAATGTCCGATGCTGCCTTAGCCCATGCCAGCGAAGCCCTGCGGGCACTTCTCGTTGTCTCGGATATCGAAACACCGTGATGGATTCATCCTTTTCGATAAAAACGATCTCGCCCTGAAGAACGCTGTCGTTCTCGGAAAACATGAGGTCGAGCATTCTCCAGAATGACGCTTCACCTTCGGCGACCTCCTTGGCGGTGAGCGTGACTCGCTCTTGGCGCATGCGTTCGAACACGGGCTTGAGATTGGGGGGTAGTGCCTCTTCGTCGCCGTCTAACGCGCGCAACAGCAGGCGCCGTCTCTCGACATCTGTGCGCAGCTCCAGGAGCTTCAGGGCTCGATGTCTGAGCTCGTCGAAGTCCTCGAGATACGGAGCCACCGCACTCTGGCAACTCGACTTCCCGCTACAGCCCCCGAGAAGCGACGCACCCAAGAAGACGCAAACGAGGCCCCGGCGCATGTTCGATACATTAGTCGACGTGCCCGACAACCCCAACTAAAGTTGCGCAATGTCGCTCATCGAGTTTCGCGGCGTCAAGAAGGCCTTCGGGCCGAAGGTGGTTTACCGGGATCTGAACCTCGAGATCCAGGAAGGTGAGCTTTTGACGATCATCGGCGGCTCGGGCCAAGGCAAGAGCGTCATGCTCAAGATGCTCATTGGCCTCTTGGAAGTAGACGCCGGCGCCATCTTCTTTGACGGTCAAGAGATCTCGGACTTCACCGAAGCGCAGTACGCCCCCATTCGCAGACGTGTCGCGATGCTGTTCCAAGCAGGCGCGCTTTTCGATTCATTGAACGCAAAGGAGAACGTCGCGTACGGTCTCCGTGAGCAGCTCGACATGAGCGAAAAGGAGATCTCGGAGCGCGTGCGCGAATCGCTGGCACACGTGGGTCTTCCTGGTACCGAAGAGACATGGCCCTCCGATTTATCGGCTGGCATGAAGAAGCGGGTGTCGTTGGCAAGGGCGCTCGCGATTAGGCCCGAGGTCTTGCTCTACGACGAACCGACGACCGGGCTCGACCCGATCAACGTCACCCGAATCGCAGACCTCGTCGTCGACTTGAACGATCGCATACAGGTCACTTCGGTGGTCGTCACACATGACATGGATACCGCTCTGGCAATCAGCGACCGTATTGCCATGATCCAGGACGGCTTCGTGATCTTTTCGGGCACTCCCGATGACGTGCGGGCCTCAGACGACCCCCGCGTGCGCGACTTCATCGAGGGGAACGCACCGGTCGACGAGGACACCGAAACTCTGCTAAAGAGTGCTGGGTAAGGGGCTGGGTTGGGCAAAAAATGAAGACGACCTCCGGTACTCGCCTTCGCGTTGGCATATTCGTTTTGCTCGCGCTCACGATCGGGGCGGCCATAGCCTTTGCCATCGGGGCTCAAGAAAACGTCTTCGCCCCCAAGAGTACCTACTACGCGGTCTTCGAAGATGTGGGTGGCTTGCAGAAAGGCAACACCGTACGTGTGGCCGGCGTCAACGTGGGCTCTGTGACCGACGTTGTGATTGGCGAAGAGGGAAGCATCGCGGTCTATTTTCGCGTGATCGACGAAGCCGCGCACCTCGTTCGCGGAGACCCCAACGTCGTGGTTGACGAGGACGACCCGGCCCAGCCGAGTTTCGCCTCGATCGGCAGCAAGGGCCTCCTCGGAGATCGCATCATCGAGATCTCGGTGGGTTCCGAGCAATACCCGCAGTGGGATCCGGAAACGCCAATTCCCTCTTCTGTCGGTGGAGGCATCATGGCGCTTGCCGAGCGGGCGCTCTACGAGGCCGAAGGCACCGCCCACAACCTGCGACTCGCGACCGACCCGTTCGCCGACCAAGAATTCTCGAACGACCTGAAGGAAACGGCGCGCAATCTCGCGAAGGCGTCCGGAATGCTCGCCAGCGGCGAAGGTACTATCGGGGCGCTCATGACGGACGAGCAGCTCGCTCGCGACGTCAAACGCGCCGTGAAGAACCTGAGCTCAGCAGGGAACCAGGTAACCGAGCTTGGCGAGAACCTCAATCGAATCACCGAAGAAGTCCAACACGGTGAGGGCACCGCTCATGCGCTTTTCTACGGCACCGAAGGGACCGAGGCGATTGCGAACATCCGAGACACGTTCGGACAGTTGAACGCCATCCTGACGGAGGTGCGCGAGGGCGACGGCGCGGTCAACCAACTGATCTACGGCGAGCTCGGTGACTCCTTCATGACCAATCTCCAAAACGCCAGCGACGACATCGCGTTTCTCACCAAAGAGATGCGTGAGGGCAAAGGCACAATCGGAGCCCTCCTCACCGACCCCTCGGTCTATGAAGACATCAAGCGGCTGATTGGCGACCTGGAGCGCAACGACATCCTTCGGGCGTTGGTCCGCTATTCGATTCGGCGAGACGAAGCGCGCGAGCCCATCGAAGTCGAGACCAAAGAAGAGTAGCGCCATGCGTGTGTATCTCGACCTGTTGCGGAAGGTGCTGGAAGAAGGCGTCGACCGGGAAGATCGGACCGGTACGGGCACGCGAAGCATCTTCGGGCACCAAATGCGCGTCGACCTGCAAGACGGCTTCCCACTGGTGACGACGAAGAAGGTTCACTTCAAGTCGATCGTCCACGAGCTCTTGTGGTTCATCCGCGGCCAAACGCACGTGAGTCACCTCAAAGAGGTGGGCGTTTCGATTTGGGACGAATGGGCGACAGCCGAACAAACGGCGCGCTTCGGCCGAAGAGAGGGTGATCTCGGACCGATATACGGGCATCAGTGGCGCAATTTCGGGGCAACCCTTCAGAAAGACGGCTCGTACCGGAAAGATGGGTTCGACCAGCTCAGCTACGTGCTCGACGAGATTCGAAGGAACCCGCAAAGCCGTCGCCTCATCGTCTCGGGGTGGAACCCGCTCGAGGCCGAAAAGGTCGCCCTGCCCCCTTGTCACACGCTCTTCCAGTTCTACGTGCACGAAGGACGATTGAGCTGTCAGTTATACCAGCGCAGCGCCGACGTATTCCTCGGGGTTCCGTTCAACATCGCAAGCTACGCCCTTCTCACCATCATGGTGGCCCAGGTTTCGAATCTCGATCCTGGGGACTTCGTTCATACCTTCGGCGATGTTCACCTCTACAAGAACCACTTCGACCAAGCTCGCGTGCAGTTGAGTCGCGAGCCACGACCCCTCCCGAGGATCGTGCTTGATCCGAGCGTCGAGAACCTATTCGACTTTCAGTACGGACACTTCGCGCTCGAGGGCTACGACCCCCATCCGCGCATCAAGGCACCGGTGGCGGTGTGAATGAAGCGTTGGAAGAGCTGCAGCCGCTTGCGCTGATCCTTGCGGTCGCTCGAAACGGCGTGATTGGAAAGGACGGTGCTCTTCCGTGGCATCTCTCCGAGGACCTCAAGCACTTCAAAGAGACGACGAGAGGGCATGCCGTCATCATGGGACGCAAGACTTTCGAGTCGATCGGCCGTCCGTTGCCGCAAAGGCGGAACATCGTCGTCACGCGACGCGAAGGCGCGTCGTTCGCGGGCTGTGAGGTGGCGCATAGCCTGGCGGAGGCGATTGACGTCGCGCGAACGTACGACGACTGCCCGTTCATCATCGGAGGCGCCAGCCTCTACGAAGAGGCGCTACCCCTGGCGACCCAAATCCATCTCACGACGATCGACAGAGAGGTCGAGGGCGACACACGGCTCACGGTAGACCTCTCGGCTTTCGAGGAAGTCGAGACACGTCCCGGCACGACCCCGGGCGTCGTCTTCCGCGTGCTCCGCCGAAAAGGGGACAGCTCTCCAGTCACTGCCCGATGAGCTCCTGAAGAGCCTGGTATCCGCGTTGGGCTTGCGGGTCGTCGGCGAGGATCGCGGAGCCTTGGAGTCGTTTGGCCCGAGCACCAATCACGGGTTGCGTCTTGCGGCTTTCAGGTTTCGGTTTTGCCGCCAGATGACCTTCGAGCTCCTCTTCGCGAATCGGCTCGGGCATGCCCTCTTTCTTGGGCTGCTCGACCAGGATGTCGGGCGAGATGCCCTCTGCCTGAATGGAGCGGCCTGACGGCGTGTAGTACCGAGCAATCGTCAACTTCAACGCGCTTCCGTCGGGAAGCTCGAAAACGTTCTGTACACTCCCTTTGCCAAAGGTACGCGTGCCGACGAGCACGGCGCGCCCGTGGTCGCTGAGCGCGCCAGCCACGATCTCCGCTGCGCTCGCGGTCTGCTCATTGATCAGGATGACCATGGGCCACTTGGGGCGGGTACCAGCTCTTCGCGCAGAAAACTCCTGAATCAGCTCTCCTCCCCGGCCGCGCGTCGTCAGAACGACACCCGAAGAGAGAAACTCGTTGCTCGCGAGCACGGCCTCGCGAAGCAGACCACCCCCGTTGTCCCGCAAGTCGAGCAGCAGACCCTCGACCCCGCCCTTGCGGTGCAGCGCCGTGACTGCTTGGTCGAGCGCCTCACTCAATAGCTCAGAGGTGTCTTCTTGGAACATTCGAATCTGGACGTAGACGATTCGGTTTTCGAGGTACCGAAGGTCGATTGGGTCGACATCGATGAATGCACGGATGAGCGTGCGCTCGATGGCCTTCTCGATGCCCTCACGCCGAATCGTAACGTTGACGTCTGTCCCGGCTTTGCCGCGGATCATGCGGACAGCGTCATAGAGCCTGATGTCGCGCGCTTCTCTACCGTCGATTTGCAGAAAACGGTCGCCTGGGGCGAGTCCTGCCTTGTCGGCAGGGCCTCCTTCGAACACGGTTAGAACCGTCAGCCACCCGTCTCGCATCGAAACCTCGACTCCGATTCCTGCAAATCGGCCCTCGGCATCGCTCTCGAGAATCGCGTACTCCTCGGGCTCGAGGAACACCGAGTGAGGGTCGAGCGCCTCGGTTAGACCGCGGATCGCTCCATAGACGAGGCTCTTCTGATCGACGGGTTCGACGTAGTTGACCTCGATGAACGCCAGGGCGCGAGCAAAGATCGTCAGTGGCTGAAACGGGCTTCGACGCGCAGGAGCCTCGGACGCAGTGAACGCCACCAGCGCCAAAGCCAGCAAGCCCATGATGACCAGGCGCTTTTTGCGGGAGGATTTGTGAACAGACATGGATTTCAGACCTTTAACATTGACACTGCATCTCTCCATGGGTAGGACCACCAGATACATGAGCGCGGCGCAACCTACATGGTAAGCGTTCGGATGGAGTTTCTCACGATGTCGACGACTGATAAGCGCAAGCAAAGCCTCTACTTCCCTGAATCGATGCTACACGACATCAAGCACGAATCGGCAAGGCTCGACCGCTCGCTCTCTTGGATCGTCCAGCGCTGCGT
>JBFICQ010000182.1:0-7360 GCA_041581895.1 Polyangiales bacterium | reverse complement strand
AGCATTCCTTCGGCGAAGGCGGCGCGCAGGTCGCGCGCAAGGTTCATTCCGGGATGGAGCACGAAGTCCGCGATCGTTTTCGCTGGATCGTCCCAGCCAAAGTGCTCGAAGTCGACGAATGCGAGCCCGGCTTTGGTGCGAATCGCGTTGTGAAAACCAAAATCCGATGGACTGAGCGTGCGCGCCTCGACGTTCAGCGTGTGCTCACCCAAGAGAGCCTCTGCGCGTTGCGCCGCCACGGCAAACGCTCGGGGGAGCGCGCCTTCGATGAGCTCCCGCAGAGACGGCTCGAGAGCTTCGGGCGCTCGTCCTTCGAGGGCGAGCCGGTCGATTCGCGCGTCGATGCCCTGGATCAGGTCTTCGAGGCGAAACGCTGCGTCCGTGGCGTCGTCCAGCTCTCGCGCGTCTGGCCGCTGCGCCGCTTCACGTAGAGTGACCAAGAAGTCCGTCGCATCTTCGATGTCGGCCTTCGTGATCGGCGTGGTCGCAGCCGGGGCCCCTTCGATGAAAGAGAGCACCAGCACACCTTGCTCGAAGTCGTTCCATAGCGGTTCGGGGACCGCGCAAACTCCGCTCTCCCGGAGGAATCCAAGCCCTCGGTACTCTCGGCGCTGGCGCATGCTGGGTCCGGTCCCATCGAGGAAGTATTGCTTCACCACCACGCGCTTACCGCCACCCTCGATACGATGCACACGACTATTACGCCCCGCGACCAGACGCTCAGCCCGTTCTACCGGCGGAAAACGCATTGGACGAAGGATGCTGTCCCAGTCAGTCGAAAACATGCTTCGTGATTCCGGCCCAACTGGTGAAGCGGCGCTCCGGCACAGACTCCGAATAGACATTGAGAGGGTCGAATAGGAGCCGCTCCGTCGTTACCGGAAACTCGGGCTCTCGAAACGTCTCGAGTAGGTCGTCGACGAACGTGGCGCAGCACAGAGTTTCGACGCGACGGCATTTCGCCTGTCGCGTATCTGCGAAGAACACATCTGCCTCCCGATCGCGGAGGCAGTCGAGCAATCCCTCCGATCTCAAGAATTCGACCGCGGCCTCGCGCAACGAAACCTGAGGGTCGCCGTAGGGGGCGTGTCGGGTCTTGTGGCTCACGATGAACGTGCGTACGCCGTGCGCGCTCGCGGTAGCGAAGAAATCGTGCACGCCGGGAAACACGCTCGCCTCGGCAATCCGAGGCCCGTACGCCTCGGCTTGCAGCTTCTGCCATTCGATCTCGCCGTCGGGCAGCTCTCGAATCTGATCGCGAATCAGTTTCTTACTGGCCTGGAAATCGACCGAAACCAACCCGCGCTCCACGGCCAAGCGATGGAAAAGACCATCGTAGCATATGATTGTGTTGTCGAGATCGACCCCGACGACCTGACCCTCCATCGCCCTCAAAGTATCCCTTGGCCTATGTCGGGGTCAATTGGGGCGGGTCTGTTCGGAGGCGACTTCTTCGCCCCTGTTTCGGCCGAATGGTATCCTGCGACAATGGGGAGCCCTTCGAAACGCTGCATCGTCACGGGGGGTGCAGGGTTCATTGGAAGCCATCTCGTCGACCGATTGCTCAACGACGGACACCGCGTTTCGGTGATCGACAACTTCAGCTCTGGGCACCGCGGAAACCTCGGGCACCACGACGGCCATCCAAAGCTCGAAGTGATCGAGGCCGACATCGCCTCTGCTCCACTCGCGCAGGCATTCGAAGGAGCCGACTGGGTCTTTCATCTCGCTGCGCTTGCCGACATCGTGCCTTCGGTGGAAAACCCAACCGCCTATCACGACGCCAACGTCACCGGCACCTTCCGCGTCCTCGAGGCTTCCAGGCATGCGGGCATCGGGCGATTCGTCTATGCCGCGTCTTCCTCCTGCTACGGCATTCCCGATCGCTATCCGACCCCGGAGGAAAGCCCAGCGCGACCTCAATATCCCTACGCCTTGACCAAGTGGGTCGGGGAGCAATACGTCCTTCACTGGGCGCAGCTCTACGGGCTGGCAGCGGTGTCGCTTCGGTTCTTCAACGTTTACGGCCCTCGGTCTCGAACCTCGGGCACCTACGGAGCCGTGTTCGGCGTTTTTCTGGCTCAAAAACTCGCCGGTGAGCCTTTTACGGTCGTGGGCGACGGGACCCAGACGCGGGATTTCACCTTCGTCACCGACGTGGCCGACGCCTGTGTCTCCGCCGCGGCCTCGGAAGTACGGGGGGAGGCGATCAACGTGGGAAGCGGCGCTCCGCAAAGCATCAACCGACTAGTCGAGCTCCTCGGGGGCGATGTGGTTCACATTCCCAAGCGCCCCGGCGAGCCAGACTGCACCCAAGCCGACACGCGCAAGATCGAGGCGCTCCTGAAATGGAAGGCGCGCGTGCCGTTCGACGAAGGTGTGCGTATCATGCTGGAGAATATCGACTACTGGCGCGAGGCACCGGTCTGGACGCCTCGTACGATCGAAAAAGCCACAGAGGCCTGGTTTAGGAGCTTAGGATGACTGGGGTCAGCAAACAGACCGACGAGCGAACGGCATTTGCACTAAGTTATATCGAGCAGTTGAAGCGCGTGCTCGACGGCATGCCCTGGAGTGCGCTCAGCAAGGTGATCGAGGCGCTCGAAGAAGCGCACGCGAACGATCGGCAGGTGTTCATCGCGGGCAACGGGGGAAGCGCGGCTACTGCGAGTCACATGGCCTGCGACCTGATGCTTACGACTCCAAAGACCGGAGGGAAAGGCTTTCGGGTGATCGCGCTCACCGACAATGTCGCGGCGCTCACCGCCGCTGGCAATGACGAAAGCTATGCCGATGTGTTCGTCGCGCAGATGCGAACGCTCGCCAACGAAGGCGACGTCATCATCTTGATCAGTGGAAGCGGAAACTCGGAGAACGCCCTTCGAGCAGCCGAGTTCGCAAAGGCGCGAAGCATGAAGGTCTTGGGTTTCCTCGGGATGGGCGGAGGCGCATTGGCCCCATTGTGCGATCGCGCCGTGATCGTCCCATCCGACGATTATGGTCCAATCGAAGATGCGCACATGATCTTCGACCACCTGATCACGGCTTATTTCCACAAGTGGCTGAATCCGAACAAGGTGTGAAGAGCGAACGCGCTTTCTTCCTCGATCGCGACGGCGTTCTCGTAGAGGATGTCGACTTGCTGACGAACGCAAATCAGATCCGAGTTCTTCCGGGCGTCGTTGAAGCGCTTCAGGCGATTCACGAGCACGGCTATCTTAGTGTCGTCGTCACGAATCAGACGGTACTCGCCCGAGGGCTGATCGATGAAGCGGAGCTCAGCAGGGTGCACGCCCATCTGCGCCAGATGCTCGTCGAGGCGGGTGCTCCGCCTGTGTCCGCGTTCTACGTCTGCCCTCACCATCCCCATGCCGACGTGGCGCGCTATCGAGTCGACTGTGCGTGTAGGAAACCAAAACCGGGGCTTCTCGAGCGCGCGTCTGAGGATCTCGGCATCGATCTTTCGATCAGCTTCATGATTGGCGATCGATTGTCCGATGTGGCTGCGGGGAAACGGGCGGGGTGCATCACGGCTTTAATCGAGTCTGGCGCTCATCGTGCGCCTCCGATCGTGGGGATGCCATCCGACCCGCCGGTGCCGGACCATCACTTCGCCGACCTCCGCCAAGCGGTTCATACCTTGTTGCGAGGGCCCCGATGACGTTGAAGGGGCTCGTGCTCTGCGCGGGGCACGGCACGCGACTCGAGGAGCTAACCCGGGATCGCCCGAAGCCGCTTCTTCCCATCGAAGGCAAACCGCTGGTCGGCTACACGCTGGACCTCTTAGCCCGGCACGGAGTGACCGATGTCGCCGTCAACCTGCACTTCCTCGCCGACATCGTCGAGAAGGAGCTCGGAGATGGCAGCCGCTTCGGGCTTCGGATCCACTACGAACGCGAAGACGAACTTCTCGGCACCGCAGGCGCGGCAGCAAACCTCCTCGACTATTTCGCCGATGCATCCGACGTCCTGATCGTGTACGGCGATCTCGTTTTCGACCAAGACCTCACGGCGCTCTACGAGCGTCACCTCACGAATCGCGCCGATGCAACGCTCTTGGTTCATCGACGAACGAAGCCGTCGAATAGTATCATCGATATCGACGAAACCGGTCGAATCGTACGTTTTCAAGAGCGGCCAGCGAGTTCGTCGACGACCGGTCCGGTTTGGGTGAATTCGGGATGCCAGATCCTCCGCCGCGATTTGATCGAACGGTTTCCTTCGAAGAGGCCGCTCGACCTCCCGAGGGACATCTACACGCCGATGGCGACCGATCTGCGCCTGTTCGCGGTTCCGGTAGAGGGCTATCGAATCGCGATCGATTCCGCCGAGCGGTATCGGCAGGCGATCCTCGATGTCAGAGCGGGTAAGCTCGGCCGACGGGCGCCCGGCGCTCAGGAGCCGAGCTGAAACTCGACTGCCGCGAGCAGGTCTTCAGAAGTGACCGGTATGTTGCCCATGTGACCCACCTCGATCGCCGAAGCGCAATTGCCGAGGTACGCGGCTTCCATCATCGATGCGCCTCCGGCAAGTGCGCTCGAAAAAGCCGATAGCATCGCGTCGCCAGCGCCCATCGCATCGACGACGTTGCCGCCGAAGGCGGGAAGGTATTCGATTTTCAGCTTCTTTTTGATGGCGTGAATCTGGGGAGGATCGGCGATTTCCTCCCAATCGCGTCCTTCCGTATCGAGAATCATCAGCCCTCGGGAGCCGAGGGTCAGCACCAGCGATTGGTGCCGGGTCTCGTCGAGCAATTTAACACCGAGGTCCGACAAGCCGCTCTCACGATCCCACAAAGCAAGGCGGGCTTCACGCTCCGATGGCGTTGCCGCCGTGAGGCCCTTGAGCCGGGTGACCTGTCCGATCTGCGAGCTGCACTGCACATCGCCCACGATCGGAATGCCTTTCGCCTTGGCCAGCTTGGTAACAGTTTCGATCACAGGCTCTGACAACACGCCGTAGCTGAAGTCTGAAATGATGACGGCCGCGACTCTCGCTTCGCGCGAGGTGATCGCGTCGCACAGGCGAGCTGCGGTCTTCGAGTCGATGTCCTGGTCTCGAAACGAGTTGACGTTGAGAAGCTTTTTGCCGCCTGACAGGAAACGCTTTTTGTGGATCGTCGGTCGAGACTCGTCGACGACGAGCCGGTAGTCGATGTCCTTTCGCTCCAGTTCCGCCCGCGCGAAGTCGGCGTGGACATCCTGCCCAACCACCGAGAAGAAGATCGGTTTGGCACCCATCGATGCGACGTGCTGCGCCACGATGCCGGCGCCACCCAGGAAAAGAGTGCTTTCGCTAGGCCGCACCACGACTGTCGCCGAGTCGGAGCTCATTCCCAACGGATCACAGTGCACGTACTCGTCGACGATCGTCTCGCCTACGACGAGGATCTGTTTCCCCTTCATGGAACTGATCACCTTGCCCATACGGCGAGTGGTGATCCCGTGACGCGCGCAAAACGCGCGCGCAGATGGATCCAAGGGCGCGATATGCTCGACGGTCTGCGATTGGATGGGCTCGTAAACGACGTCGCCGGAGCTGAACCGGATTTGGCCACCGTACGCCTCGACCGCCGCTCGTTCGTCTGCAAACGCCTCTTGTGCATCTCGGTATTCACTGCCCTTGACGTAGATGTCGGGCTTCAGCTCCGAAAGCAGCTCGGGGACTTCGCCGTCGTAGACCAAGACGTAGTCCACAAATTCGAGATGTGCGAGGTTTTCGGCGCGAAGCGCGGCGGGAACGTAGTTGGGACCGCCTCGCTGATCCGGAGGGTCGGCGCTTACGCCTACGCTCAGAAGTTTTCCTTGCGACTTCGCCCATTTGAGATGACGGATGTGACCAGGATGCAAAATATGGAAGCCACCATGACAGTGCACAGCTAGATGCCCGTGCGACTGAAGCTCACGGATCTCGGGTATTAGTGCGTCGAGCTCGATGATCTTGGGGCTTGCTTCGGTGGTCACCGTAATGAAATCCGCTTCATGAGCCTCACGTTGTAGTAGCGGTCATCGTCGAGAGGATTGGGGATCTTCCCCTCTTCGAGGGCATCGACCAGCTCTGCCACCGCGTCCTCGATCCTAAGCTCGGGGTAGAGGCCGAGCTCCTCTTGAATCTTCTCAGACGAGATGTGGTAGGAGCGCGGGTCGTTCGTGGGCGTGGTTTCGATGTCGACCGGCTTGCCGAGCTTCTGCTCGACGACATTTCGCGCGATCTCCGCGAGCTCCGAGACTGGATTGTTTTGATACCCCGCGTTGAAGATCTTTCCCCCGATCTTCTCAGCGTTCATCTCGATCAACTCGCAGTAGAAGCGACAGAGATCGCGCAGGTGAATGTGCGGGCGAAGCTGCTTGCCTCCGAATACAGTGATTTTCCCGCGTTCGTGCGCGTGCGTCGTCAGGATGTTGACGGTGAGATCCAGACGCTGGCGCGGCGAGTAACCACACACGGTCGCAGGCCGGATGACGAGTGTCGTAAAGTCGCGCGATTGGTGCTGAAGGAGGATCGGCTCGCACATCGCTTTGTATTTGCTGTAATCGGTGAGCGGGTTGAGCGGCTCCTGTTCGGTGACGTCGGGCGCGTCGCTCACGCCATAGACACTCGAGCTCGACACGAAGATGAAGCGGCTAACGCCGGCCGCCTTGCTGGCCTCGACCAGCGGGGCAAAGGCATCGAAATTGATCGACTTCCCGAGGTCGGGGTTGAGCTCGAAGCTCGGATCGTTCGAGATGCAGGCGAGGTGGAGCACCACGTCGACATCCTTCACCGCGTTCTCCACGGCCTGAGGGTCTCGAATGTCGCCCACAATCTCTTCGAGATCGGCATTTCCTTGGAGGTCCTGGAACACTTCGAACCCATAAAGGTAAAGGTCCAGAACTCGCACGCGATAGCCACGAGCCAGGAGCTGGGGGACCAATACCGCGCCGACATAGCCGGCCCCACCGGTCACCAATACACGCAGTTTTTCCCCACTCACCTTCAAGATTAGACCGTGACGAAGGCGGGACTGTCCAAGTTCCCGCAACCGACCAGGCGCTTCCAGCATGGGCCTCGCGAGCGCGAAATCCAGCCGGGCTACACAAAATGACAATTGCCGATCGCGCACAATCGGCCGTTCCGAACGCCGCTCCTGCAGGACTCACGGAGCCTCCGATCGCGGATAGGGCGCGATTTATCTTGCTTTTTCGCCGCAGGCCACAGAGACGGCCTGGTGGCCCGCCCGAAGCGTGGGCCGTCGAGGGCGCTTCACGTCGTGTTTGACGTGATCTCCACAAACCGCTAACCCCAACACCGAAAGCCGGGGATGTGGGTACATCGGTGTCCCCGCACGACCAACGGAGAGAATCATCATGACCAAGAACGT
>JBFICQ010000181.1:0-7374 GCA_041581895.1 Polyangiales bacterium | reverse complement strand
TATGCAATGGTGCAAGCGTTCGTCTCAGGTCCTGAACGGGGTGATGTCCGCGTGACCGTGGTCGATGGACATATTCTCGAATGTGAAGGGCAGTACGCTGCCGTCGCCCGGGTGCCTCGGAACACTGACTTCCGGAGCAATTTACACGCAGGCGGCGAAGCCCGCCCAGCGGTTGTTACTTCCGGGATCCGAGAGGCGGTCTCGACGATTGCACCGCACCTCGAACGCGAAGGGCTCTTTCACGTTGGCGTTGATTTCGTCGGTGGGCGCATCCTGGAGCTCAACGTGTTCAGCCCCGGCGGCCTGTACCCAAGCGAGCGACTCTACCGACGCGACTTTGCGACCCCAGTCATCGAGGCTTTCGAACGACGAGCGAGGCCAGCCAAAGCGTGATCTACGGTCAAGACGGATCCGCCGCGATGGCTTTGCCCCCGATGGAGCCGGCGTTGATCTCCTTGAGCAACGTTGCATCGTCGTCGAGCGAACGAAACAATCCCCGCCGCAGGCTGCCCTTCTTGGTCAGTAGCGTCACTGACATATTGTCGATCGCAATCGCAGCCAGAACCGTCTGTATGTATCCCTCGATGAGATCGTCTGCCCCTATGCCCACGGTGTTGAAATCTCGACGATCCATGAGCATGAGCCGGTCGGTGGACGCAACCCAGGTCCCGTCAGGCTGACGCTCGGACAGATTGGTGCCGAGCACATCCCAGGAAGCGCTTTCATCTTCGAGTTGCGCAGGGAGTGGTTTTCGTGAACGTCGAGCATAGATCGCGAGGGGGCGAAATCCGCCCTCTCCGGCGCACACCATCATCCGAAGGTCAGCTACGTAGATGTGCCCGTGCCGGTCCGGAATCGTCCCCACATGGTAGAAGCGGCCCGCTCGCTCGACAGAGCTCCAGGTGTAGTTCCCGATCAAGCTCTGAACAACGTAGCGGTCGTATGGTTGTTCTGCCTCCATGAACCGATCGAGCTCGTCCTGACTCACGATCGTAAACACCCCCTGGCCAGCATTGCTGTACGGAACTTTGACGACTGCGTGGCCGCCAAAACGCCGCACCCACAGGGGCACCTCTTCCTTTTGGACATCGCCGATCGTCTGCGGTGTTCGAATTTGCAGTCCGGACGCCTCGAGTTCTGCGTTGTAGATATCGTAAGCTTTCATCGCAACAAGCTTATTTCGTCCGCCCGCTAGACAAGTGACGACCGGGTTCAAGATCCGCGTTCGCGATCGAACAGGGATCCGATTCCAGGGCTTCTGCGTCACGTAGCGAAACGCTGCTCGAATGGGCTCCCAGTCGCCCTCAGGGCAACGGATCTCCAGCAACCCGTCGACGAAGCGCGCCGGAGGGTCCTCAGTACCATCCGGGAAAGGAGTGAGAAACACTTGCTCTCCCGTGAGGTCGGCAATAGCGGCTGCGTAGCCCCAGGCCTCCATGTGGTTCTTGTCGAACAAGACTGCCAACGCACCGGGCACCGCCTTGCGCTTCGAGATCAGCGGGAGAAATGAGGCCTCGATCAACTTCCGATAGCCAGCCTGCTCGTCGTAGTCCGACGGAATAGGCATCGACTTGTTGCCTGAAGGACAAGAGTTCGTTTCGATCACGACCAGTCGACGATTGCCGGCGGCGGTGGTTGTGCAGAAGAGGTCGGCCCCGGCCCACCGAAAGTGCCTGGGCACGTAGCTCAGCACGCTTTCCAGGAACTGCGGATCGACCCTTGGATTGAGGTGGCAATAACGGTTGACGATCCTTCGGTTGGACATTCTCAAGAAGAACCCGACCAATGGATGGATTTGGGCATTGAGGACCCGCGCATAGAAATGGTTCTTTGGCTCAAACGACCCAGGTTCCACCGGCATCGCCCGTTGGCTATCCAAAACGACGCGAGACGCTGTGATGTCCATCGGTCTGCCCTCGCTAATGCTGGCCTGGACGCTTCCCCAAGGCAAGGAACAGTCGGCTCAGTCGCGGTATCTCGCCGCGATGAGCGCGCCTAGAGCAACTTTGGCGCTCGACTTTTCGTAAGCGTAGCGGGTGGTCAAAACGTTGAGCGCTTGCTGTGCCGCCTCACGAACATCGGAATCCAACGTGTCGTCTTCCTCGAGGAGCGCAACGACCGCCCGTCCGATTTCCCCGATTTGGCCACGACGCTCGTCGAAATAGGCCTGCCTCAGTTGTTCGAGGTACCTCGGGAAGAGCCGTTCGTAGTCGACGTCCTGATCGGGATGATCGATCGCCCAGGCAGCAATGGCGCCGAGCAAATCGTTTCTAAATACCTTCGAGTTGTCTACGTCGAGCTTGTCTTCGACGCTTTTCATCAAGTCGATGTCCGGGTCTTCGTCCTGACCGGTCACTGGATTGTGCACCCGCTCTTGCTTCACCGAATGCGAAACATGCGTGACGTAGGTATCGAAGAGCCCAAGATGGCTGTGCTCGTCGATCAGGCCGCTCGCAGTGCGCAGCTCGCTTTCGACGATATCGAGCCAACGTTCTCGAACCGCGTCGACAAAGGCCCGATGATCGCGGTAGAGGCCGTCGGTCTGCTCCTTCAAGAAGTCATAGTCGTCCCGCTCGCAGAACTCCTCGAGCCGGCTCAGGAAGTCCACCGGGGACACGCAGGCGGCTGCATCGTCCGACGCGGCGTCGAGAAGGAGCATTCGGATCTCGCGTGGCGAGGCCCCAGTCAGCCCCTCGTATTCCGACGCGGTTGCCCCCTCGAGCGCGATTTCGGCGGCGCCCCCTCTCAGAATCTTGGCTTGGTCGGCCTCGAAGCGCGCTGGGACGATCCCGTCCGCGAGCAGGTCGGCCTTTTCCATCGGCGATAGGGACGCCGCGATGGTTCCGAGCTCGCTATCGGAAAATCGGTCCGCGTCAGGCCGGTGAAGCCGGGTCAGCACGGCCCAGAGGGCGGCCACATACGTCGTGTGCGGCGCGACGTGTCTTGGTATCTGCGGAACGATCTGACCGTCGTAAATCTCTTGCTCGGAATGAACATCCAACAGGTACGACATCCGGATGCGAATGATTCTTCCGCGAAAGGAGTTGTACTCCGGGTGCTGCCGAAATGCACTCAGGTGTAGTTCGTTCGAGCTGGCCATCATCACCGCATTGATCGGCAGATTCGACATCGTCAGCGAGACCTCGCCGTTCTCGATGGCTAGCAAGAGGTACTTCCAAGCGTCCAAGGGTCGTTTCAGCAGATCGCTGTACTCGACGATGCCGCCCGAGGCGTCCACCAGCTCACCAAAAGGCTCGAACAAGGTGAGCGCGCTGAGCGACGCCGGGAGGGATTCGATCGAACGGTCGGCAGTGATCTGACGCTCCGACGCGTCCACGGACATCTGCGGGCCGATGGTCACCGCCCCAACCCGATAGCGTCGCGAGATGTAGAAACGCTCGACTTGGATGTGGGCTAGCACGCGATCGAGGTCGCCCCGATAGGCGGTCAGGAGAGCCTGAAAGATCTGTTGGTTCTTTCGGGCAAGCTGGCTGCTCCAGACCCAGTCGGGAGCGGCCTCGGAGACCCCCGCCGCCGCATAGGCGTCGGCGATCGAGCGTTGCCGGACGTCACGGGGCAACAGCAGCAACGGATGCTCGCGGACCGAGCTTTGCAGCTTGGCGATGATTCGCTCGTCGGGCAGATGTGCGAATGAATCCCCCTGGCCAAACTCGTCCGACGACGTGCTAAACCCGATGCCCGAGCCTTCCCGCGTTCGCGGGAAGATCCACGAAAACCTATAGAGCGCCCCTTCGTCGGTTTCCGAGTAGGCTTCGAGGCCGCGCATTAGGCACGCCGTGAACGTCGATTTCGCGCTCCCGTTCGGACCATGCAGGAGCACCAGCCTGTTCGCCCGCCCCTCCCGCTCGAAACCGTCCAGGACGCGATAGAAGGCCTCCTGCGCCGCTTCGTGACCGGCCAACCGGTCGCGCATTTTTAGCTCGGCCTGATGCCCGCTGTTCTCGGTGCCAAAGTCGAGGTCGAAAACCTTCCAACGCTTCATCGCGCCCGGAGGGCGCTCGACTTCGTAAGTCCCGAAGAAGTCCATGCAGTCTTTGAGGTAGCGTGCCGCGTCTCGGGTGTAGCGACGGGGGTGCTTTTGAACGAGCTCGAGGTACCCCGAGAATGAGAGCACTCTTTTTTGAGCCTCGAACCGCGCTTTGACCTCCCCACGAATCGTCTCCAGCGCCGCCTTGGTTCCCCCCTCGCTCATGTCATTCCACCTCGACCCGCATCGCGACGGTGCGGTTCTCGAGGACGCAGTTCTCCTCAGTGCACATCGCGAACGAAACGTCGCACTTCACCTCGTGGCTTCCAGCCTTCGTCGGCTGCAGAGCAGCTACGAACCGAACTTTGTCTTCGTTGAACTCTCTTGCGTCGTCTTTTACCAGCTCTCGCTGTTGAAGCCCGGCGCCAGGACCTGCATCGAGGTCAATGCGGATGGGGTAGTCCTGATTGACGTGCCACTCGCCGCGACCTTCGATTTCGATCTCGACCTCGCCTGCCCTGCCGACCCCGTACTTCGCTTGGGTTGAGCCAACTTCGAGGAGAAAGGAGGCGGTCTCGATACGAGGCCCGGCAGGTTGGTCCGAGTTGGGAACGGGCTCAGCCGGAGCTCGTTGATGACCGGCGTGCTCGGAATGGTCGTGCGCTTTTGGACTTGGAGCTTGTTCGCAGCCGCTCAGCGCGACGGCCAAGAATATGAGACAGTAGAACCGCGTGCACGGGGGTCGATGCATTCGAATCATTCCTCAGTATAGTCTACGACGCGGGCTCGGGTTACGTCGAACTCCCGGTTATGGTCCCAGAGCCTCGACTTGAGTCCGGTCGTCTCGAGAGGGCGGATTCAAGAAGAACGCGACTTTGTCACGAACCTCGGGAGAGTCAGGGGAAAGGTGCCACCTCGCTACGGGCCCATCGAATTCTGGGTCGCTCTGCCACTTGATGAAAACGATGAAAGGGTCGCGGAGGAGTCGGTCCTCGTTGGCACGCACGGTTCGGAAGCCGAGCTCGTCATCTTGCACGCGAAGGACCAGCTCGCGAGCGGACCGGCCCTTCAACCGGTCGACCACTCTCACGGTAAGCCGGTAGCCGGCCCCAAGACGGTCCTCGTCCGCGCTGAGCGCTTCGACCTTGACGGCCGCGATGACGTCTGCGCGTGTGACTCGGCGTTCGAAACCGCCGCGCCATTCGCTCTCCACGATAGCTGGCTTGTCGACCAAATCCACGGAGTTGTCGAATACACGCTCGTCTTCCGCCGTGAACTCGACGGTTGAAACAGCCGGCGGGCCCTTCGCACACCCTGACAGCGCGCACACGACCCCCATCATCAGGACACGCATCAAGGCGACCCTAGCACGCCCCGACTGATTCGAGGGCCGCGGCGTCCACAGGCGCTCCCCATAGCTCGATCAGATCATCTGGGAGCGGGGCCTGCAGCGTCATACCGTCACCGGTGCTCGGGTGTTCGAAAGTGAGCTCGTAGGCATGAAGCGCTTGCCGATGATGTCCAAGGCGTCGACCTAGATCGTCGGTCATGCCATGGTCGATGTAGTCGAGGAAAGGCTCGACGCCTTCGGGACCGTAGAGCTTGTCTCCGATGATCGGAAATCCGAGCGCGCTCAGGTGAACTCGAAGTTGATGTTGGCGGCCGCTTTCCGGCGCCAAGGCAATGAGGGTCGCGCGATCGCTGCGAGCCACCACCCGAAAGCGCGTCACGCAGGAGTACCCCTCGGTCGCGGGCGTGACCTCCATCAGAATGTGAAGCCCCTCTTTCGCGCGGTCGATGGGGAGCTCTATGCGGCCTTGGTCCTCAGGCATGACGCCCCGGACGATCGCCAAATAACGCTTCGTGACTCGTCGCTTTTCGAAAGCATTCTTGAGCGCACGCTCGGCAACCGCCGTGCGCCCACAAAGCAAGACCCCGCTCGTCTCGCGGTCGAGCCGATGGGCGATCTGCGGGGCGTCTTGCCCGAAGCGCTCTCGGAGCAAGAACGTGAGCGTGTTCTTGTGATAGGTGGCGGAGGGGTGGACCGGAAGCCCCGCGGGCTTGTCGACGGCTAGAATGGCCGCGTCCTCATAGAGAACGTCGAAGAACCGCGGTACCGAGGGCTCCTCGAAGTGCGGCCGGACGAGGAGCACCGTTTCGCCGGCTCGGACGCGCTCGCTTGGACGCCTGCGGCTGCCGTCGGCTCGATAGGCGCAGTTGCGGACGATCTCCTGAGCGCGCGTTCGCGACAGGCGGGGAATTCGAGACTGCACGAAGAGGTCGAGGCGCTGGCCGGCGTGCTCGGGGGCAACCGGAAACGCAAGAAGAATCGAGGCGGGATCGCAGCCCGGCGGGATCGCGACCTCAGGGCGCCGTCTACGCAGCCTTGACAACCTTACCCGAGCGGATGCACCGCGTGCAGGCGAAGACCCTGCGCACCCGGCCGCCGACGACCGCCCGTACCGACTGCAAATTCGGCCGCTGCCACTTCCTCGTCTTGATGTTGGAGTGGCTCACCTTGTGCGCTTTGTGCCGGCCCTTGCCGCAGTACTCACATGTCTTGGCCATGGGTGCTTCCCTGTGGGAGCGGCGATGTAGCACCGCCCGTGGAGCGTCGCAACGATCCACCCTCGCGCGCCAGCGCAAACGACGATACAACCTCAGGGAATGCGGGCGGCGGGCGCGATCACTGGATTGCTGGTGCTCGGAACATTCGTGATTCCAGGCACTTATTCGCCGAAAGAAGATCCTTTCTCATTTCGTCTCGCCGGAGACCGGGGTGTGGCCCGCCAAACGCGCCCGCGCGGCGGATCGGCGACGGTGGCCGGACGGGTCTTTGGGCCCGATGGCGCGGCGCTCCCAGGGGCCGAGGTCTCGCTCGCCGGAAGCGGCTTTTGGCCCGCGCGGTCCGTCCGAAGCGGTCCCGACGGGCGCTTTCACTGGCCCGGGGTCCCGGCGGGCATCTACGAGCTTCGGGCAACCCATGGGACGCTTGCGTCGTCCCCTCTGGAGGGGCTGATCCTCGATCCTGGGTCGCGACGGGTGTTCGGGCTTCGCCTCGACGAGGGATGGGCCCTTTCCGGACGCGTGGTGGACGCACGGACCGGTCAACCGATTGGTGGGGCGAGCGTCAACGTGGCAACCGGCGTCTTGGGCGTCTACTCGCGTGCGATCGAAAGCGATACGGATGGACGGTTTGCCGTCCCGGGAATCGTCGGCGAAGACCCCAACCTCTACGTCGAAGCCGAAGGATACGTGCCATCCGGGCCCGTTGCCACGTCGTCCGAGGCGCCCGATATCGAGGTACGTCTCGAGCCGGGCGCAACCCTCGAGGGGTGGGTCGTCGATGCTCGAGGGCAACCGATCGAGGGTGCAGTCGTGCGCGC
>JBFICQ010000180.1:0-7437 GCA_041581895.1 Polyangiales bacterium | reverse complement strand
GCGCTGTGTACCGACAGCTGCCAAGTCCGGTCGCCGCTTTGCGGGGATGGATTCGTCACCCCGCCCGAGGCCTGCGACGACGGGAACCTTCTCAACGGCGACGGGTGTTCGTCGAGCTGCGCGATCGAGCCTACAACCGAGCCCGACGCCGGAATGCCCTCCCTAGACGGCGGAATGCCGATGCCCGACGGCGGAGCCTTCAGCCCGGACGGTGGAGCTCCGACTGAACAGGATATCGGTACCGACGTGCCCAAGCCCAGCACGGAAAGCGGCGACTTCCACGTGGGGTGCAGCGTGCAGAGGAACGGCTCCCCGATTGATGCGTTGATGCTCTTGGGATTGCTGGGCGTTGCTTTAGCGCGTCGCCGTCGTCCGCCTGGGTACTGACCGCTGCTGGTGCGTGCGAGGTTTGTGAGTCGGCTCACCGTTTCTGCGAAGAAGGCTTGTGCCATGCCCGCATGCCCGCCCGGGAGTGCATACTGAAAGCAGGGGAAGATCAACGCTTGCCGTCGTGACGGCGGCGCAGTCGCCGATTGTGGGAACGGGAGCCTACCCTTCTCGAGAAGAAACGAAGGACATAGTAATGAAGAAGAAGACTCTAACTTGGATCGTTGTGGTGGCAGTCCTCGGGCTGGTGGCGCTCGGGCTGGCAGGTGCGAGCCCGTTTAGCATGTTCATGCTCGCGGATGACATGCACAATACGACCCATGACGGGCCACCGACGGCAAGTGCCGGGGGGCCTGCTGGAGGCAATGAGGGGAGCGCCACCCAGGGTGACGGCCAGGGCAGCGCCACCTCGGGCACCGACACGAACGAGAGTGGAACTGCAGGCAGCGGCTCGGGCAGCAGCAGCTCCGGTACCGAAGGCGACAACAACGCCGGGCATGGCGATGACGCCGACGGCTACGACGAGGACAACCCAGGCGAGAGCACCGGCACCAATCGCGGCGGTAACGGCAAAGGCGGCGAGGCGATCGACACCGGCGATGGGGCCACGAGCGACAGCACGGGCAAAGGCGCCAAGAGCGGCGACAAGGGCACCAACGCCGAGGGCGGCGCAGCAGTCGAGAGCGCCGAAGGTGCGACCAGCGACAGCAAGGGCAAGGGCGCGAAGTAAGGCGCTCTAGGTGGTCATGCGTTCCAACGCCATGGCTATCGGCTTCTACGCCCGACGCTAGAAAGCTCGCCAAACAGCTCTTTCAATTGCCGGTGTCGCCAGGCAAACAACCGAGGCACCACGACATCGAACACCGCCGCGGCCCCCGGAAATCGACCCTCCCATCGGAGCCGATCGGTGATGCGGGTGCCCGCGTCGAGCGGTTCGATGATGCGCTCGTGCTCCCACACGCGTTGGCTCGCCATGGACGAGCGCTCGAGAAAGCGGCGACCGGGCTCGAGCTCGATCAGGGTCACATCGTCCCAATCGACCGGCAGAAAACCGAAAAGAAGCATGAAGCTGCGACCAATCGGTTTTCCGAGCGTGATGTTGTTTTCGGCGAGGATGGAGATGTCGGACGGAAAGGTCATGCGAAACCACGGGCGTAGCTCGCGTGAGATCCCTTTGGGGGAAGCGCAATGCGCGGCCACGGCTTCCGAGCTGGTGGCGAGGTCGCTGGAGATCTCGAACTGATGGGCCACCGTGATGGCGTACTTTAGTGGGCTTTGCCGCCCTTGAGAAGATGGCCGACACCCTCTCCGAGGCCCTCGAGCGTGAGAGGAAACATGTCGAAAACCTCGCGAACGTATTCGATCGTGTTGCCGCTCCAGTACCGCTGGGGCTCCGGGTTGAGCCAGATGCTCCGGTGGAAGTGTTGGCTCAGCATCATCAGCCATTGGATGCCCTCGATCCCTCGGTCGTCGCCGAGGTCCAGCGAGCCGCCCGCAGCTAGTAGCTCGTAGGGGGCCATCAACGCGTCGCCCACCATGATGAGCTTGTAGTGGGGCCCCGCCTCGTGGATGAGATCGCGGACGCGGACGGGCTTGTCGAACCGTTCGGTTTCGTAGACGTGACCGTAGACGCAGTTGTGGAAGTAGTATGTCCGGAGCTCTTTGAAGTGGGTGGACTTCTTTGCTGCCGAAAAAAGCCTGGAGCAGAGGTGAGCGAAGGGGTCCATCGAGCCGCCGACGTCCATCATCAAGATGATGCGGGTGTTGTGGCGGCGCGGGGGACGTGTGACGACTTCGAGCTCGCCGGCGTTTTTCGCGGTCGCGTCGACGGTGCCTTCGAGGTCGAGCTCTTCTTCCCCGCCCTCCCGGGCGAAAGCGCGCAGCTTGCGAAGCGCCACCTGCATCTGACGGACGTCGAGGGTGAGGTCCTGGCGGTAGGGTCGGTAGAGGCGCGCGTCCGCCACTTTGACCGCGGTTCGGCCGCCACCCGAGCCTCCGATGCGAAAGCCCTGCGGAGCTCGACCTCCGTGGCCAAAGGGCGATGTGCCTCCGGTGCCGATCCATTTGTCGCCGCCGTGATGCTCTTCGTCTTGCTCCGCGAGTCGCTCTTCGAACAGCTTGCGAAGCTCGTCGAGGTCGAGGCTTTCGACGAACTCCCGCTGCTCATCGGTGAGCTCGCCCATGTTCTCCTTGGCTTCTTTCAGCCACTCCCAGAGCTCATCCTTGAGCTTCTTCGATTCGATTTCGACGCCCTTGAAGAACGACAAGAAAGCCTCGTCGAATGAGTCGAGGTGCGCCTCGCTGTGAATCATAACCGAGCGCGCAACGTTGTAGAAACCTTCGAGCGAGCTTTCATGGAGACCCGCTTTGAGCGCTTCGGCAAGCGCAATGACCTCCTGCGTCCCGACAGGAACGCCACGACCGCGAAGCTCATACATGAAAGGGACTAGGATCTCAGCTTCTCCATTGCCTGCCGCCCGAAAGCTGGTCGGCGTAGGCGACGAGGTCTTGTTCCTTCTTGAGCAGCGCGCCCAGGAAGGGAAGATTCTCCTCGAGTTTCACGTTGTTGATCCCCGCGCGTTGGAGCACGGCAATCCAGTCTACGAGCTCGCTGGTGCTCGGGCGCTTGCGAAGCCGCCGCATCCCCCGGATCTCGTAGAAGGTCTTGAGGGCTTGATCGACCAGACTGTCGTGAACGTCGGGGTGGTGCACTCGAACGATGTCATGCATCAGCTCGGGGGTCGGGAAGTCGATGAAGTGAAAGACGCAGCGCCTCAAGAAAGCGTCCGGAAGCTCCTTTTCGGCGTTGCTGGTAATGATCACGACGGGGCGCTTCGTTGCGACAACGTCTTCTTGGGTTTCGTCGATGTGGAACTGCATCCGATCGAGCTCATTCAGAAGATCGTTTGGGAACTCGACGTCGGCCTTGTCGATCTCGTCGATCAGCAGCACGACTCGCTCTTTCGCGTTGAAGGCTTCGCCCATCGGTCCGAGCTTGATGTACTGGCGGATATCATTGACGTCCTTGTCTCCAAATCTGGAGTCGTAGAGGCGTTGGACGGTGTCGTACAAGTAGAGCCCATGCTGCGCGAGCGTGGTGCTTCGAATGTTCCACCGAAGCAGGGGCATCTCGAGGGCGCCCGCAACCGCATCGGCCAATAGGGTCTTGCCGGTACCAGGCTCGCCCCGCACCAACAGCGGGCGCTCGAGGACGATGGCGCAGTTGACCGCCGCCTCGAGGGCTTCGTTGGTCAGATAGGTCGCGGTTCCGGAAAAGCGTCGAAATTCATCCGTCATATCCGTCGAAACGTATCACGCTCCTGCAGAAAGGCGACTGTGTGCGCCCTCTGGCAGGGATCTGCTGCAGGCCTGCAGCGGCAGTCTCGACGTCCGCGGCAGTTTGACAGTGCTCCGTGCTCACTGAATAGTAGCGCTTTTCGTAGCCAGGAGAGCCGGTCGGCAAGCCCCAAACCGGCTGATTTCGATGTCTGCTTTTGTCCTACAGGTCCAGGACCTCGACGAGTCTGGGAAGGAATGGAGCTTTGCCATCGGCACGGACTGGCTATCGTCCGCCTTGGCTGGGACCGAGCTGAAGCCTACCGGTCACGAGGGCAGTCTCCAGGTGCACGCTCAGCGCAATGGTCGGGACGTTCTGGTGCAGGGTCAAATCACCGCAGCCATGGTGGCCCCTTGCGCCCGATGCCTCGGTGATGTGGCCATCGACGTCGATTCGCCGGTGGCTTCTCTCTTTAGCCCGGAGCATACGCGTCCTTCTGCGGGGGAGGAAATCGAGATTCGGCTGGACGAGATGAACCGGGACTACTACGGGGGAAGCGAAATCGTGCTCGATTCGATGGTCCGGGAGCACTTGCTGCTCGAGGTCCCGATGAAAGCCCTTTGCTCCGACGACTGCGAAGGCATCGCCGTCCCGGAGCATCTTCGCCCACCGAAAGAGATCTTTGGGCCGTCCGCGCCAGACGCGCGATTCGCGCCCCTGCTGAAACTCAAAGAAGAGCTCACCAAGAAAGAGGAGTAACCCGTGGCAGTTCCAAAGCGCAGAACGAGCCCGATGAAGCGCGACCAGCGCCGCGCCCATCACGACAAGATCACCGCCCCGAACCTCGTCGACTGTCCGAACTGCGGTGACGTCATGTTGCCGCACCGGGCGTGCCCTGCGTGCGGGTACTATAAAGGCCGTCAGGTCACCAAAGGCAACGTAGACGAGATCGAGTAGTCGTGTTCGCTCTGGCGGGGAAAATCGCAATCGTGACCGGGGGGTCGCGAGGCATCGGGCGCGCAACCTGCCTTGCCCTCGCCAAAGCTGGAGCATACGTCCTCGTCAACTATCGAACGAACGCCCAGGCAGCAGAAGAAACCCTCCAGCTCATTCAAGAAGCCGGCGGTCAGGGCGAGCTGCTCGCCTTCGACGTATCCGATCCCGATGCCGTCGACCGCGCGATCAAGCAAGCTCACGAGAAGCACGGGAAGATCGACATCCTGGTCAACAACGCCGGAATCTCGATCGACCAGCTGTTGTTACGCGTATCGCAGAGGGACCTCGAAGTGACATGGGCGACGAACGTCAACGGAGCGGTGTTCTGCGCCAAGGCGTGCATCAAGGCCATGATGCGTAAGCGCCACGGCCGGGTCATCAATCTGTCGAGCGTCGTGGGCGAGACCGGAAACCCGGGGCAAGTCGTTTATTCGGCTTCCAAGGCCGCTCTTTTGGGCATCACCCGCACCCTTGCGCGTGAGTACGCCTCTCGCGGCATCACAGTCAATGCGATCGCGCCTGGATTCATCGAAACCGAGATGACCTCGGGGCTCACCGAGGCCGCTCGAAAGGGGATCATCGAACAGACCCCGCTCGGGCGAATAGGGCGGCCCGAAGAGGTCGCTGCGGCCGTAGTGTTTTTAGCAAGCGACGAAGCGAGCTATATCACGGGACAGGTCGTCCGGGTCAACGGAGGCATGCACGTCTAGCCACGTGACGGAGGAACACATGAACATTGCTGAGAAGGTTAAGGAAATCGTATCGCAGCAGTTGGATGTCGATCAGTCGGACATTAAAGAAAGCGACAGTTTCATCGACAACCTGCAGGCAGACTCGCTTGCGATCGTCGAGTTGGTCTTGGCCTTCGAAGAGCAGTTCGAGATCGACATCGACGATGAGGACACGGAAAGGATCAAGACCGTCCAGGATGCGATCGACTACATCACCGAGCGAAAGCGCTAGTCGATCTCGAGCTCCGGCTTTGGGATGAACGATGCGGCGAGTAGTCATCACAGGTCTTGGGACCGTGAGCCCCTGTGGCGCGGATACCGCAACCACCTGGGCGAACATCAAGGCGGGCCGAAGCGGGATCGCACGCATCCAGGCTTTCGACCCGACCGAATTTGGTTCCCAGATCGCCGGTGAGTGCTCCGATTTCGATCCCTTGGAGTACATGCCCAAGCGTCGGTTGCGGGAGGCAGCGCGATTCATCCAATTGGCCATCGCGGCGTCGACCCAAGCGATTCAAGCCGCTCACTTCGAGCCCACCGATGAGCAAAAGGAGCGGGTCGGCACGTTCATCGGGGTCGGATTTTGCGGGCTCGAGATCTTCGAAGAAACCTGCAGGACGCTGTTCGAGAAAGGCCCGCGGAGGATCTCGCCATACTTCGTTCCCTCGGTGGTCTCGAACTTGGCGCCGGGTCAGGTTTCGATTCAGTACGGGTTCAAAGGCCCAAGCTATACCCACACCAGCGCTTGCGCCTCGGGCGCGCATGCCATTGGCGATGCGTTTCGCTGGATTCAGCGCGGCGAGATCGACGCGGCGATCGCGGGTGGTGCCGAGGCGGCGGTCACCCCGGTTGGTGTGGCAGCTTTCTCCGCCATGCGCGCCCTATCGCGCCGAAACGAGGCCCCGGAAGCTGCGAGCCGACCCTTCGACACCGAGCGCGACGGCTTCGTGATCGGCGAAGGAGCGGGCATTTGCGTGCTCGAGGAACGGGAAGCGGCAATGGCCCGAGGTGCGACGATCCTCGGCGAAATCGTCGGTTACAGCGCCACTTCTGATGCCTATCACACGGTGCAGCCGGCGCCGGACGGGGATGGAGCGCGGCGGGCGATGACGCTCGCGCTCGCGGACGCGAAGATGAATCCGGACGAAGTCGACTGCGTGAACGCGCACGGCACGTCAACGCCGGCCGGGGACGTGGAGGAGATCCGAGCGATCCGCCGTGTTTTTGGCGACCACTCCGTGGATGGCCTAGCGGTGACGAGCACCAAGAGCATGACGGGTCACCTGCTTGGGGCTGCCGGGGGTCTCGAGCCCGTCCTTTGCGTGCTGAGCATACGGGACCGTGTTATTCCGCCGACAATCAATCTCGAGACGTCCGACGAGGTGGCGGCGGGGATGAATCTCGTACCCAACGAGGCGCAGGAACGCCAGGTGAACGTGGTGATGAACAACTCGTTTGGCTTTGGCGGGACCAACTGTACGCTCGTGCTAAGACGCCCGTAGCATGGGCAAGACTCTCGTAGTCGGTTCGGATCACGCTGGCTTCGCGCTCAAGAGGGAGCTCTGCGAGGTAGCGCGCGAGCTCGGGTACGAAATTGAAGATGTCGGCACCCACTCGACCGAATCGACCGACTATCCGGACTACTCGCACCGTGTCGCCAGGGCGGTGGAACGCGGCGAGGGGGTAGGGCTCTTGGTGTGCGGTACCGGCATTGGGATGTCGATGGCAGCCAATCGGCACCCCGAAGTTCGCGCAGCCGTGTGCGGAGATAGCTACAGCGCGGCGATGGCAAGGCGGCACAACGACGCCAACGTGCTTTGCATCGGCGCGCGCGTCGCTGGTAGCGGTCTGGCGGCCGACATTCTGAGAACGTTTCTTTCTACGAGCTTCGAGGGCGGTCGACACGAGCGGCGTGTTCACAAGATCGAGCTTCCCGATGAAGGTTGAACAGGACGAGCGTTTTCGCGAGCAACGTGAGCGCTTTCGGCTCAAGTGGAACTGCGAGGATTGCGCCTTGTTCGACCCGCAGACCCATTGTGCACACGG